>CAMFLW010000046.1 GCA_945957575.1 uncultured Aeromonas sp. | reverse complement strand
TGGTACCGAAGATCTTGTCGCCGGCATCGCCCAGACCCGGCACGATGTAGCCTTTCTCGTTCAGCCCTTGGTCGACAGAAGCGCAGTAGAGCTCTACGTCAGGGTGAGCGGCTTCCAGCGCCTTGATCCCTTCCGGCGCGGCAACCAGTACCAGCACCTTGATGGATTGGCAGCCTTTCTTCTTCAGCAGATCAATAGTAGCGATCATGGAGCCGCCGGTGGCCAGCATGGGGTCGATGACCAGCGCCAGACGCTCTTCGATGTTGCTGACGATCTTCTCGAAGTAGGGAACCGGCTGCAGGGTCTCTTCATCGCGGTAGATACCGACCACGCTGACGCGGGCACTCGGCATGTGCTCCAGCACGCCATCCATCATGCCAAGGCCGGCACGCAGGATAGGTACGACAGTAACCTTCTTGCCCTTGATCTGATCAACTTCTACTGGCCCATTCCAGCCATCGATGATAACCTTCTCGGTTTCGAAGTCAGAGGTCGCTTCATAGGTCAACAAACTGCCCACTTCTTTGGCCAGTTCACGGAAACGCTTGGTGCTGATATCGCCTTCACGCATCAGACCGATCTTGTGTTTGACCAGGGGGTGTTTGACTTCAACGACTTTCATTATTATCTCCTCTAACCTGCCGCAAAAAAATCGCGGAATCATACAACAAAAGCCATCGTTTGTAGAGCATTTCCGCGCAAAAACGCGCAAACGATTTCCTTTCTGGTTTTTCATCGCCACTGTTAGAATACGCCCCGAATTTTACCCTCCACTTCTTTACATGACGGGGAATACTCGTGACTGACAAAACCTCACTGAGCTACAAGGATGCTGGCGTAGATATCGATGCCGGCAATGCACTGGTTGAACGTATCAAGGGCGTGTCAAAGCGCACTCGTCGTCCTGAAGTCCTTGGTGGTCTTGGCGGCTTTGGGGCCTTGTGTCAAATCCCTGCGGGCTACAAGGAGCCGGTACTGGTCTCCGGTACCGATGGTGTGGGCACCAAGCTGCGGCTGGCCATCGACCTGAAGAAACACGACACCGTGGGCATCGATCTGGTAGCCATGTGCGTCAATGACCTGATCGTACAGGGCGCGGAGCCGCTGTTCTTCCTCGACTACTATGCGACCGGCAAGCTGGACGTTGACACCGCGGCCGCGGTAGTCACCGGGATCGGAGCCGGTTGCGAGCAGTCTGGCTGTGCTCTGGTGGGCGGTGAAACCGCCGAGATGCCGGGTATGTATGAAGGGGAAGACTACGACATCGCCGGTTTCTGCGTCGGTGTGGTGGAGAAGAGCGAAATTATCGATGGCAGCAAGGTCGGTGAAGGGGATGCCCTGATCGCCCTGGCCGCCAGCGGCCCTCACTCCAACGGCTTCTCGCTGATCCGTAAAATTCTGGAAGTCTCCAAAGCCGACGTGCATCAGCCGCTGGGTGACACCACCCTGGCCAACGCCCTGCTGGAGCCGACCCGTATCTATGTGAAACCTGTGCTCAAGCTCATCAAGGAGTGCGAGATCCACGCCCTCTCCCACATCACAGGTGGCGGCTTCTGGGAGAACATCCCGCGCGTCCTGCCCGCCAATACTCAAGCGGTGATCGATGAGCAGAGCTGGCAGTGGCCGGCAGTGTTCAGCTGGCTGCAGCAGGCTGGCAACGTCACCCGTCACGAGATGTATCGTACCTTCAACTGCGGCGTCGGCATGATCATCGCCCTGCCCGCCAATCAGCTGGAGAAGGCGCTGACCCTGCTCAAGGCGGAAGGCGAAAATGCATGGCACATCGGTCATATCGCCAAGGCAGCAGACGGTGAGGAGCAGGTCGTCATCAAATGATGCGGATCCTCGTCCTAATCTCCGGCAGCGGTAGCAATCTGCAGGCGATCCTCGACCACTGCGCCAGCGGCAAGATTGCCGGTGAAGTGGTCGGCGTCATCAGCAACAAGGCCGATGCCTACGGTCTGGTTCGTGCCAAAGAGGCGGGTGTGGCGACCTCCATTCTGGCCCAGCAGCAGTTTGCCAGCCGGGAGGAGTATGACGCCGCCCTGCTGGCGCTGATGGCAGATTATCAGCCGGATCTGGTGGTACTGGCCGGGTTTATGCGGATATTGAGCGGCGATCTGGTGCGTCACTTTGCCGGGCGGATGGTCAATATCCACCCCTCCCTGCTGCCCAAGTATCAGGGCTTGCACACTCACCAGCGCGCTATCGACAATGGGGAGCGCGAGCATGGCGCCAGCGTCCACTTCGTCACCGAAGAGCTGGACGGGGGCCCGGTGATCCTGCAGGCCCGCGTGCCCATCTTTGCAGGGGACAGTGCGGACGAGGTGGCGGCCCGGGTGCAGGCGCAGGAGCACAGCATCTACCCGCTGGTGGTACGCTGGTTCTGCGAAGGCAGGCTGCAGATGGTGGATGGCGCGGTGCAACTGGATGGCGCCCTGCTGGGCCCCGCTGGTTACGCCTGCGAGTAACCGCTAACAACTGCATGTCAGATACAACAAGGGAGGCTTAGGCCTCCCTTGTCATTTCTACCTACCTCACGATGGCTTAGGTCAGGTCCGATTACGCCGCTACGCGGCCAAGCGACCCTAGACCGGATTGTCGATATCGATAAAGGTGACATCCAACCCATGCACGGTCGCCAGCCACTCCCCCAGCGCCTTGACGCCGTAACGCTCGGTGGCGTGATGGCCAGCGGCGTAGAAGTGCATCCCCATCTCGCGAGCGGTGTGAATGGTCTGCTCTGATGCTTCACCGGAGATAAAGGCATCGATGCCCTGTTCCGCCGCCAGATTGATGTAGCTCTGACCGCCGCCGGTGCACCAGGCCACGGAACGGATAAGCTCGGGGCCGGTATCGCCACAATAGAGTGGTTCGCGGCCAAGGCGATCGGCAATCAGCTTGGCAAAGTCGGCACCGCTCATCGGCTCTTCCAGCTTGCCCACCATGGCGACGCTCTTGCTGTTCCACGGCTCCAGACCACGGCGCACCTTGATGTCGAGCAGCTTGGCGAGCTGGGCGTTATTACCCACCTCGGGATGGACATCCAGCGGCAAATGGTAGGCAAACAGGTTGATATCGTGGGCCAGCAGGGTCTTGATGCGGCGCTGCTTCATACCGGTGATCTGGGCCGGTTCACCGCTCCAGAAGTAGCCGTGATGGACCAGAATGGCATCGGCATTGGCCGCCACCGCCGCGTCGATAAGCGCCTGACTGGCGGTCACGCCGGTCACCACCTTGCGAATGCGCTCGCGCCCCTCTACTTGCAAGCCGTTGGGGCAGTAATCCTTGATGGCGTGCGGTTCGAGCAGATGGTTCAGTACGGTTTCGAGTTTTCGATGAGAGATCATAGGGGTCCCTTATTAAGGCTCGGTCCCCTGCTTTACCAATAAAAACAGGGCCCAGGCTCAAAGCGCCAAGGGCCCCATGATAATCGAGCCGAGCCGTCAAGACCATGACAGCCCCCACACAGTGTGGTTTCCCTCCCGGCCTCAGGCTGGCAGGTCGATCCCCGCCTCCCGCATCTGGGCCAGCTTGTAGCGCAAAGTACGCGGGCTGATCCCGAGCCGGTCGGCCACATCCTTGCGACTGCCGTTGCACTCTTGCAGGGTGTCCAGGATGATCTGGTGCTCCTGCTGCTTGAGCTCGCTACCGAGGCGATCGCCGCCGTAGCTGCGATCCACGCTGACAAACTCCATCTCCTGCTCGTCCAGCTCCTCCAGAATAAGATGGTCACAGTCAATGACCCCGTCGGGGCTGAGGATCAGGGCACGCTGCACCACGTTGTCCAGCTCGCGCACGTTGCCGGGCCAGGGATGAGCCAGCAGCCGCTCCCGCGAGGCGTCCGTCAACTGCGGTGTCGGCAACCCCTGCTGACTGGCATGCAGTGCTAGCAGGTGCTCCGCCAGTGGCAGAATGTCGCCGGGCCGCTCACATAGGGCTGACCAGCGCAGCGGAAAGACGTTGAGGCGATAGTAGAGATCTTCGCGAAACAGGCCATCCTGCACCGCTTTTTTCAAATCCCGGTTGCTGGTGGCAATGACCCGCACATCCAGCGGGATCACCTTGCGACTGCCGAGCCGCTCCACCTCTTTCTCCTGCAACACCCGCAGCAATTTGGCTTGCAGCCCCTGATCCATCTCGGTGATCTCGTCGAGCAGCAGAGTCCCCCCCTGCGCCTGCTCGAACTTGCCGGGGCAACCCTGCACCGCACCGGTAAATGCCCCCTTCTCGTAACCAAACAGGGTCGCCTCCAGCATGTTTTCCGGAATGGCGGCGCAGTTGATGGCGACGAAGGGCTGCTCGGCGCGGTTGGAGTTGTCGTGAATGTAACGGGCCAACACCTCTTTACCCGTCCCGCTCGGGCCGGTCACCATCACGGTCGCTTCGCTTCTGGCCACCCGGGTCGCCAGCTGGAACAGCTCAGCGGTTTTGGGATCCCCGTAGACCACGGCGCGTTTCTCCACCTTCTGGGCGGGCACATAGCGGCTGACCTGATTGAGCAGCACCTCCGGCGAGAACGGCTTGGCCAGATAGTCGATAGCCCCTTCGCGCATGGCGCGCACCGCGCCATCAATGTTGGCGTAGGCGGTCATCAGCAGCACAGGGATCTGCGGATATTGCTGGCGGATGGTAGCCAGCAGGGTGAGACCGTCCATCCCCCCCATCTGGATATCCGAGATCACCATGTCAAACGGCTGACGGGAGAGCGCCAGCAGAGCCCGCTCGCCGCTGTCCGCCTCACGGCACTCATAACCCCCCAGTAACAGGGTATCCACCAGCGCTTCGCGCAGGCCATTGTCATCTTCAACTACCAGGATCCTGGCCTGTGTCATGCTACACCTCCCACAGCCGACAACATGATCTCATCGTTATTTACCGCTATCGACCAGCGGACCAATGCCAGCAAGCTGGATCCGATCCGGGTCATGCTACACCGCCAAGCTGCACCGGTTGCTGATGCAGGGGGAACGACAGAGTAAAACAGGTGCCCTCTCCGGGAACCGAGGCCACGCCGACCTCGCCCTGATGGGCACGCACTACAGATTGCACCACCGCGAGCCCCAGGCCAGTGCCCTGAGATCGAGTAGTAAAAAAGGGTTCGAATACCTGAGCGAGCTGATGGGAAGGGATCCCCTTGCCATTATCGATGACCCGCATCTCCACCCGGGCACCACTGCGCACTGCGCTGACCAGCAGCGAGGTGGCACCTGCCTGCTGGGCATTGGCAATCAGGTTGTTGATGGCACCCGCCAGCGCACTGCTGTTGGCCAGCAGGCAGAGATCGGGCTCCGGTGCCTCCATGTGCAGCTCGCAGCCCTGTTGCTGACAGAAGGCCTCGGCACCGGCCTGCACTTCGGCCAGCAGACCCTGCACCGAGATGGGGGTGACCACCTGATTGTCGCCATTGCGGGCGAACAGCAGAATATCGTTGATCTGCTTCTCCAGATCCTGCAAACGGGCCATCAGCTTTTGCTGAAACTGGGTGCGGGATTCCGGCTTGAGGGTGCGGTTGGCCAGGTTGGCGGCATAGAGCATGGCGGCGGAGAGCGGAGTGCGGATCTGGTGGGCGAGCGAGGCCGCCATATTGCCCAGCGCAGAGAGCCGCTTCATATGGTTGATGCGATCTTGCAGTCTGCGGGTTTCGGTCAGGTCGTTGATAAAGACCAGCTGGCCGCTCTGATCCGGCAGCGGCTGAGTCGAGAGCTGCACCCGGCGGCCATCGCGCAGAGAGATCTCGTGGCCATCATCCTCGCGCGGCTCAAAGCAGCGGGCAATGATGTGGCGCCAGAGCACCCCTTCCAGCGGCTCCCCCAGCAGGGAGATAGCCGCCGGATTCGCGCGGGTGACCACCCCGGCCCCGTCAAGCAGCAACACCCCGGTGGGGAGCGCCTTGAAGATGGCATAGAGCTGGCTCACTTCGTGGGACTGGAGTGGCATGTCCTGCTGCTGGATTGTCATAAAACTGACCTCAAACTGGCTATTGGGTCAGCTTATTCAATTTCCATGCCACTAAAACATTCCAATAAAAACAATCAATTACGCATTTGCGTCAAGGCTTTGACCCTCAGACGTCCTTGCTCATTCCGTACTTTTTCATCTTCTCCACCAAGGTGGTACGGCGCATGCCGAGCAGATCGGCAGCGCGGGCCACCACCCCGTCCTGCGACTCCAGCGCCTGACGGATCAGCTCCACTTCGAGGTCGGCCAGCATCTCCTTGAGATTGACCCCCTCCTCCGGCAACTGCATGGTACGGGGCGAGGAAAGCGGATGATCGATCTCCGGCGGATCCTGAAACACCGCGGCCAGCGCATCTCGCTCATCCATCTCGGTCAGCCGTTCATCTCGCGGCTCACTCGGCAACAGGCGATAACGGCTCGGCAGATCGGCCACATCGACGATCTGGTGCGGGTAGAGGATCAGCAGCCGCTCCAGCAGGTTGGAGAGCTCGCGCACGTTGCCAGGCCAAGGGTACTGCATCAGCGACTCCATCGCCCGCTGGGTCAGCCGGATAAAGCCGTGGTGCTGCTCGGCATGGCGGTTGAGCAGCTCCTGCAGCAGCAGCGGAATGTCATCGATACGATCCCGCAGCGGCGGCGTCTCTATCGGGAAGACGTTGAGGCGGTAGTAGAGATCTTCACGGAAACCCTGGGTGCGGATCATCGCCTCCAGATCCCGGTGGGTGGCCGCAATGATGCGCACATCGGCCTGAATGGGCTTGCCGCCACCGACCCTGTCGAACAACCGCTCCTGCAATACCCGCAGCAGTTTGACCTGCATCGGCATCGGCATGTCGCCAATCTCGTCGAGGAACAGGGTCCCCCCCTGCGCCAGTTCGAAACGACCGCGACGGGCGGCGATGGCGCCGGTAAAGGCCCCCTTCTCGTGACCAAACAGCTCGCTCTCCAACAGCTCCGCCGGAATGGCGCCACAGTTGATAGGCACAAAGGGGCCGCTACTGCGCGAAGAGAGTTCATGGATGGCGCGAGCCACCACCTCTTTGCCGGTACCGGACTCGCCAAGGATCAGCACGTTGGCATCGGTCTCGGCCACCTGGCTGATGAGGCGGCGCACCTCCTGGATCCCCTTCCCCTTGCCCACCAGCAAGCGCAGCAGGGCCTGCCCCTTGTCATGGGTCTGCTGACGGGGATGCAAGGAGACAAAGGCCTGACAGAAGTGCAGATGACGGGTGAGGGATTCATAGGTAAAGGGCGAGAGCGCGACCCCGATGAAATTGCTGTTGGGCAGTTCTGCCTCAACCAGCGAGATGAATGGCGTACGGGGGAAGGCAGCCAGCAGCTCTGACAAGGGACGGTCGGTCAGTTCACCCACCAACACCCCTTGCAGTGGACCGGAGGATTCGATGGCCACATCCAGATCGCTTTGTGCCACCTCCTGCCACGGGATCCCCATAAACGAGAGCACTGTTCCCAACTGTTGGCGCCGCTGCGCATCGGCATCAACAATCAACACGCCCATCTCCACCATATCCATTCCTCGCGATGTCCTGAACTAACTTATTGTTTTATTTGATGATAAAACAGCTACCGACTGTCTTTTTGCTGGCACACAAAGTGCCAAAATTCCGACACATTGTCAAAAATTGTCGTATTCAGGCTAAGTGTATCGACAGAAACGGGAGATTAGATAAATTTTGCCGAGGAATTTTCTGCATTGGCGCCGTTAACAAACGCAGCCAAAAGCGGAAAGAAAACTGCCCTCGTCAGAGGGCAGCATGGGACATTGTGAAGCGCATTCAGTGGCGATTATGGTGGTGCGGCGCCGCGTAACGACACTCGGGAAAACGGCTGCAAGCCAGAAAGAGTCGACCGGCGTGGGGACCTTTCTTCGCCTCCCGCTCTACCAGCGGCGCATCACAGCGGGGGCAGTGGTGTACCTCTTGCTCTTCCTCATCCTCCACATCGGCGAACAGGCCATCGACCCGCTCACCCTCACTCTGTGGCGTTTCCACCATCCCCTTGGTTTGCGTGGCAGGCTCATGAAACGACGCGGGCGAGATGACCTCGGCATGGCCACTGCGGCCACGTATCCCGGCACCGACATCCACGCCGTCCAGCAGCAGAGGGTTGAACGTCGGCTCACGGCGCGCCCCGTGTGACAGATCCTCTGCCAGCGGTTCGCTGCTTTTGACCAGCAACGGCAAGATCTGTTCGCGCAGCTCCTCCACCAGATAGTGGCTACTTGCCGGGATCTGCAACAACGGCAAACCGGCGCTGTCGCAAGCGGTTTTCAGAAAGAGATCCCGCGCCTTGCGCTTCTGGTGACGGTGGGAACTGTCATCAAGTTCAATGGCACAGATAAAGGAGAGATCAGCAGGGTGACAAAGCAGATAGTCGAAATGCTTGGCGCTGATCTTGTTGAAGTGCTGCTGCCATTTGCTTTTTCCGATCCCGGCTTGCGGCGTCAGCACATCGGCCACCCGCACCTTGGCAAAGACCCGGGCCTTGTCACCCACCGCCAGATCCAACACCCCGAGGAAGGATCGCTCGGCGGGACTGAACAGGGTCTCCTGTAGATCGTAGGGCAGTTGCTTCTGCACCTTGTTTCTGCTCCAGAAGATCGACATTACAAGCAGCGCCAACAACAGCAATCCCGATAGGACAAGGGTATTCATGAGAGCACGATCCAGTTCACGACACGAAAGAGGAATCACTTTACCACAGCCACTACGAAGCAAGGCAGCAGGCAAGCGTTTGGAAAGTGTAAAAGTCCCGTCTTTTTATCTATTTGCCAGCGGATAGGGGTTCATATGACCAGCCACAGCAGGCACAATGCTGGAGAAACCCAATTCCAAGGAGAGCAGGATGCAAAAGCAATTGGTGGTCACCGTAATTGGTGCAGACAAACCCGGTATCGTCGAGAGTCTGGCAGCCGTTATCAGCCGCGAGCAGGGTAACTGGCTGGGCAGCGCCATGAGCGAACTGGCGGGCCAGTTTGCCGGTATTCTCCATGTCTCCGTCCCCGATGAGCACTATCGCAGCCTGTGCGAAGCACTGGCCTTGCTGCCGGGTCTGACCATCAGCTTTGCCGAAGGGACACCGACCGCCGAACCGGCCCATCAGGTGATGATGACGGTCACCGGTAACGACCGCCCCGGCATCGTTCACGAAGTGGCCAGCATCTTGCGCCAGCTCGAGATCAACGTGGCAGACCTCACCACCGGCTGTGAGCCGGCCCCTCACTCCGGCGCCCCGCTCTTCTATGCCCATGCGCTGGTGGCCCTGCCCGATGGGCTCGCGATGGATGACCTGATCACCGCGCTGGAATCCCTCTCTGACGATCTGGTGGTTGACATCGATGAGGCGTTCAGCGAGCAGTAACAATACTGTCATTTATTTGTCATATATTAACGCCATAACTGCCGCGCAGACGCGACCTGAAACAGAGGCACAAGATGAGCACCGACAAGCAGTATGAAGAGAAAGAGCTGAGCTGGCTCTCATTCAATGAACGGGTGTTGCAAGAGGCAATGGACAAGACGGTGCCCCTCATCGAGCGGGTCCGTTTTCTGGGGATCTTCTCATCCAACCAGGATGAGTTCTTCAAAGTGCGGGTGTCAGACGTCAAGCGCCGCATCCTGATCAATGAAGTGCACGGCGGTGATGATGAGGCCAAGGTTCTGCTGCGCGCCATCCAGCAGAAAGTGATGACCCTTGGCGAGGCGTTCGACAATACCTACAAGGAGCTGTTGATCGCCCTGGTTCGCCACAACATCTTCCTGGTCAACGAGAACCAGCTCTCCGATGCCATTCAGAAGTGGCTGCGGGTCTTCTTCAAAGAGAAGGTGCTGCGCCACATTATCCCGATCCTGCTCAACAAGGAGGTCAATCCGGTCAAATTCCTCAAGGATGAGTACACCTATCTGGCCGTCGAGATGAAAAAGAACGGTCAGGTGATCCAGTACGCCCTGGTAGAAGTGCCGACCGACGACCTGCCCCGTTTCTTCCAGCTGCCGCCGGAAGGAACCCGCCGCAAGAAGCAGATCATCATTCTGGATAACGTCATCCGCTTCTGTCTGGACGAGATCTTCAAAGGTTTCTTCGACTACGACGAGATTGCCGCCTATGCGGTGAAGCTGACCCGGGATGCCGAATATGACCTCTCCGACCAGCTGGACTTGAGCCTGGTCGACAAGATGAGTGACGGCTTGAAGCAGCGCCTCACCGCCATGCCGGTGCGCTTCGTCTACGAGCGGGAGATGCCGGCGGCAATGATAAGCTTCCTCAAGCTCAAGCTGCAGATCAGCTCCTACGACGCCATCATGCCGGGCGGACGTTACCACAACTTCAAGGATTTCATCGGCTTCCCCAACGTGGGCCGGGACTATCTGGAAAACCCCAAGCTGCCAGCGCTTGATTGCCGCGATTTTGACGGCTTCGTCAACGCCTTCGATGCCATCACCAAGCAGGACATCCTGCTCTACTACCCGTACCACAAGTTCCACCACTTCACCGAGCTGGTGCGCCAGGCGGCGTTCGATCCGGCGGTGAGCGCCATTCGCATCAATATCTACCGGGTCGCCAAGAAGTCGCGGATCATCCACTCCCTCATCGATGCCGCCAACAACGGCAAGAAGGTGACCGTGGTGGTCGAGTTGCGCGCCCGTTTCGACGAAGCGGCCAACATCGACTGGGCCAATATTCTCACCGATGCCGGGGTCAAGGTGGTGTTCGGGGTGCCGAGCCTCAAGATCCACTCCAAGCTCTGCCTCATCACCCGCCACGAAAATGGCGAGGCGGTGCGCTACGCCCATATCGGCACCGGCAACTTCAACGAGAAGACCGCCAAGATCTACACCGACTTCTCGCTACTCACCCGCAATCCGGATATCACCGCCGAAGTGGAGGGAGTATTTGAATACATCGAGTACCCCTATAAGCGATACAAATTCAACCACCTGCTGGTCTCCCCCATCAACAGCCGCCGTCAGCTCTATCGTCTCATCGACAACGAGCTCACCAACGCCAAGGCGGGCCAGCCGAGCGGTATCATCCTCAAGATCAACAATCTGGTGGACCGGGATCTCATCAACCGGCTCTATGCCGCCGGTCAGGCCGGGGTGCCGATCCAGATGATCATCCGCGGCATGTGCGCCCTGCGCCCTGGCGTGCCAGGCCTCAGTGACAACATCAAGGTGATCAGCATCATCGACCGCTTCCTCGAGCACCCGCGGGTGATGGTGTTCCACAACAGGGGCAACCCCCAGCTCTATATCTCCAGCGCCGACTGGATGAGCCGCAATATCGACGGCCGGATCGAGGTGGGCACCCCCATCTATGACGAGCGGCTCAAGCAGCGCATCATGGATATTCTCGAGCTACAACTGAGTGATACCTGCAAGGCGCGGGTTATCGATGCCGACCAGCGGAACGAATATGTGAAGCGGGGCAACCGCCGCAAAATCCGCTCTCAGGTGGCGATTTACGACTATCTCAAACGTATCGAGTCAAACAATGGACAATAGCCTCTACGCCGCCGTCGATCTCGGCTCCAACAGTTTTCACATGGTGATCGCCCATCTGAGCGAAGGGCGTTTTCGCATCGTCGATCGCATCAAGGAGCGGGTGCGGCTGGCGGAAGGGATGGATGAGCAAAAGCGGATGAGCCCGGAGGCGATGGAACGCGGCCTCGCCTGTCTGTCACTCTTTGCCGAGCGGCTCACCAACATCAAGCCGGATCAGATCCGCATCGCAGGTACCTATACACTGCGCCGTGCCAGCAACGCGCGCGAGTTTGTCAGCGAAGCGGCCAAGTTGCTCAACCACCCCATCGAGATCATCAGCGGGCAGGAAGAAGCCCGCCTCATCTATCAAGGGGTCGCCCATACCCAGCATATTGAGGGTCAGGTACTGGTCATCGATATCGGCGGCGGCAGCACCGAGCTCATCATCGGCGAGGGGTTTGAACACAAGGCCCTCACCAGCCGCAAGATGGGCTGCGTCAGCTTCACCCAGAGCTTTTTTGCCAGTGGCAAGCTGAGCGACAAGCACTTCACCAATGCCGTGCTGGAGGCGCAGCACCAGCTCGCCCCCATCGTCAACCAGTACCGCAAGCTGGGCTGGCAGAGCTGCCTTGGCAGCTCAGGCTCAATTCGAACGGTACGGGATGTACTGCAAGGCGAAGGGCTGACTGACGGCAGCATTACGCTGGAGGGGCTGGAGCGCCTCAAGGCGCTGATGATTGAGCGTAAACGAGTCGATAACCTCAAACTGGTCGGGCTCACCGAGGAGCGTCAGGAGGTGTTTGCCGCCGCGGTCGCCATCCTGCTCGGCCTGTTTACCTCGCTGCCCATCGAGCGACTGGACTACTCTGACGGCGCCCTGCGCGAAGGACTGCTGTATGAGTTCGAGGAACGCTTGCAGCACCACGATATTCGCGAGCGCACCGCACAGGCGCTCGGTACCCACTACCGGATGGACCGCAAACAAGCCGCCCGGGTAGAACAGAGCGTGCTGACCCTGTTCGATGCCCTACAAGAGCCGTGGCAGATGGAGATAGAGCCCTATCGCGCCATCCTCGGCTGGGCGGCGCGGCTGCACGAAATTGGCCTTGCCATCAACTACAGCGGTATCCATCGTCACTCCGCCTATATCCTGCAACACACCGATCTACCCGGTTTCAACCAGGACGATCAGGCCCTGCTGGCGGCGCTGGTTCGCTTTCAGCGCAAGGGGCTCAAGCTCGCCGAGCTGCCGCCCCTGCCCAACCACGACCTGCAAACCGTGCTGCGCTGCATCCGGATCCTGCGCCTCGCGGTCGCCGCTCACCACAAGCGCCAGGACAACCTGCTGCCTGAGTGGAGAGTCGCGGTACAAGGCGATCAGTTGGTCGTGACCCTGCCGATCGACTGGTGTGAGGAGAACCGTCTCTTGATGCAGAATCTGGAGAAGGAGCATCGCTATTGCCAGGAGCAGGGCTGGCCACTGTTGTTCCAGCTAGCCTGATTGATCGTTCAAGCGGTGTAGCGCAACGGAAAAATAATCGGCCCTTCGTGGTGCGCTCGATGCAAAGCTGACGGTAATCCCGCGCACAGGCGGACGGCCATCTCTCCCCGAGCCCTCGCGTAGCGAATGGCGAGCTGCCGAGTGGCAAAAAAACGCCAGATCCGGCAATCAAAAATCCTCCGTTACCGGGGGATTTGTATTTGCAATCGGTTATCTCCGCTAAGCGGTTTAACCCACCCCAAACGCCCTTAGCCGGGCAAACTCCGCTGGCAAATTAACTGAGAGCAGTGGCAACTGGGCCTATTTGGCCACGGCCTGCGCCTCACACTGCAACTGGGCTGTGTAGTTGGCAAAGACCGGATTGGCCAGCAGCACGCTGCCGCAGAGCAGGCCGAACAGGATGGTACGCTTCATGGGAGACGGAGCACAGGGCAACCATCGCCCGCACTATAGCGCCGATTGCCCGCGCGGGATTGCCCCCGGCCAACCCCTCCTCAGCGGCAAGCCAGCACCCTACTTTCGCGCCACACCCGCCAAACCCAATAAAATCAAGGGCCATGGGAATCCAGTACCCGGTCAGTGCGATTTGTTGAGCCAGCGCAAAAAATCAGTCATTACTGGCACTTACGTCATTTTTTGACTGGTGAGACCAGATTCGATTGGCTTAACATAACCATCCGGTGCCTATTCATCTGCGATGGGCTGCTGCCCTCGCTGGTTAATGGAGCATTTTGGAAGCTGTAATCCACGGGCGGTAGCGTGGGGTTTTGCACAGTGATTGGAAATTCGTAGGTTGTCGCTGAGCGCAGCGAAGCCCAATAAACAGGAGATATAATGTCCAAAATACGATAAGCATTTTGGCAAAAAATATCAAAAGCTAATTTTAATTTTCTCGGTAAACGTTGGACTCAACTTCGTTTTATACCAATCTACGAGGTTTAACCCAACATACGAGAAGTATAAACAGACTTCCAATACCCCCAAATAATTATGACAACCCATGATGAAGATGAAACCAACTTGTTCGCACTGCGCTTAATCATGCATACGAAATGAGATTAAAAAATGCATATAAATATATCTATCGAAGATCACGTTGTACCACAGCTATTCACTACTGCAATTGAAGCATATGAGATAGAACATCGAGCTCATCTGAATGGTAAATCTCATAAAAACCTTGAGACCTTTGGGTTGCTATGGGGATACTCAATCCCTCAAAAGGGAAGCCTGCCGGCACGGATTGTATCTACCATGGCAACTGTTGAAACATCTGCTTTAAGACATCAAAATTGGGTTCAACCAGATTTTGAATCAATTAAATCCAAAAAGAAGTTTTTCGAGAAATACTGGCCGAATATAGAGTTAGTCGGCACATTTCACTCTCATCCTTATGACAACCTGAGTGAAGTAACAAAGATAAAGGGATGGAGAGCGTCAGGTATTAGAACTACAGGCAATGCTGGAGATGAAGAATTTTGGCCATTATTTCATAAAGAAGTATCGCCTGAGCAACCTCATTTAGTTCATCTAATCATAACTATTGCAAAGTTAGAAAAAAGAGGATGGGCTTATCCTAATAGATTGCAAGGACAAGAAGAATCAAAAGGGTATGTTCTCTCTGCTGACGATCGAAAGCTATGGCTTCGAGCATATACAACCGAAGCAAAAACTCAGAATACTATATTAAATTTCATTTTCTCAGATGAAGTAATTCTTGACATTCCTTCACTACAAAAGAGATTCCTGTGAATTAACATTTCAACAGCACCACTCCTAAGTAAACACACACATTAACTAAAGAGATATTACTATGAGTAATGAATTATCTGAAAGCAAAGTAATGCAAGTTCTTGACTGGGCCTATGATAAAGCAATCAATGGTGTATCCGGTTTAGATTCTGCTTCAGAGTTAGCTGATAGTTATATGAAGACAAACAGTTCTCCAGTCGACATGGCGAACTCACTTATTCGTTGGCAAAATACTAAAGCCGGCACTTCAGGTTTTTTAACTGGTTTGGGCGGTATTATAACTATGCCGGTCACAATCCCCGCAAACATCGCAAGTGTAATGTATGTTCAAATAAGGATGATTGCAGCTATTGCTCACATAGGCGGGCATGATATCAAGGATGATAGAGTAAAAACCTTGGTATATGCATGCCTTACTGGGAATGCAGCAAAAGACATAATAAAGGATGCAGGCATTGTTATTGGAACTAAACTAACTACCAATGCGATCAAAAATATCTCTGGAAAAACACTCATTGAAATTAATAAAAAAGTTGGTTTCCGCCTCTTCACAAAATTTGGTGAAAAAGGTGTCATCAATCTAGGGAAGGCTGTGCCATTAGTCGGAGGAATTATCGGCGGCAGTATGGACTCTATAGCAACCAATACCATTGGAAATATTGCCAGAGATACATTCATTACAAACTAACGACAAAAAACCATAATAAACCCCCCGTTTCCCGGGGGATTTTTATTTCTATCGGTTATCTCGACACAGCAGTTAACCCACCAAAAACGCCCTTAACCGGGCAAACTCCGCTGGCAAATTAACGGAGAGCAGCGGCAGCTCGGCGTGCTTGGCGAGCGGGCCGGGTAGCGGCACATCCAGTCCCAGGATCTCATCCACCGACTCCTTGAACTTGGCGGGATGGGCGGTGCAGAGGAACACCCCTACCTCGTCCTCAGCCAGCTGTTCCCCCAGCAGATCCCAGGCAATGGCGCCGTGGGGTTCGCACAGATAATCCAGCTGATGCAGCCGTTTAAGGGCATCACGGGTCTGGGCGTCGTCACGCATACCGGAACCCAGAGTCTCCAGCGCCCAGCCCTTGCGGCGGCAGAGCTCTTCTACTCGTGGCCAGTTGTTGGGGCGGCTGACATCCATGGCGTTAGACAGGGTTGCCACTGTCTGGTGCGGCTCCCACTGACCGGTTTTCAGGTAGCGCGGCACGGTGTCGTTGGCGTTGGTGGCAGCGATAAAGCGCTTCACCGGCAGCCCCAGCGCCTTGGCAATGAGGCCTGCGGTGAGGTTGCCAAAGTTGCCGGACGGCACGCTGATCACCGCCTTGGCGCGATCGGCCTTGGGCAGCTGGGCCACCGCCTCGAAGTAGTAGCAAACCTGCGCCAGCAGACGGCTGATATTGATGGAGTTGGCGGAGTTGAGGCCAATGGCCTTTTTCAGCGCTTCGTCGTCAAAGGCCTGTTTTACCAGCGCCTGACAGGCATCGAAGTCGCCGTCGATGGCGATGGTGCGGATATTGCCGCCGAGGGTGCAGAAGAGCTTCTCCTGCAAGGGACTGATCTTGCCCTTGGGATAGAGGATCACCACCTCGATCCCCTCCAGCCCGTAGAAGGCGTGGGCCACGGCGGCGCCGGTGTCGCCGGAGGTGGCGGTGAGTATGGTGATCTTGTCGTTGGTGCGGAAGGCCGCGAGGCACTGGGCCATAAAGCGGCCGCCGAAATCCTTGAACGCCAGAGTCGGGCCGTGGAACAGCTCAAGGGCATAGGTGTTGTCCTTGAGCTTCACCAGCGGCGCCGGGAAGGTGAAGGCGGCGTTGATCAGCTCGCTCACCTTGGCGGCGGGCACTTCGTCCCCCAGCAAGTGGCTCAAGATGCAGGCAGAGCGCTCAGCCAGTGGCAGATCGAGCAGGGCATCCACATCGGCGAGCGGTTCGAGTTGTTCGGGGAAGAAGAGCCCCTGTTCGCGACCCAAGCCCTGACGCACCGCCTGCGCGAAGCTCACCTGTTCGCTGTTGTCCTTGATGTTGTAGAGATTCATAGCTCGCTTCCTGTTACCCGTGCCCCGGCCATGTCCAGTTTGCAGACCCGGGCAAATCCATCTTCGTTCTGCACGAAATGTGCTTCCATCCAATCCTTCATCCGCTCGGCCTGCGCCAGATCCTTCATCACCACAAACACGGTGGGGCCGGAGCCGGAGATGCCGGTGGCCAGCGCCCCGTTTTGGGCCGCCTGCGCCCGCACCTCGGCAAAGCCTTCGATCAGCGCCGCGCGGTAGGGTTCGGCAATCACGTCTTTCAAGACGCTCGCCGCCAAGCCCTCCTGCCCGGTGTAGCTGGCGTGAACAAAGGCAGCCAGGCGGCGGCCATAGGTGAGGCAATCCTGACGGCGATATTGGGCCGGCAGAATGGCGCGGGCCGCGGCGGTAGAGACCACGGTACCCGGATAGCAGACCACCCAGTACCACTCGTCAAACACCGGAATGCCCTGACTGATAACGCCCGCCTCCTCCACCACCAGCTGCATGCCGCCCAGATAACAGGGGGCGACGTTGTCGTAATGAACGGAGCCGGAGATCTTGCCTTCCATCTCCCCCATCAGCAGCAGCATGTCGTGTTCATTAAGCGGCGCGCCGTGCAAGGCGTTGAGCCCCTCAAGGGCCGCCACTACGCTGCAGGCGCTGGAACCCAGCCCCGAGCCCACCGGCAGGTTCTTCTCCAGCACCATTTCGAGCGGCTTGAGTTTAAGGCCGCGCTTCTCCAGCGCCTCGCCATAGGCGACCCAGCAGTCATGGAGAATATTCTTTTTCGGATCGTCCGGCAGCTTGTGGGCGTAGCGGCCCACAGAGGACAGCGCAAAAGGCACGTCAGCCGCTTTTACCTGCACCCGATCGCCGAGCAGAGAGCCATCCACGGGGGCGAGCGCCGCCCCCAGTACATCGAATCCCACGCTCAGGTTGGCGCTGGAGGCGGGGGCATAGGCCACCACGCTGCTGCTCTGGTACATGTCTGAACTCATGCTTACAACTCCTGCTTCCAGTTCTGGGTGCGCAGCACGTCGGCAAAGACGCCCGCCGCGGTCACTTCGGTACCGGCGCCATAGCCGCGCAGCACCAGCGGGATCGGCTGGTAGTAGGTGGAGAAGAAGGCGAGCGCGTTCTCCCCGTCTTTGACCTTGAACAGCGGCTCATCGCCACCGACCGCCTTGATGGCGACCTTGCACTTGCCACCTTCGATGGAGCCCACATAGCGCAGCACCTTGCCCTGAGCTTGCGCGGCAGCGAACTGGTCGCGGAACCAGCCGTCGGCTTCGGGCAGACGGGCCATAAAGGCTTCTACATCGCCGCTCACATCAAAGCCGGGTGGCAGCGCCTGCTCTACCTCGACATCGGAGAGCTCCAGCGCCATGCCAGCCTCACGAGCCAGAATGAGCAGCTTGCGCGCCACATCCATGCCGTTGAGATCGTCGCGGGGATCCGGCTCAGTAAAGCCGTTGCTACGAGCGATTTGGGTCGCCTCGGAGAAGGCCATCCCCTCATCCAGCTTGCCGAAGATAAAGGAGAGGGAACCGGACAGGATGCCGTCGAAGGCACGCAGCTTGTCACCGGCCTTGATGAGGTTCTGCAGGTTCTCGATAACCGGCAGACCGGCGCCGACGTTGGTCTCGTACAGGAACTTGCGGCGAGTCTGGCGGGCAGTGCGGCGCAGCGCCTTGTAGTAATCGAGCGAGCCGGTGTTGGCCTTTTTGTTCGGGGTGACCACGTGGAAACCGGCGGCGAGGAAGTCGGCATACTGGACGGCCACCGCCTCGGAGGAGGTGCAGTCGACGATCACCGGGTTGATGATGTGGCTATCTTCAACCAGCTTTTTCACCCCTTCCAGCGAGAAGCTGTCGCGGGCTTCCGCCAACTGTTCGCGCCAGTTGGCGAGGTTCAGGCCATCCTTGTTAACCGCCATCTGGCGGCTGTTGGCGATGCCGACCACCCGCAGGCCAGTGCCCTGCTCGGCCAGTACCGGTTGCTGGCGGGCAATCTGGTCCACCAGCGCGGCACCGACGCCGCCGACCCCGACCACAAAGAGATCGATAAACTGCTGGCTGCCGAAGAAGTTCTGGTGGCACGCCTTGATGGCTTCCGCTACCTTGCGATCCCGCACCACCGCCGAGATGGAGCGCTCGCTGGAGCCCTGTGCGATGGCGACGATATTGATGGAGGCTTGCGCCAGCGAGGTGAAGAAGCGGGCCGCCATTCCCTTGCTGGTGCGCATGCCGTCACCGATCAGGGAGATGATCGCCAGATCGCTGATGATATCCAGCGGCTCCAGCAGCTGGTTTTTGAATTCGAGCTCGAACTCGCGCTCCAGCACCTTGCGGGTCTTCTCCTGGTCGTAGCTGTGGATACAGAAGCTGACGCTGTACTCGGAAGATGACTGGGTGATCAGCACGATACTGACCCCGGCACGGGAGACGGCGGAGAAGATGCGACCGGCCATGCCGACCATCCCCTTCATGCCGGGGCCGGAGACGTTGAACATGCACATGCCGGACAAGTCGGAGATGGCTTTCACTTTCAGGTCATCGTCGCCGCTCTCGGGGCCGATCAGGGTGCCCGGCCCTTGCGGGTTGAAGCTGTTCTTGATGAGGCAGGGAATATGGAACTGGGCCACCGGCGCGATGGTTTTCGGGTGCAGCACCTTGGCACCGAAGTAGGAGAGCTCCATCGCCTCCTTGTAGGAGAGGGTTTTCAGCAGGTAGGCATCCGGCACCAGACGGGGGTCGCAGCTGTAGCAGCCTTCGACGTCAGTCCAGATCTCGCAGCACTCGGCATCGACACAGGCAGCCAGCACGGCGGCGGAGTAGTCGGAGCCGTTGCGACCCAGCAGCACGGTCTCGCCATTGTCGCTGCCACCGGTAAAGCCCGGCATCAGGTAGAGGCAATCGCTACGCAGCCCCTTGGCGGCAAAGCGCAGGCGGGAGGCTTCGATATCGACATGGGCTTCCAGATAACCGCCGTCGGTGACCAGCAGCTCTTCCGGTACGATCAGCTCCAGATCCAGACCGCGCACCCGCAGCAGTTCGTGCATAAAGGCGATGGAGAGGTTCTCGCCACGGCTCAGAATGCGCGCCTGCACGTTGTCCGGGCAGAGGCCCAGCAGACGGATGCCCTGCATCAGGCGCTCCACCTGATCCAGCTCGGCGGTGAGACGGGCCAGCAGCGCCTTGTCATCGAGCGCCGGATAGGCCGCCTTCAACCCGGCCAGCAGGCGGGAGAAGATGCCATTGACTTCAAACAGGGTGGAACTGGCATCCATGCCGCGACTGGTCTGCTCCACCAGCGCCACCAGATGATTGGTCACCTTGGCAGGTGCAGAGAGCACCAGGGCTACCTGAGATTGGCCGTGGGTGTTGACCGCGATATCGGCCACCCGTAAAAAACGTTCTGCATCGGCCAGTGAAGACCCGCCAAATTTCAACACTCTCATCGCTTTCTCTCCCTGTAAATCTATGAAATTCAATCTAAAAACCAATCCAACAAAAAGGCCCGTACTGGGTGGGTACGGGCCTTTTTTGATTTCTGTGCTTGTTCGTCAGCGCATCAACCGGCCCCAGTGCCACCTGTGGTGGTACCGGTAATAATGGTGGTGGTGATGACGTTGGTGAATAACTGCATGACGAACACTCGTTGACGAAGCTGGCTTTTAGCAATACCGCGGCTGGCCTTGGGCTGTCAACTTAAACCTCTTTGCCAAGTTTGCGCGCGAGGTCTTTGCAGAGCAGGTGGAGCATGTTCAAATCCCGCTGCGGCAGCATGGGCACCCGGTCCATCACCCATTGATGCAGTTTTTCATCCTGCGAAACTCCGAGTTCACCAAGCAATTCTGCTGTTTTGCTTTTCAGCACCCGAACCTGCCCGGCGTTATCAAAATTTTCTGCTACCGCAGCGGCGCCGTCGGTGTTCAGCTCATCCATCAGCTGACTCATCTCGTAGGCGTAGAGCATGATCGCCTGCCCCAGATTGAGGGAGGGGTAGCTCACCTTGAGCGGCAGATAGCTGATGAGGTCGACCTCGGCCAGCTGCTCGTTGGAGAGGCCAGACTCCTCGCAGCCAAAGACGATGGCCACCTTGTCGAGGGAAGGCTTGGCGCGGATCTGCTCGCGGATCTCCCCCGGCGTGAGGTAGTGCTGGTAGCGACCGCGCTCACGGGCAGTGGTGGCGATCACCAGATCCATGTCCTCCAGCGCCTCGGGCAGAGTATCGAACGCTTCGGCCTGAGTCAGGATCTCCTGGGCGCCGTGGGCCACCCAGCTCGCCTCCTCCTCTTCGTGTACCCGGCTCGCGACCAGTCGCATGGCATCGAATCCCATGGTTTTCATGGCGCGGGCAGCCGCCCCCACATTCGCAGGACGGGCAGGTGCCACCAGGACAAAATAGAGCTTCATCGGGTTTCCTCACAGGCCGGACGGCCTCTCAAACAGACAGCAAACAGTCGCTAAACCATCACCAAAACAGGGGCGCAATCTACCGTTTATCCCCGAAAATTGCCACTTGAACAGACGTTTGAATGTTGCGATAGTGGCCTGACGTGTGAACAAATTACACCCAATCCTTCGCGCTATCGGCCCGACAGATCACAAGGAAGAGAGAGATGCAGCAGCCATTGGAACAGGCCGTCGCCGAGACGATTCTGCAACGCTTCGAGTCGTTTTACAGCCGGTTTCTCGAAATCACCCAGGGCAGCAAGAGCCGCTTCGAGAACAGTGACTGGCTGGGGGTGCAGCTCGCCGGGCGCGAGCGTATTCGCCTCTATGACCACCATGTGGGGGCCACCGCCAGCTCCATCCGCCAGATGATGGGGGAGCACCACGCCACCCAGGAGCTGCTCAAGCGGGTGAAAGGGGCCTTCAGCGATCTACTGCCCAAGTGCGAGAACTTCGAGGTGGCGGAGTCCTTCTTCAACTCCGTCTATCGCCGGATCTTTCGCCATCGCAATATCCGTGACGAGAACCTCTATATCCACCCCTTTGTCAGCCGTGGCGAAAAACCGGACCTGAGCGCCCTGCTGCGGATCTATCGCACCGATCTCGCCCACTTGCCGCAGACCTTGAGCCAGCTTTTGGGGGATTACAGCTTCACACTCCCCTACGAGGACAAGCAGCGGGATATTGTCGACATCCACCGCCATCTTGCCGAGAACGGCCCGCAAATCATCCATGATGAGCCCTTTGCCATCGAACTGCTCAAAGAGGTGTTCTACCGCAACAAGGGTGCCTATCTGGTGGGGCTGATCCGGGCCCGGGATCAGGTCTTCCCCTTTATCCTGCCCCTGCTCAGCACCGGCCAGAGCATCTATGTGGACACCGTGATCTTCGAGCCGGATCTCGCCTCCATCGTCTTTGGCTTCGCCCGCGCCTACTTTATGGTCTATGCCCGCGAACCGGCGCTGTTTGTCGCCTTTCTGCGCCAGATCATGCCCCACAAGCCCGATTACGAGATCTACAACGCCATCGGTTGCCAGAAGCATGGCAAGACCGAGCTCTATCGCCACTACCGCCACCATCTGGCCCAGAGCCGGGATCAGTTCATCATTGCGCCGGGCATCAAGGGGATGGTGATGAGCGTGTTTACCCTCCCCTCCTACGATGTGGTGTTCAAGGTGATAAAAGACGAGTTCACACCCCCGAAGGATGTGAGCCACGAGCAGGTGAAGGCGAAATACCGGCTGGTAAAACAGCACGATCGGGTTGGCCGCATGGCCGATACCCAGGAGTTCACCAACTTCGAGTTTCCCCTCGATCGCATCT
>CAMFLW010000045.1 GCA_945957575.1 uncultured Aeromonas sp. | reverse complement strand
GCTACCAGCTGCTCTGGGTGGTGGTATGGGCCAACCTGATGGCCATGGTGGTGCAAACCCTCTCGGCCAAACTCGGCATCGTCACTGGCAAGAATCTGGCGGAACATACCCGTGATCGACTCCCCAAGCCTGCGGTGTGGACATATTGGGTACAGGCGGAGATTATCGCCATGGCCACCGATCTCGCCGAATTTATCGGCGCCGCCGTCGGCTTCAAGTTGCTGCTTGGCGTGACCCTGCTGGAGGGAGCCTGTATCACCGCCGTGGTCACCTGGGGGATCCTGATGTTGCAATCCCGCGGCCAGAAACCGCTGGAGTTCGTGGTGGGAGGTCTGCTGCTGTTTGTCGCGGCGGCCTACATCGTCGAGCTGATCTTCTCCCGCCCCCATCTGCCGAGTCTGCTGGAAGGGGCTATCTTCCCGGGCCTACCCAACAGCGATGCCGTCTATCTGGCCGCTGGGGTGCTCGGTGCCACCGTGATGCCCCACGTCATCTATCTGCACTCGGCGCTGACCCAGCACACGCAGGATCAGGGCTCGGTCAGCCAGCGGCTACATACCACCCGGGTCGATGTGGCCATCGCCATGACCATCGCAGGCTTCGTCAATCTGGCGATGATGGCCATGGCGGCGGCCGCGTTCCACAGCTCGGGCCACCAGCAGGTTGCGGAGCTGGAGTCAGCCTACCAGACACTCACCCCGCTGCTGGGTCAGGCGGCGGCTACCCTCTTTGGCCTCTCGCTGGTCGCCTCCGGCATCAGCTCTACCGTGGTGGGCACCTTGGCCGGGCAAGTAGTGATGCAGGGTTTTGTCCGCTTTACCATCCCGCTCTGGCTGCGCCGCGCCATCACCATGACCCCCGCCTTCGTTGTGATCGCCATGGGCTTCAACACAACAGAGATATTGGTGTTGAGTCAGGTAATCCTGAGTTTTGGCATCGCGCTGGCGCTGATCCCGCTGCTGATGCTGACCGGTGATCGGGAACTGATGGGAAAACATCGTAACCATCCGGTCACCCAGGCAATCGGCCGTCTTATCGTTGCACTGGTGATCGGGCTCAATGCCTACCTGCTGGTCGCCATGATCTAGCAACCAGTCACTAAACAGGAGGCTCATTAACACTGGTTAATGAGCCTCTTCGCACTTTGGCGTATGCTGCCGCTTTCTCTTCTCATCTATCGTTGCGGGAGCCTTGCCATGGAACATACCCGAGTCAGCTTCGTACTGGGCCATCATCAGGAGCAGGCCAGCGTGGTCTGCTGCCAGCCCGGTGACACCACGCTGCTGGTCACCGACCTCACCCCTTTTCATCCCCAAAGCCACCTCTGGCCCGATCAGCCGGGGGATGTGGGCCATGCACGCTGGGAAGGTGCCAAAGCCGCTATTGGCCCTTGCCGGATGGGTGCTATCAGCCCGGATGGCGAGCTGTTCGTCGACGCCGATATTCCGGTCAAACGGGGTGCAGAGGGATGGCGGTTCGTGTTGGTACACCCTTTGGCGGGCGAGTACAGCTTGCCTGTCGGTAGTCTGGTCGAGTTACAGGTCGATAGCGCGGCACGCCACGCCCTGAGTCTGGGCCACAGCGGCTGCCATCTGGCTGCGCTCGCCCTCAACCGGATTCTCACCCCTTACTGGCGTAAAGAGGTGAGCGAGCTCGATGCACTGGGTCAACCCGATTTTGACCGTCTCGCCATTCAGAGTTCAAGAGTCGAGCCTTGCGGTTCGCGGGAGCAGTACCGCATCGGCAAAAGTCTTCGCAAGAAGGGCGTCAACAGCGAGGCGTTGCTGGCAGATTTGGCGGTGATTGAAGAGAAAGTCAACCGGCAGCTGGTCGACTGGATCGCAGCCGGGGGCGAGATCCGCCGTAGCCGCGCTGGCGAGGCGATCATCGATTCGCGCTACTGGCACTGCACGCTGGAAGGCCAGGAGGTGACCATTCCCTGTGGCGGTACCCATGTAGCCTCGCTCGCCGAGTTGGGAGAGGTCAGGGTGACGCTCAATCCTGCCGAGGAGGGATTCACGCTCCATACCCAAGTGACAGCGCCTGCAGCATAAGGGCGGGAAACACACCACACTGCAGCTGGCCAGCGACAAATTGCTTCATTTTTGGCCAGCTGCTCATTAGAATGCGCCTCCCACAGGAGGCACATCACCCATGAGTAGTACCCATCTGCGCACCACTTCGGATCGGCTCCGCTATCTGGTTCTCTATGAAGGCATTGGTCTGGCCATGGTTGCCCCGCTTATCAGCCAGCTGTTTGGCCAGGGCGTGGCAGCGGTTGGTTCGCTGGCGATCTTCTTCTCGATTGTCGCCACCGCCTGGACCTACGGCTGGAACCTGTTGTTCGACAAGGGGTTGCTCAAACTTTGCGGGCGCACCAACAAGTGCCCACTGGATCGCTTCCTGCATGCGTTTGGCTACGAAGCGAGCTTTATGATGCTCTCCCTCCCCTGCGTCATGTTCTGGCTCGATTTGGGAGTGTGGGACGCCCTGTTGCTGGATCTCGGCTTCGTCGCTTTCTACCTCGTCTACATCATGCTCTTTACCTGGGCCTACGAGCGGATCTGGCCGCTGCCATCCAACCCACAGACGGCGTAAGACTTCATTACAACAAGATTGACAGAAGGAACTGGAACTGCGCGAAAAGCCGGGAAGCACTAACCGGTAGGATGGGAAAAACCATAAAAACAATGCCAGTCAGCAAGCTGACTGGCATTGGACAAAACAGACTTTCGGACTTACTTGACGGCGTCTTTCAGAGCCTTGCCTGCCACGAATGAAGGCACGTTGGCAGCAGCAATCTGGATCTCTTTACCAGTTTGCGGGTTACGACCGGTGCGGCCTGCACGGTGGGTGACCTTGAAGGTGCCAAAACCGACCAGTTGCACAGCATCGCCTTCTTTCAAGCTCTGGGTAATACCATTGATGATCTCTTCCAGAGCCACTTTGGCCTGAGCTTTACTCAGATCTGCTTTGGCGGCAATCGCATCGACAAGTTGAGCTTTGTTCATAACATTTCCTTTATGATCGGGCATTTAGCGCTGGGTCACTCTATGCAAAAAAAAACGCACAGGCAAAGCCTTTATCAAGCCGAGCGCGTCAAACGCTGGGGTTTTCATCAAGATCTGCGGAAATAGTCACATTCCACATGCGAAAAACCGTGAGCAGTCCTGAAACCAGCAAGCTCGCAGACGCCATTTACCGACTATTTTTTAGCCACTTAACATTATCCCTCCATGGCTATTGACGCTTGCCCAGATTTTCCCTAGTTATAGGTTGTGTCACTGCTCAAACGGCTCGGAATACCGAACCATCGGCCAGCCTTTGCCCCACGGAGGGATAGGGATTATGTTGACGAAACTGGAACAGACCAAGCAGGCACTGGCCGGCAAACACAAGGCTATCGATGACTGGCTGGATGCAAGGCAAGCCCTGCTGGTCGAATACATGCGACTGGCCGGCCTTACCCCGGCCCGAACCAAACAACGATGCCTGCCCAAACCCGAAGAGCTGCAGCACTTCTGTGACAGGCTGGTCGACTACGTCAGCGCGGGCCACTTCGAAATCTACCATCACGTGGTCACGGCCTTCGAACAGGCCAGCGGTGAAACGTTGGAGCTGGCCAAGCGCATCTATCCCCATATTCGTGCCAGCACCGAATTCGCCATCGAGTTCAACGACAAATACAGTGATGCCGACGAAGCTCAATTGCTACTGCTGGATGATGATCTCAACGAGTTAGGCCCGGTACTGGAAGAGCGGTTCAAACAGGAAGACCGCCTGGTCAAGGCACTTCATGTGGTGGAATCCTTGAGTACCCAGCAAGCCTGAATGCCATTTTCGGAGCAAGTTCAAGATACTGGCAACCAAGGTGGATTACACTCAGAGCGATGACCCTAGCGTCCACACTTATTGCATACAGGTTGCATACAGGAGATGAGCATGTCTGAGCGCCGCCGTTTTGCACGGATCCTCTACTTGACCATGGCAGAACTCACCCAGGGGGAACAGAAGTGGCAGACCCAGCTTGTCGACGTCTCCTTGCAGGGGGCCCTGCTGATCCGCCCCGACGACTGGGAGAGCCGTGACAACAAGGAGTACCAACTCAGCTTTATCCTGAGCGGTAGCGATATCGAGATCAAGATGCAGGTCGAGCTGACCCACGAAGCCAGCAAAAAACTGGGGTTCTACTGCCACCACATCGATATCGATAGCGCCACCCACCTCAAGCGGATGATCGAGCTCAACGTGGGCGATGAAGAGCTGCTCCATCGTGAGCTGGAACAACTGCTGAGTGACCATCTGGAGCATAACCAGCCCTGATGGCAGGTTCCAGCACAACAAAAAAGAGCGCCGAGGCGCTCTTTTTTGTTGTGCTGTTGTCTCGATTGGGCTGCAGGAGAATTACAGTGCCTCAAGTGCCTCAGACAGCTTTTTGACCGGCACCACTTCCATCCCTTCGATGGGGTGCTTGGGGGCATTGGCGTGCGGCACGATGGCACGGCGGAAACCGTGCTTGGCCGCCTCCTGCAGCCGCTCCTGACCAGACGGCACCGGGCGAATCTCACCGGAGAGCCCCACTTCGCCAAACACCACCAGATCCTTGGGCAGCGCCTGATCCCGGAAACTGGAGACCATCGCCAGCAGCAGCGCCAGATCCGCACTGGTCTCCTCGACCTTGACCCCGCCGACCACGTTGATGAAGACATCCTGGTCCGCCATCTGCAAGCCGCCGTGACGGTGCAGTACCGCCAGCAACATGGCGAGCCGGTTGTGATCCATCCCCACCGCCACCCGGCGCGGGTTGGCGAGTTGGGAGTAGTCCACCAGCGCCTGCAACTCCACCAGCAGCGGCCGGGTACCTTCCCAGATCACCATAACAATGGAACCGGGCGCCTGCTCCTGCCCCCGGCTGAGGAAGATGGCAGAGGGGTTGCTCACCTCGCGCATCCCCTGCTCGGTCATGGCAAACACCCCCAGTTCGTTGACTGCCCCGAAGCGGTTTTTGTGAGAGCGCAGGGTTCGAAAACGGGAGTCATGGCCACCATCGAGCAGCACCGAGCAGTCGATGCAGTGTTCCAGCACCTTGGGGCCCGCCAGACTGCCATCCTTGGTCACATGACCCACCATGAAGATGGCCACATGGTTCTGCTTGGCGTAGCGGGTCAGCAGTGCCGCGGCTTCACGCACCTGCGAGACCGAACCGGGGGAAGATTGCACATCCGCCACATGCATCACCTGAATGGAGTCGATCACCATGATCTGCGGCTGCTCCTGCTGGGCAATCAGGCAGATCTGCTCGACGCTGGTCTCGGAGAGCATCCGCAGCTTGTCGGTGGGCTGCCCAAGGCGGTTGGCCCGCATCGCCACCTGCTGCAGCGACTCCTCACCAGTGACATAGAGGGTTTTCATCCGTTCGGCGAGACCACACATGGTCTGCAGCAGCAGGGTGGACTTGCCCGCCCCCGGGTTGCCGCCGATCAGAATGGCCGAGCCTGGCACCACACCGCCACCAAGCACCCGATCCAGCTCCTTGAAACCTGAGGTAAAACGGGGAATTTCGGTGGTGGCAATCTCTGCCAGTGTCTGTACCTGACTGCCGACCGCGCCGGCATAACCGGTGTAACGGGCACTCTTGCCAGCGGGGCTCACCGAGCCGAGACGCACCTCGGTGATGGTATTCCACTCCTTGCACTCGCTGCATTGACCTTGCCAGCGTGTGAAGTCGGCACCACATTCGGAACAAACATAAGCAGTTTTATTTTTGGCCATGGATAACTCGGGGACAGGATGAATTCCTGCTTGATATACTTGTTTGCGACCGACAGATCAAACCCAGAATCGGAAAAGTGACTTTCCGTGGCAGGAACAAATGGATTCAGAACACCAGCAACATCTGATTGAACAACTCGTCCCCTTGCTGCGGGAGAAAGATTTCGAGGAGATCTTCAACCGCATGACCCAAGAGGAAAACAGCAACAGCCGTTTTCTGATCAAGATGGAGCTCAAGCGCAAGTGCTCCCCCTGCCGCAGAGTCATCGACATGCGCGATGAACTGGAGGATGAGTGCCTGGTGCATGAGTTCGACGGCATCACTCACTTCATGCCCGCCGATGCGATAGCCTTGTTCCAGTCCCAATGCTATCTCTACCGCGATATCTATACCCTCGGCGTCTACGAGGCACTACAGCAGTGGCAGAAACAGCACCGCCACACCCGCGTGGATGGTCAACTGTCCCCCCCTGCCAGCCCTTTCAGGCAATATGATGTCAACACCATCGCCTTTGCCAGCTACTACGGCCGCCGTCAGGAGCGGATGCACTTCAGCTCGCCGGTATTGATCAAGTTTCAGGACGGGGAGAAGCTGTTCGCCAAGAGCTCCGATCTCTCACTGGGGGGCATACGGGTCTCCGTTCCCTATCTGCCCAACTATCATACCGGCGCCCAAGTGGAGGTCTTCTTTACCGGGCTGGAGCGGGATAACCCCAATCCGGTACTGCACCAATCGGTCAGCTACCAGATCCTTGGCGAAGAGAGCAAGGAGGGGAAATACTGGCTGCGCCTGGTGCGCTCTGGCGAACAACCGGCATTCGATGCCTTCCTCAGCGACTTTATCAACACCAACAAGATCCGCTATCGGGTCAGCGTCGACTACCTGCTCTCCGCCGCCATCATCAAGGGATATGAGCAGTTTTACCTGCCAAGGATGACCGGCATGCCGCTCTTCTTTGGCTCCGGTGACAGCCCCTGCCTCGAGATCGCCCTGCGCACCGAAAATAACCAGCACCTGCTGGAGTATTGGCGCGATGAGAAAAACCGCGATGCCCTGGCGGGCCTTTTCAGCGCAGAGCGGATGAAACGGCTTTGCCCGGCTCCCGGTACCACCACCGAGACCATTATCTACTGCTTCACCCACACGGTGCGCAGCCATATCTATTTCTTCTCTGCCACCGCCGAGGAGCTGCGCCAGAGTGGCCTCACCGCCCTCTTCTTCCAAGTGGGATCGCGCCGCCCCAGTTGGCGAGCCTACAAGTTCACGCTGGAGGCGTGTGAACTGATCGAAGCGGATGTGGGCCAACTGCAGGGGCAGGACAACCTGCAACTGCAAGATATTCTGCTGCTCGAGCGGCTCAAGCAGATCGGCTACTGCGGCCTGCTGCAGGAGATCAGTCTGGAGTCCCAGCGCGAAGAGTTTCATCAGGAGGGGGTCAACAACAACGCCAACGAGCTGCAACGCTTTGGTCACGAACAGGGGGTTGCCCCGTTCGAGATCGAGACCCTGCACTATGTCCAGTTGCGCAAGGAGTCACGCTATATCCACAAGACGGCGGTCGCCATCCATCACAACGGCAAATCCTGGCTGGGCTGGACTCGCGACATCTCGACTCACGGCCTGCAAATCGAGCTGGAAGAGGCGTTTGTTGGCGAAAAGAACGATGTGGTGACCATTGCCCTGCCCCGCCTGCAGGAGCTTTCCAAGAGCATGGATCTGCAGCGCCTCTCCTACCGGCTGGTCAGCCTCAACATGACCCGCACCGTGCTGCACCTCTGCATCGAAGGGGATTCGGATCGCCATACTGGCCGCCAGTTCTTCAGCCTGCTGATCGAGAGCAACCAGAACAAACTCAAGGCGGCTCAGGAGCAGCGCCGCTATCGTGGGTTGGCACGGGCACTACGCAATATCTATACCCATCACCTGTTCAACTCGCCGGTTTACGTCAACAAGCAGAAGGGCGCGCCCAAACCGGCCTCCATTGGCAAGTCCCTGCAACCGCGCAGCCTGCAGCGACTACTGCAAGCCTGTGCCGAGCTGCCCGAACAGGAGAACCTCTACCCGCTGTTTCAGGGGGATCTGCTCAAGGAGTTGCTGATGAACCCGCTGCGCGCCATCGAGCGGGAGGACAAGCCCAGAGAGGACGAAGTCTACATCGCCAGCATCCAGACCAAGGCTGGCCTGCCCATCTTCAGCAGTCGACTGGCCAGCAGCTTTGCCAGCATCAAAGAGAAACGTCAATTCATCGAGCTGGCACTGCAACAGGGTGAGTTCTACTCGGTACTGGTCGGCATCTCCCGTACCGGGCGGCCCGATACCAACTTCATTGCCAACGAGCTGGATTACATCGCCAAATTTGCCATTCACAAGGCGAAAAAGCTGGAGGAGGAGCTCTGGAGCGTCGTGGGTGTCGGCGAGCTGACCGACACTACCCAGGCCACCCTGTTCCGCTTTGGCATCACGCCTCCGTCTGGCTGACCCCATCGAACGGGCGCATCATGCGCCCTCAGCCTGATGCCACTCCAGGATGTCGATCCCGGGGTTTGCTCTGATTGCTGCATCGCCAATAAATGGACTGCGCCATGCACAGAGAAGCCGCCTCAACAATGTGAGATCGGGATGGCTACGCCCGATGAACTCATGCACCAAGGCCACCTCTCACGCCACATCGCACTTTTAAATCCCGGTATTCCAGCTCAACTTCCCAGTGCTGGTAGAACAGGATCGCTACCTGATCTGCGCTGAATCACGCTACAGGAGGAAGGTAAATTCCGTTTTCTTCTTGCCTGTCACTCTCAGGTCTCGGTACGGACTGGCCAGTGCATCGGCAGCGCGGGGGATTGAGTTTATGGTGATTTCTGATGTACGGGGGAGAGGAAAAGTGGCGTATCCCGCTATTGCTGAAAAGGCCGCTACAAGACCCTATCAGCAGGCAAGCGGCATCCGCGGATAGTACCCTTTTCAGACAAGGCGACTGCGGCGCTCATCCCATCGGGCATATGGTTGGCAAAGATGGCCAACCGGGCCCGTATGCTGCCAGATATCTCAACAACCTCGCTCAAGTTGTTTGCAATAGACATAAAACATCCGGAACCAATGACGGGTTCCGGATTGTCCTACAGCGGCAGGATCGCTCAATCGCGCCTTAACTGATCGGCATTAGCCCCCTTGGGCTCTTGTTTTATCTTGCCTGCCGAGCAGGCCGGCGCTTGTCAGTGCTCGCGAGTCTGGCGGAACTCCACGTCGGGGTGACGCTCCTGGGCCAGGCGCAGGTTGACCATGGTCGGCGCGATGTAGGTGAGGTTGTCACCGCCATCGAGGGCCAGGTTGACCTCGTTCTTGCGCTTGAACTCTTCGAACTTCTTGACGTCGGTCCCTTCCACCCAGCGGGCGGTGGAGACGTTGACCGCCTCGTAGATGGCCTCGACGTTGTACTCGCTCTTGAGGCGCGAAACCACCACGTCAAACTGCAGCACACCGACCGCACCGACGATGAGATCGTTGCTGATCAGCGGACGGAACACCTGTACCGCGCCCTCTTCGGAGAGCTGCACCAGCCCCTTGAGCAGCTGCTTCTGCTTGAGCGGGTCGCGCAGGCGGATGCGGCGGAACAGTTCCGGTGCAAAGTTCGGGATACCGGTGAACTTGAGATCTTCACCCTGGGTGAAGGTGTCGCCGATCTGGATGGTGCCGTGGTTGTGCAGACCGATGATGTCACCGGCGAAGGCGTCTTCCGCCTGCTCCCGGTCACCGGCCATAAAGGTCACGGCGTCGGAGATGTTCACATCCTTGCCGATGCGCACGTGGCGCATCTTCATGCCTTTGCTGTAAGTGCCTGACACGATACGCATAAAAGCGATACGGTCACGGTGTTTCGGATCCATGTTTGCCTGGATCTTGAACACGAAACCGGAGAACTTCTCCTCGGTCGCCACCACTTCGCGGCTCTCGGCCTTGCGCGGCATGGGAGACGGCGCCCAGTCGGTCAGGCCATCCAGCATGTGGTCAACACCGAAGTTACCCAGTGCGGTACCGAAGAAGACCGGGGTCATCTCGCCAGCGATAAAGGCATCGTGATCGAACTCGGGAGAGGCGCCCTGCACCAGTTCCAGCTCGTCACGCAGCTGCTGAGCCAGATCTTCACCGACGGCGGCATCCAGATCCGGGTTGTTCAGCCCCTTGACCACCCGCTTCTCCTGGATGGTGTGGCCCTGACCGCTCTGATAGAGATATGTCTCATCCTTGTAGAGGTGATAGACACCCTTGAAGGATTTGCCGCAGCCGATAGGCCAGGTGATCGGGGCGCACATGATCTTCAGCTCGCGCTCCACCTCGTCCATCACTTCCATCGGGTCGCGCACTTCGCGGTCCAGCTTGTTCATGAAGGTGAGGATGGGGGTATCGCGCAGACGGGTCACTTCCATCAGCTTGCGAGTCCGGTCTTCAACACCCTTGGCGGCATCGATGACCATCAGGCAGCAGTCGACCGCCGTCAGGGTACGGTAGGTATCTTCGGAGAAGTCCTCGTGACCCGGGGTGTCGAGCAGGTTGACCAGACAGTCGGCATAGGGGAACTGCATCACCGAGGTGGTGATGGAGATACCACGCTGCTTCTCCATCTCCATCCAGTCAGATTTGGCGTGCTGGCCCGAGCCACGGCCCTTGACGGTACCGGCGCGCTGAATGGCCTGTCCGAACAGCAGGACTTTTTCGGTGATGGTGGTTTTACCCGCATCCGGGTGCGAGATGATCGCAAAAGTGCGTCTCTTGGAGACTTCACTCAGAAATTCAGCTGACATAATTCAACGTTCTTCTATTGAGCGGTGGCATCAGCCACCGTGGGAATAAATTCGGAATGCCGCTCACGGCACATGTATACGCAACGAAAGCCACGCCAGCTGGCGTGTTGCCAACCTGGTGGAGAGAGGGAGGAGGGTTGCGTTACATGGGTCTTCTCGCCTGAGTCAAAGCAAAATTGCGCGACATTATACCCGCACGGGTGAAAAATACCCAGTCCGTCAGTCGTCTGTTTCCACCCGGTTGCGCCCGGCCCCCTTTGCCCGGTAGAGGAGCTCATCCGCACGCCGGACCAATGCGGCCAGCTCCCGATCGTCGTCTCGCAAAGAGGCACGCTCAAGCTGAAAGACCATAGGGCTAGCCAATACCGGAAAATAACTATTTCTCCCATGTGACAATGGCTGTCAAGGCTATCACCCCAACCGAGAGTCTGAATGACAGCGAGTCACATGTTACTGCGATCTCATCGCGTCGGGATAAAAGCGGGAACGCACTGCGAAAATTGAGTGCGAGAGCCCCCCCCAGAGTGGGCGCTCCCCTTCCGGCCACTAATGATGCTGCCAACGCCGCAGTAGCCGACCGCGTAGGCCGCAATCGAGCAGCCAGCTGTTGTCGAACACCCGCAGCAGTGCCTGCTTGGCGTGACGGGACATGGCCACCGCATGAAAACGGGTCTGGCGCTGACGATAGCGGTTCATCTGATCGAGCAGGGCATGGGGCAGGCTCTGGGCGATAAAGTCGGAGATGACCAACACGTCAGCCTTGGCAAAGGCGGGATCATCGAGCTTGGCCAGCGCCTTCTCGAGACAAGGCACCAGATCGGTACCACCGTGGAAACTCATGGAGAGGAAGCGCTCCGCCTTCTCCAGCCCGGTATCGGCGGTGATCTCGAGGGTCGCCACCTCGGTGGAGAAGAGCATCAGGTAACAGCCGCGCTTCTCATCCATCGCCACCTTGAGCAGCGCCAGAAACAGCGCCTTGGCACACTCCTCGGGATAACCGCCCATGGAGCCGGAGGTATCGACACAAACGATAAAGGGACCGCGCTGCTGCAGTTGCTTGCCCCCCTGCTCCGGGGTACGCAGCATGATGCGCTGGCGCGGCAGGGTGCCGCGCGACTGATAGCTGAGCAGGCGCCGTTCCAGATAGCGGCGGTAGAACTCCAGCTCCAGTTCCGGCAGCCCCAGCATCACCGCCTCGCTTGGCAGCAGCCGCATCAGATCGTTCGCCTGATGAATGCCCACCAGATCGTCCGGCACATCGTCGCTGGGGGCAGGTTCCAGCTCCAGCACCTCGACCGGCGGCACCGGTTGTTCCTGCGCCCGCCGATCCCGTTCACTACGCCCGAGCAGGCCGGCAATCTCCGCCAGCAAGGGCTCGCGCTGCAACATGCGGGCATACTGCTTGACTAGCACCAGACTGCGCTTGTGCCAGTGTCCCTGTGCCAGATCCCACAGGCCTCCGGCGGAGATTTTGTTGGGGTCGAGGGCATCGGCCAGGGTACGGCTGGCAAGCAGCTGATCTTCAATCTCCTGACGCTGCTTCTCCCGCTCCGCCTCGGCGATCTGCCGCTGCAGTTGCAGCAGGCTACCCACCAGACTGGCGCGCCACTTGTCGATAAAGAGCTGGCGCAGCCCCTCGGTGGGGTGGGCCGTCAGTTGGCGCACCAAGGATCTGGCCTCACCGGCGAAGGGGCTGTACTGCTCCAGCGATTCCAGCAGGCCGGGCAAGCGACCAATCAGCTCGGTCATCGCCAGTTGCCGATGCGCCTGATAGAGCAGGTACTCTTGCTCCAGCGCCACCGGCACCGGCTTGTGACGGATCTCCTCGCCAAGCTGCTCACCCCAGCTCTGCAGGCGCTTTTTCAGCAGCTTGCCCTGCAGCGGGGAGCGTTTGATAAATTCGGAAATTTTGGGCGAGGCCGCCAGCAGCGCAGCCACCTCTCCCGCCAGCTCCCCCTCTCCCATGAGAAGGCCCAGATCCAGCATGCCGATTTCAAGCATGAGCGTGCCTCACTCGTCCAGCCTTGGCAACCGCTCGCGCCATTGGGTCAGCTCGCTGTACAGCAGTTCGAGATCCCGGTTCAGCACGAAGAAGCTGTCTTCCACCTGCTGCAACCAGCGCCGGGCGATAAAGAGGTGTTGCTGATGACGCTCAAACAGGCTGCGCTGCTGCTTGAGCTCCTGCATCACCTTGCCGACCTGGGCCAGTTGCTCATCGAGCGACTGCAACCAGGGCTCCAGCACCACCTCGGGGATGGCGTTTCGCTCCATCAAAACCAGCGGGATCTGCTGGCGCTGGATATCAAGCACCTGGAGCCGCAGCTCATCATCCAGCACCAGCTCGTAATGCCCCTCTTTCGGGTTGCCGAACTGATAGCCGACCAGCGCCTCGCCAGTGGGGCGCCAGTGGGAGAGCAGGGTGCGATCGAACACCAGCGTGCTGGTGAGGCGCTCGGGATCGCTGCCATCCAGCGGCGCCGGGGTAAGCAGATGGAAGTGCACCTGTTTGCCAAAGGGCCTGGCATTGGCAAGCGGGATCTCGATGCCCCGGGCCCGGCGGCCAAACCACTGCTTGCGTTGGCGGGCCTTTGTGCAGAGCCGTTGAGCCACGCTCTGTTTCAGTTGTTTGAACTGATCCCGCAGCGCCAGCAGCTGACGGGTCATCGCCAGTTGCTGATAGCCATAGAGGCGGGAAAACTCGGTCATCATCTCCAGCAGGGCAGTGCGGGACTCCTCGTCATGCCAGAGGCAATCCTTGAACAGCAGCAGATCTACCGGTGCGACCTCATCGCGGCCATTGAAGAAGGCGCTCGCCTTGATCAGCCGTACCGCCTTCTTCCAGCGCCGATCCGACACATAGCAGCGGTGGGCCAGCTGGCTGTCGAGCTGCTGGCGCAGCTGATAAATGAGCTCGAAACAGGCATCCGGCAAGCGCACCTGCTCAATCTGGCTCTGCCACTGCTCGTACTCATCCCCCCGGATCTGCAGGGATTCCGGCAGATTCTGGTGGGCATGGCCATCGCTGGCCAGCATGGATTGAAAGTTGGCTTTCTCCTGTACCCGGTCCATCCAGATCCGCACCAGCATCCGGTCGTAGAGCGCTTCCAGCCCGCTGTCCGGCGCCGGTAACTCGTTGGAGGCGGTCACCAGCAAGCGCATCGGGATAGGGTGCTGGCTGTCACCGTTGCGAAACTGCCGTTCGTTGATAGCGGTAAGCAGGGTATTGAGGATGGCGGGGCCCGCCTTCCAGATCTCGTCGAGAAAGACCACTTCGGCCTCTGGCAGATAACCGGCTGTGAGGCGCAGGTATTTGCCATCCTCCTTCAGTGCCTGAATGGAGAGGGGGCCGAACACCTCCTCCGGCGTACTGAAACGGGTCATCAGGTATTCAAAGTGACGGGCATCGTGAAATGCCAGCTTGAGGCGGCGGGCGATCAGGCTCTTGGCGATGCCGGGCGGGCCCAGCAAGAAGACACTCTCGCCACTGAGCGCAGCCAGCAGACCGAGGCGCAGGGCATCCTGCCGTTCGTAGAGTCCCTCACCAAGGGCCGCCAGCAGTCGGGGCAGTCGCTCTTGGATGGGAATAAGACGTGCAGGGTTCTGGGCTTGAGCTAAAGACGACATAAAGAGTGTTCCGAAGCTGGGATGATGATAGACCCAAGGCGCGATATCCATTTGTTCGCCCTTGGGTTTTGTCTTGTTATGATGTTTATTCTGGTATCTCTTGCCGCACAATACCCGACTCAGGCAGAAAAAAACGCAAGGTCGGCGTGATACCGTATCGGCAGCGTGCAGCGCCCATGCATAGCCAGTGCCGTACTGAGTGCCATACCCGCCTGCGCCAGATGATGCATTGCAAAGAGTGCAGCAAAAGCGGTTCGAGTGTACCCTGCGCAACACGATTTTTCCCAATGCAGATCAAGAGTGAGCCGCCCCAGATGCAAGATCCCGTTCGTCAGAGGATGTTGGCCCGCATGGGCATTCAAAGCTGGCAGTTGCGTCGTCCAGCATTGCTGGGCGCAGACCCAGCCCCCGAGTTTGCGCAACATGCCGCTCAGCCCGGCCAGATGACTCCCGCCACCAGCGCCCCGCTGCCCAGTGGCAAACTCTGGCTGCAGGCGCCAAGTCTGCCAGTCTCCACCCTGCTGGCAGATATCTGCCAACTGCTCGGCATAACCCCTGATGAGGTCACCCTGCTCAGCGAACTGCCACCCGCCGAGGCGCACACCGAGGGACTATCCCCCCTGCTCTGGCTGACGGAGGCCAACCCCGCGCGGCCTGATGCACTGATCTGCCCGCTCACCCCCAGCGCCGCGCAAAAGCGCGCCCTGTGGCAACAGCTGCGCCAGCACCTTGCGGTCAGCGCGGCGTGATCCTCCATCATGTCTGCAACGCCCTCGCGGAAGCCGCTCTATTTACCTGATGTTACACAAGTCGTATCTGCCAACCTCGACATCCCACCCAGCCACCCATCCGGAGTCAACATGCCTGAGTTTCGCCCCCTGCTCGAGAGCGATTTCGACCTTGTCTACCCCATCGAACAAGCCGCTCACAAAGAGCCCTGGAGTCAGGCTAACTTTCTCTCCTGCTTCGGTCCTCGCTATCTCAACGGCTTGATGCTGGTCGATGGTCGCCCGGCGGGCTTCTACATCTCGGATCTGGTGGCCGGTGACAGCTCGCTGATGAACATCTGCGTGCATCCGACGTTTCAGGGCAAGGGGTTGGGCCGGGCATTGCTGAAGGAATACCTGGCTCGCAGCAAACAAGCCGGGGCGGAAGCCTGGTTTCTCGAGGTACGCGCCAGTAATCTGACCGCCATCGGCCTCTACGAGAGTGCCGGCTTTGCCGAGTATTGTCGCCGCGCCGACTACTACGGCACCGGCAATGACCGGGAAGATGCGGTACTCATGTCACGACTGTTCGATTTCGGCTGATCCCGCCTGCTCGTCGCGCTCAAGCGTCTTGTCCCTCTCAATCGAGGGGGGCATTATCCATCGCGGGATCCTGTAAGGAGAGGGTGGTGTGCACCACCGCCTCGAATCCGGCGGCGGAAAGCGGCATATAGAAGCCCCGCAGCCAGGTTTTCCCCGGCATCCAAATCTGCTGTATATCCACCACTATCTTGATGGGCCTGAGGGGCTGACCCGGCTGCTGGATATACATACCGGGCGGGGTGGCAACCCTAGGAAAACGACGCAGGATCTGCTCACTGCCATCCCCGCTCCCTGGCTTGAGCCGCACTTTCACCAGCCGTGAGAGAGGCACCACCATCTCATCGCTCTGCCAGAAACGTTGATCTAGCACCTTGCAACGGCGGCACTTGGGGCTCTCCAGTACATAGAGCAGTGGATAACCCAGCGCCAGCGCCTGTTGCTGCGCCTGACGATACCCCTCGGCCCCCTGATACCAGGGATTGGCGGGCCCCTGCGCCGTGTCCAAAAAGTACCAGGCCGCCCCACCTCCCACCAGCATGAGTCCGAGCCCGGCCAATGTCCCTTTCACCCATAAATTCATATCGGTAGCTCTCCCTTTTCGCCTTTGCAATATCGGCCACTCTGCACACAAGAAGAGCTATTTGCACTCTTTTGTGATCCAAGACAAATGGCGAACACTTGTAAGCTGTAATCTTGGCGTTTAAACTCTGGCGCGATTTTTAGTGCTCTCTTGGGCGTACAACTGTAATTAAAGGATGTTTAATTGATGCCGAAGCTTCATCTGGTTCAATTGATGCGCGAGCGTATCGCCCGCCTTGGCAACAAGGCAGCCCTGCGCGTTCAGCAGGATGGTCAATGGCGTGCCATCGGCTGGCGTACCCTGGGCCAAGCCATGGACTATTGTGCCCAGGCGCTGATCCGCGCCGGCCACCAACCCACCGAAATGGTCGGCATCTATGCGCGCAACATGCCGGAGTGGACCCAGGCTGACCTCGGCATCCTCGCAGCTCGCGGTGTCAGCGTCCCTATCTACCCCACCAGTACTCTGGATCAACTGCGCTATATCGTGCGTGACGCCAACATCGGCCTGCTGTTTGTCGGCGAGCAGCCCCAGTTCGATCAGGCACTGCAACTGATTGAAAGCGGCGAGATCCGCCAGATCGTCGCCCTCGACGGCAATGTCAATCTGCGCGGCTGCCCGCAAGCGAGCCACTTTCAGGAGTTTCTGGTCTCCGGCAACCATCAACCCAGTGAACAGGAACTGCGGGTACGCGAAAGTCAGTACCGAATGGATGATTTGCTGACGCTGCTCTACACCTCCGGCACAACCGGCGAGCCAAAAGGGGTGATGCTCGATTTTGCCAACATCGCCGCCTGCTTCGAGATGCATAACAGCCGTCTCGACCTCAATGAGCAGGATGTGTCGCTCTGCATGCTGCCGCTCAGCCACGTGTTCGAGCGCGCCTGGAGCTACTACGTGCTCTATTGCGGCGCAGAAAACGTCTACATCCGCGACCCGCAGAAGGTGATGGAGGTGATTGGCGAGGTGCAGCCAACCGTAATGTGCGCCGTACCGCGCCTCTACGAGAAAGCCTACGCCATGATCCAGGCCAAGGTGGCTCAGGCTCCGGCTCTGCGTCGCACTCTGTTTGGCTGGGCCACCCGGGTCGGCAAGCAGATGATCGCCACCCGTCAGGCGGGCCAGTCCGCCTCCCCCCTGCTCTACGGCCAGCTCTGGCTTGCCGAGCGACTGGTGTTTCGCAAGCTGCGCGCCCGTTTTGGCGGCCGAACCCGCTTCCTGCCGGTGGCCGGTGCCCGCCTGGCCGACGATGTGAACCTCTTCTTCCAGGCGATGGGGCTTAACCTCAAGTACGGCTACGGCATGACCGAAACCACGGCCACCGTTTGCTGCTACGAAGACAGCCAGTTCAAGCTCGGCTCCATCGGCACAGCACTGAACGGCATTGAAGTGAAGCTGGGGGAGAACAACGAACTGCTGGTACGCTCCCCCACCGTGATGCGCGGCTACTACAACAAGCCGGAGGCGACCGCCGAGGTGATGACCGAGGATGGCTTCCTGCGGACCGGCGATGCCGGTGAGCTCGACAGCGAAGGCAATATCTACTTCACCGAGCGCCTCAAGGAGCTGATGAAGACCTCCAACGGCAAGTACGTGGCACCACAACTGGTCGAGGGGACCATCGGCAAGGATCGCTTCATCGAGCAGATCGCCATCGTCGCCGATGCCCGCCACTTCGTCTCGGCGTTGATCGTGCCCTGCTTCGAGGCGCTGGAGGAGTACGCCCGCTCCATCAACCTGCAGTACCAGTGCAAGAGCGAGCTGCTGCGCCACTCCCGGGTGGTGGAGTTCTTCGAATCACGCATTGCCGATCTGCAAAAAGAGCTGGCCAAGTTCGAGCAGGTGAAGAAGTTCACCCTGCTGCCGAGCGCCTTCTCCATGGAGCTGGGGGAACTCACCCCCACCATGAAGCTGCGCCGCAAGATCATCGAAGCCAAGTACCAGAGCGAAATCGAGGCGATGTATAACCACATCTAAGCGCCTTCCACGACACAAACAACAGCCCAGCTGGCTACGCATGCCGGGCTGTTTCTTTCTACTTCAGGGGAGCAACCCCGTTTTTCCATCACCACCTCATACGATATTCATATCAACCACTAAGGTTTCGCTGGATAAAAAAACGGCTCGCCTTGAGCGAGCCGTTTCTCAAACAGAGCAAGAGTGATGATTACATCATGCCCATGCCGCCCATGCCGCCCATGTCAGGCATGGCAGGGGTATCTTTCTTCGGCAGCTCGGTGACCATGCACTCGGTGGTGATCATCAGCCCGGCGATGGAAGAGGCAAACTGCAGGGCGGAGCGGGTTACCTTGGTCGGATCCAGGATGCCCATGGCCAGCATGTCGCCATACTGCTCGGTGTAAGCGTTGTAACCGAAGTTGCCTTCTCCGTTCTTCACCGCGTTGGCAATGACGGAGGCTTCTTCACCGGCGTTGATGACGATTTGACGCAGCGGGGCTTCCATGGCGCGCAGGGCAACCTTGATACCGACGTTCTGGTCTTCGTTGTCGCCACGCAGGCCAGCCAGTTTGGCTGCAACGCGAACCAGCGCAACACCACCACCGGCAACCACACCTTCTTCAACCGCAGCACGGGTAGCATGCAGAGCATCTTCTACGCGAGCTTTCTTCTCTTTCATCTCGACTTCGGTAGCAGCACCGACCTTGATCACGGCAACACCGCCAGCCAGCTTGGCTACGCGCTCTTGCAGCTTCTCACGGTCGTAGTCGGAGGAGGTCTCTTCGATCTGCTGACGGATCTGGGCAACACGGCCTTCGATCACGCCTGCATCACCCACGCCATCGATGATGGTGGTGTTCTCTTTGGTGATGACGATGCGCTTGGCACGACCCAGATCTTCCAGCGTCGCTTTTTCCAGCTCCATGCCCACCTCTTCGGAGATGACGGTACCACCGGTCAGTACGGCGATATCCTGCAGCATGGCCTTGCGACGGTCACCGAAGCCCGGCGCCTTGACGGCTGCCACTTTCACGATGCCACGCATGGTGTTGACCACCAGAGTCGCCAGGGCTTCGCCCTCTACGTCTTCGGCCACGATCAGCAGCGGCTTGCCAGCTTTGGCAACGCCTTCCAGCACCGGCAGCATTTCGCGGATGTTGGAGACTTTCTTGTCAACCAGCAGGATGAACGGGTCGTCCAGCTCGACAGAACCGGTTTCCTGCTTGTTGATGAAGTACGGAGAGAGGTAACCGCGGTCGAACTGCATACCTTCCACAACAGCCAGCTCGTCTTCCAGACCCTGACCATCTTCAACGGTGATGACGCCATCGCGACCCACTTTGTCCATGGCTTCGGCAATCAGCTTGCCCACTTTCTCGTCAGAGTTGGCGGAGATGGTGCCAACCTGAGCGATGGCGTTGCTGTCGGCACACGGCTGGGACAGCGCCTGCAGCTCGGCAACGGCAGCCACAACGGCTTTGTCGATACCACGCTTCAGATCCATCGGGTTCATACCGGCGGCAACGGCTTTCAGACCTTCGTTGACGATAGCCTGAGCCAGAACGGTTGCAGTAGTAGTACCGTCACCGGCTGCGTCGTTCGCTTTGGAAGCCACTTCCTTGACCATCTGGGCGCCCATGTTCTGGAACTTGTCTTCCAGCTCGATCTCGCGCGCAACAGACACACCATCTTTGGTGATGGTCGGGGCACCGAAGGACTTGTCCAGCACCACGTTGCGGCCTTTCGGGCCCAGAGTCACCTTGACGGCATCAGCCAGGATGTTCACACCTTCCAGCATCTTGATGCGGGCTTCGTTACCAAACTTAACGTCTTTAGCAGCCATTTTTGTTCAATCCTTTCAATCAATTCGGAGAAAAGTGGGGATGGATTACTCTTCGACAATCGCCAGAATGTCGGTCTCGGACAGGATCAGAACATCCTGACCATCCAGCTTCTCGGTTTTCACACCGTAGCCTTCGTTGAAGATAACCTTGTCACCAACCTTGACGGCCAGCGCTTTGACATCGCCATTATCCAAGATGCGACCAGTCCCCACGGCAAGCACTTCACCACGGGTGGACTTTTGAGCCGCAGTACCAGTCAAGACGATACCGCCGGCAGATTTGGCTTCAGCTTCGATGCGCTTGATGATGACGCGGTCGTGCAGTGGACGAATTTTCATCGATAACTCTCCCAAAATGAGTCTCATTGTTGCTTTGAGGAATGGCCGTTCCAGGCCAAATTAGATATGTCCCTGATCTGGGGCAGAGTTGCTAACCCTTCAAGGGCAAATACAAAAAAATTTTTTTCACGTACTATAAAAGCCTTCGATTGTTCGCCCCTGCTCTCTTCGCGAACTTCGCTGGCAGCACCAGCCCACAGTTATCAGCCCAGCTCTTCGAGCAAGATGTAGAGACGATCCCTTGACCCGCATCAATCCCATGCTGACAGCACCTACCCCTGTCGTACTGCGCCAGATGACGGGCCCCATGATCCTCGGCATCGTCGCCATTCTGGCCTTCAACCTGGTCGATACCTTTTTTATCGGCATGCTGGGCACCGAAGCGCTGGCAGCCATCAGCTTTACCTTTCCGGTCACCTTCGTAGTCACCTCGCTCGCCATGGGACTGGGAGCCGGCCTCTCGGCGGTGATCGGTCATGCATTGGGACAGGGCAAGCATGAAGAGGCGGCCCACCTCGCTACCGATAGCCTGTTTCTGGCGGTGATCCTGGTTACTCTGCTCTCGGCAGGGGGCGCCCTCACCATCAAACCGCTATTTACCCTGCTGGGCGCCAGTGCAGAATTGATCTCCCTTATCCACGACTACATGCTGATCTGGTATCTCACCGTGCCCATGCTGGTACTGCCCATGGTGGGCAACTCCGCCATCCGCGCGACTGGCGATACCAAGACGCCCAGCCTCGTCATGACGGTGGCCGGTCTGGTCAACGGCATGCTGGATCCGCTGCTTATCTTCGGCATCGGCCCCTTTCCCGAATGGGGGATCCGGGGGGCCGCCATTGCCACCTCCATCTCCTGGCTGATGGCCATGCTGGTCAGCCTTTATATCCTGCGTCATCGGGAAGGCTTGCTGCTGTGGCGCCTCTCGCCGCGCACCCGACTGCTCTATCACTGGCGGGCACTGCTCCATGTCGCCATCCCCGCCTCTTTTACCAACATGCTCAATCCGCTGGCCAATGCGGTGTTGATGACGATTTTCGCCGGTCTGGGTACAGAAGTGGTGGCAGCTTACGGCGCCGCATCGCGGGTCGAGGCACTGCTGCTGATCGTGATGATGGCCCTCGCCTCCGTGCTGGCCCCCTTCATCTCGCAAAACTGTGGCGCTGGCAATCCGGCCCGGGCCAAAGCCGCACTGCAGAGCAGCATGCGCTTTGCCCTGCTGTTCCAGCTGGCCATCTATGGCCTCACCTGGCTGCTGGCGCCACTCATCGCCAATCTGTTCAGCGACCATCCGCTGGTGATCCGCCTCATCATCCTCTATCTGCATCTGGTACCGATCGGATATGGCTTTCAGGGGATGGTGATGCTGCTGGCCTCGGCGCTCAATGGCGTGCGGGCATCGAGCATCTCGTTCTTGTTCAACGGCTTGCGGCTGTTTGGCTTTTTACTACCGGGAGCCTGGCTAGGCGCCAGGTTGGGGGGAGAACAGGGGATATATCTGGGGATCTTGCTGGCCAATCTGGCAGCGGGCACCCTTGCATGGTGGTATGCCCGACACCGCTTCGAGGCATTGTGCCATCAGGGCAAGCCCTGATATCACACACCTCAACCAATCACATTCACTCTTTGCGCTCACTCTTTGCGCTCAAATTCGCCTTCGATGGTGGTGCCCCCCTGTTTCGGATGATCATCGTGGGGTTGGCTAAAGGGGGATTGAGTGCGCTGAAAACCGCCCATCTGCATCCGGAACTGGTTGCTGCCGATCAGCTTGTCGGCCAGCTTGTTGCGCAGCCAGGGTTGCAGCAGCAGGATCCCGAAGAAGTCGGTGACAAAACCCGGGATGATCAGCAGCAAACCGGCCAACGCCAGCATCATGCCGCCCATCACTTCGCGGCCCGGCATCTCGCCCTGCTGCATCTTCTGCTGAGCGCTGAACAGGGTCTTGAGCCCTTCACTACGCACCAGAGATGAGCCCAGAATAGCGGTCAGGATGAGCAAGCCAACGGTCGGCAGCGCTCCAATCACAGAACCGACCTCGATCATCACGGTGAGCTCCAGTACCACCAGACCCACCAACAGCAGAAACAGCTTGCCCATATAAGCTCCACAACCAGTCAAATGTGAGAACAAGTGGTCCCGCGACCCGGGAGTTGCACACGATGTTTAAATAAACGTGCGAGTCACCACTTCCTACCCCCAATAAGTGGGGGCCAATTCGCCCTTTTCAAGAAACCCAAGTGCCCCCCTGTTAACTAGAAGCTAAAAAAATAGCAAAAAACAACAAAACACTCTTAAAAATCAATGCCATAATCCAAGTGCAACATATGTGTACTTTCATCAAAGGAATTTGAAAATGTCACCAGATTAGTGATCCACCTCTAACAACCGATACCTCAATTGGAGTAGCATATTGATTAGTTTTTCGGGGGTTACTCTCCCAACCGCCCCACTCAAGGTGTGGTGTTTCAGGATGAGCCGTGCGCAAGGAACTCGCGACCACTCGGTGAGGATTTTTCCATTTATCTGATTTCTGAGGCATTACAATGAGCGACATCAAGAACGTCCGC
>CAMFLW010000044.1 GCA_945957575.1 uncultured Aeromonas sp. | reverse complement strand
ACTGCCAGGCACCCAACACGAGAAACCCCGCTCATCTGAGCGGGGTTTTTTATTGTCTGAAATTCAGCGTGTTGTGGTCTTGGTGCCAGCTCTAATTATTGCTCCCCCTTTGTCGTGAATGCTTCAGTACCGCTAGATTGGTGTTGTTGAACTCTCGATATCTCGATGTTTATCTCTTCATTTTCAAATCTCACCATTCCCTCCGTCCATCGGATCTGATCGCTTGTAGCACTTGAACTGTCCAGCTATTCCATTCGTCGATGATCACTATTGCTGCTGCGGGGGATGACAAGGAAGGCTGGATCCATAGACTGTCTCTTTCAGGCATAAGGAGCTGTGTATGTTGGGGATCCATGATCTGGCGTTATTTGTCGTATCCGGTCTGCTGTTGAACATGATGCCGGGACCGGACTCCCTGCTCATCATGCTGCGCAGCGGTTCACAAGGTTGGCGGGCCGGTTCGGTGGCGGCGCTGGGAATAGGGACGGGCACCATGGTGCATGTGCTGGCGGCGGCGCTGGGACTGTCAGCTCTGCTGAGTGCCTCAGCCGAGCTGTTCACCGTCATCAAGTTGATGGGGGCGCTCTACCTGGTCTATCTGGGAGGCTCGCTCCTGTGGCAAGGGGCTGGCTCACCGGCTGTGCGCGAGCCTGCCGTGCGGCTGCCTGCGCTCTCCTACGGCCGGATCTTCCGGCAAGGGTTGCTGACCAATGTGCTCAACCCCAAGGTAGCCCTGTTCTTTCTCGCCTTTGTTCCCCAGTTCATCGCTCCCGATGCACCGCAGAAGGCGCTGGCCTTTGTCGTGCTGGGCTGCATCTTCAATTTCAACGGCATGATCTGGTGCCATCTGCTGGCCTTCTCGACCGCCTATGCGAGCCGTAGGGTGACCTTGCCTGGCTGGTTGGGCCGCTGGCTCAACCGCCTGATGGGGGGGCTGTTTGTGGGGCTTGGCATCAAGCTGGCGGTGGAGTGAGAGGCTAAACGCCGGGCATAGAAAAAGGCGTATCCCATCGCTGGGATACGCCTTCGTCTGCACTGCAGCAGGCTGACTGAAATCAGTTCATGCCGTAGCGCTTGAGTTTCTTGCGCAGAGTACCGCGGTTGATGCCCATCATCACGGCGGCGCGAGTCTGGTTACCACGGGTGTACTGCATGATCACGTCCAGCATCGGCGCTTCGACTTCGGAGAGAACCATATCGTACAGATCAATCACTTCCTGACCGTTCAACTGGGCCAGGTAGTTACGCAGGGCCTGTTGCACAGAGTCACGCAGGGGGCGCTGGGTCGGCTCGGCAGCGTGATTGTGAGTAGTTGTTACCAATGCATCAGAAGTCAGGGTTTGTTCGAACATATTCGGTCGGCTCTTTAGTTATCTTGTTAACCTAATCCATCGAAATACGCTTCGAGTGCCTCAAGTTGCGCGTCTGCGCAATCCAGGGCATTGAAGTGCTTACGGAATTCTCGGCCCGTCTCTTCTTCATCCAGATACCAGCCCACGTGTTTACGGGCTATGCGCGCTCCCAGATATGCACCATAAAACCGGTGCAGGTTGGTTACATGCTCGTTCATCAGGGTGCGAACCTCTTCCCTTTCGGGAGGCGGCAGCTTGGTGCCCGTCTCAAGAAAATGACGGATTTCCCGGAAAATCCAGGGTCGTCCTTGCGCAGCACGGCCGATCATCACGGCATCAACGCCGGTATAGTCGAGGACATACCGGGCCTTCTCCGGGCTGTCTATGTCGCCATTGGCGACAACAGGAATCGATACGGCCTGCTTAATCGCCCTGATAGTGTCGTACTCCGCCTCGCCCCGATAGAGGTCGGTACGGGTACGACCATGCACGGCAAGGGCCGCGATACCGCAATCTTCGGCGATTCGGGCGATCTCCTCGCCATTGCGGTTATCCGGATCCCATCCTGTGCGGATCTTCAAGGTGACAGGTACCTCCACCGCGTCCACTACGGCCCGGCAGATGGTTCTGACCAGGTCGGGTTGGCGCAGCAGGGCGGAACCTGCCAGCTTCTTATTCACTTTTTTTGCCGGACATCCCATGTTGATGTCGACGATCTGTGCGCCCTGCTCCACGTTGTAGCGGGCAGCAAACGCCATCATCTCGGGGTCGGCTCCGGCAATCTGGACCGATCGCAATCCGCCTTCTGCAGAGTGATCCATCCTCATCCGGGTTTTCTGGGTATCCCAGACATCCGGGTTGGCCAGCAGCATCTCGGAAACGGCCATGCCAGCCCCCAATCGCAAACAAAGTTCACGGAATGGTCGGTCAGTTACACCGGCCATGGGAGCCACAATCAAGGGAGTTTCAAGCGTGTGGGGACCTATCTGCATTCCACGGTTACCATCGGCTTAGGGCGGCGTATATTACGCATTTTTTAGGCAGGAGAAAAGGTTAGTATTTGAGCGTCAGCCATTTTTTTCTGAAAAAAACGTCGCGCCAAGGCTTGCAAATTCAGGAGTGCTTGAAAATCAGACATATTGTCGAGCCGGACTGGCGGGGCCAAATGGGTGAGGGGAGAGGCGATTTGCCTGTCCCCATCCCGGACCGGTTTGCGTTATGATAGCGAGCTTGTATCGAGCAAAGGCTCCAAACAATTTCATTACAAACAGATTGGGGATGTATGACGGCAAGGTTCATCAAATCTCTCTACCCGTGTCTGCTTGGTGCCGTGCTGGGTTCGGCCCAGGCCCAGACGGTCAGTTTCAGCGAGGCCTGGAGTCGGGTCATCCGTCAGGATGACGGGCTGGCGGCCGAGCAGGCAGGGGTGGAGCGGGCGCAGCAACTGCGCGAGGCGGCCAAGGCCATGTATCTGCCCAAGGTGGACGTGGGGGCCAGCTATACCCACCTTGATCAGCCGATGGAACTCGACATGATGGACCTCAACCCCATCGCCAGCCATCCGGAATTCGGCAAGGTGCTGGCGCCCATCATGCAGGCGCTCAAGCTGACGCCCAACGACTTCGTCACCCCCCTCACCAAACAGAACGTAGTGACCAGTTCGGTCAAGATGCTGTGGCCGCTGTTTACCGGTGGCCGCATCGATGCGGCGCAGGACATTCGCCAGGCCCAGGTGAGCGAGGCGCAGCAGTTGCTGGTACTGAAGCAGCAGTCCACCTTCGAGAGCCTCTCCCAGACCTACTTCGGAGTTGTGCTGGCGGCCCAGGTGGTGCAGACCAAGCAGGAGATCGAGCAGGGGCTGTCCCACCATCTGGAGCATGCCAAGAAGCTGGAGGCCCAGGGCCAGATTGCCCGGGTCGAGCGCCTCTCCGCCCAGTCGGCCTATGACCGCGCGCGCATCGATACCCAGAAGGCAAGGCGCAGCCTGGAGATCGCCCAGCTGGCCCTTGGCCACATGCTCAAGCTCAAGCAGGCCGAGCCCAACACCCAGCTCTTCATCAACCAGCAGATGCCCGAGCTCAACGCCCTGGTGCAGGAGACGCTGGCGGTGCATCCCGGTCTCAAGCTGCTGACGGCCAAGAAGGAGCAGGCGCAGGGGATGATCAAGCTGGAGAAGGGCAAGTACGCCCCCGAGCTGTTCCTGTTCGGCAACTACAACCTCTATGAAGATGATTCGCTGGCCTCCAAGACCACGCCGGACTGGCTGGTTGGGGTGGGCGTCAGCATGCCGCTGGTGAGCCGTGACGGTCGCTCCGAGACGGTACAGGCGGCCAAGAGCGCCGAGCTGCAGGTCAATCTGCTGCAGGCCAAGACCCGCCAGGATCTGGAGCTGCTGGTCGAGAAGACCTGGCGTGAGGCGGCGCAAGGGCTGGAGGAGTTCCAGTCGCTCTCTTCCACCCAGGCGCTGGCCGAGGAGAACGTGCTGCTGCGGGACAAGGCGTTCGGGCAGGGGCTCTCTACCTCCCTCGATGTGGTGGATGCCCGCAACCAGCTGGCTGGGGTCAAGACCCAGCGCGCCGCTGCCGCCTATCAATACGTGATCTCGCTGGCCCGCCTGTTGGCACTCTCCGGTCAGATGAACAGTTTCAATCAATATCAGCATGGGCAAGTGATCGAGGTGAATTCATGATCGCGCGCCACTCTGCTCCTTTTTTCATGTCTGTTTCGACCGCCAAGGGTCGCCCGTTTGCCGAGGTGAATGCATGAGTCATCCCCCCATCAAGAAGAAGATGAGCCAGGCCAAGCCGCTGTTGCTGCCACTGGCACTGGTGCTGCTGGTCATCTGGCTGGGCTGGCGTTTCTGGCTGGCCTATCAGCCGGAGCCGGTGCGTCTGCAGGGGCAGATCGAGGCGCAGCAGTACTCCGTCTCCTCCAAGGTGGCGGGCCGCATCGACGAGGTGCTGGTCAAGAAGGGGGATCAGCTGGCCAAGGATCAGCTGGTGTTTACCCTGGCCAGCCCGGAAATCGAAGCCAAGCTGAGTCAGGCCAAGGCGGGTCAGGCAGCGGCTGGTGCCATGGCCGAAGAGGCGGAAAAAGGGGCGCGCGCGCAGCAGATTGCCGCCGCCAAGGATCAGTGGCAAAAAGCCAAGGCGGCCGCGCTGCTGCGTGGCAAGACCTACGAGCGCATCGCCAGCCTGCATCGGGATGGCGTGATGCCGCTGCAAAAGCGCGATGAGGCCTGGACTGCCTGGCAGGCGGCCAAGTACAGCGAAGGCATGGCCTGGCAGCAATACCAGATGACCCTGGAAGGGGCGCGGGAAGAGACCAAGATTGCGGCGCGCGAGCAGGCCAAGATGGCAGCCGGCGGCGTGGCCGAAGTGGAGGCCTACCTGGCCGATACCCGCATCGCCAGCCCGCATACCGGGGAAGTCTCCCAGGTGCTGCTGCGCAGCGGCGAGCTGGCCCCGCAGGGCTTCCCTGTGGTGACCCTGCTCGACATGAGCGATGCCTGGGCCCAGTTCCACGTGCGCGAAGATCTGCTGCCCCGCTTCCCGGTCGGTACCGAGTTCGATGCCCGCATCCCGGGCCTTGGCGATCAGATGGTGCGCTTCAAGGTGACCCATGTGGCCGTGATGGGGGATTTCGCCACCTGGCGTGCCACCGATACCCGTCAGGGCTTTGACATGAAGAGCTTCCAGGTAGAGGCGCGCCCGCTGCAACCGGTTGAGGGGCTGCGGGTCGGCATGAGCGTGCTGGTCGAACTCTGATGGGACGTGAATGGCGGTTGCTGTGGCAGGATCCGTTCGGTCGGGCACTGGCAAGCTGGCTACCCCTGTTGCTGATGGGGATCCTCTGCTGGGTCTTCTCGGCCGGGTTGGCGCGGGATCTCAAGATAGGTCTGGTGGATCTGGATCAGAGCCTGCTGTCACGTGAGCTGGCCTTCTCGCTGGATGCCTCCGCCGGACTCAAGGTCGCCCAGCAGTTTGATTCCATCGAGGCAGGGGCCAGGGCGCTGCGAGGGGGTGACATCTACGCCCTGGTTGTGCTGCCGAGCCACCTGGAGCGGGATGCCCGGCAAGGCACCCAGCCGCAGGTCACCGTGTTCAACAACGGCCAGTTCATCCTGATCGCCAAGCTGATCAACTCGGCGCTGGCCCAGGTGGTCGGGACGCTCAACGGTCAGGTGGGCGTGCTCTCGGCCATGGCGGGTGGCAAGGCGCTGCCCGGTGCGCTGGGGCAGGCGGTACCTATCGCCAGCCAGGTGACGGCGCTCTACAACATCAACTCCAGCTATGCCCAGTTTCTGCTGAGCGCCCTGTTGCCGGCGGTGTGGCAGATCCTGGTGGTGCTCTACGGCATCAATGCGCTGGCCCGCACCGATCGGCTGGGGCTGGACTGGACCACCAAAGGGGTCTGGTTCGGTCTCTGGCGCACCCTGCTGCCCCACGTGCTGATTGGCTGGGGCTGGGGGCTGGGCTGGAGCCTGCTGCTGTTCAAGGGGTTTGGTTACCCGATGCAGGGCAGCTGGCTGGTACTGACGATGGGATTGGGGTTGGCGTCGGCCGCCTGCGTCAGCATGGGGGCCTTCTTCTACGGCATCATCCGGGATCCGGCCCGCGCCCTGTCGCTGGCCGGTGCCTACACGGCGCCGGGCTTTGCCTTCATGGGGGTCACCTTTCCGGTCAGCGCCATGGGGGATTTCGCCCAGTTCTGGCGCAGCCTGCTGCCCATCTCCCACTATGTCGAGCTGCAGATAGGCCAGACCAACTACGGTCAACCGCTGGCGGCGGCGCTGCCCCAGTTTGGCGCCCTGCTGCTGTTTCTGCTGCCCCTGCTGTTGGTGGTACGCCGCTATCAGGCCCAGGCGAGTGCGGTACCCGTTAATGAGGAGCCCAAGCCATGATGGGATGCTGGAGCCCGCCAAGCCGCGAGTGGCGGCCGATCGACCTGTGCCTCTCGCTGGCGCCACAAATTGCTGCCTCCTGGCGGTGGAAGGAGCCAATGACATGCTAGGTTTCTGGGATCTGCTGCGCCTCGAGCTGCGCACCCTGCTGGCGGACAGGGCCATCATGCTCACCCTGTTCGGCGGCGTCTTCTTTTACTCCTTCCTCTATCCGCAGCCCTATCTGCACCAGCTGCCGCGGGAAGAGGCGGTGGTGGTGGTCAACGAGGATGGCAGTCAGCTGTCGCGCCAGCTGGAGTTCATGGCCGATGCCACGCCGCAGGTAAAACTGGTGGCGCGGGCGGGCAGTCTGGATGAGGCTCGTGCATTGCTGCTGGCGGGGCAGGGCAGCGGCATTTTGCACATCCCCCGCCACTTCTATCGGGATCTGATGCAGGGCAAGAGCGTCACTCTCGGCTATGCCGGCGATGCCTCCTACTTCCTGGTTTACGGCACCATTGCCGAGGGGCTGGCCCAGGCGGGCGGCACCCTGGCCGCTCAGGTGAAGGTCGCCAGATTGCTGAGCCACGGTGAGGCCTTGCCGCAGGCCGCCATGGGCTGGAATGCGTTGGCGCTCAACGTGCTGCCGGTGTTCAACCCCACCATGGGCTATGTGAACTACGTGGTGCCGGCGGTATTCGTGCTGATCCTACACCAGGTGCTGCTGATGGGCACCGGCATCCTGGGGGCGACCCAGAACCAGCGCAGCCAGCGCGGCGAGGAGGGTTACTGGCAGCATGCTCCCATCCTGCCACTGCTGCTGGCCCGCACCCTGGTGGTGGGGGGGCTGTTCGTGCTGCCGGTGAGCTACTTCTTCGGCTTCTGTTTTGATCACTACAACATAGTGCGCACCGCCGAGCCGGCCGCACTCTGGCTGTTCACCCTGCCGTTCCTGCTGGCAACCACCTGGCTGGGAGTTGTGCTGGGGGCACTGTTTACCCGCCGGGATCTGCCGACCCAGGTAGTGCTTGTCTCCTCGCTGCCGCTGGTCTTTCTGGCCGGCTTCATCTGGCCGCTGGAGCTGATCCCGACTCCGCTCAACTGGCTGGCGCAGTGGGTGCCGAGCACCCCGGCCATCGAAGGTTTTCTGCGGCTCAACCAGATGGGGGCTGAGTTTGCTCAGGTCTCCCACTACTGGTGGCAGCTGTGGGGGCTGGCACTGCTCTACGGTGCGCTGGCCTGCCTGCTGTTGCGTTGGCGGCAGCACTCGTTGCCGGTTGCCAGCCAGCTTGCCTTGCAGAGTGAAACGACCGCCGGTTAAGTGGGAGGGTACCAGCGCGCGCGAGAAGGCGTGCTCGGTAAAGCGAAAAACGGTCAGCCCTTGGGCTGACCGTTTTTGTATGCGCTGGACTCAGTGACGCTGGCGCTGGTTTAGCCGCGCTGGAGGTCGGGATCGCCGATGGCGTAGATCTGGCTGTGTGCCGCCTTGTCGCCGAGCAGACGCAGTCCGCAGGCGGCGACGTCGGCACGACGTACCAGGCCGTGTACCTCCTCACCCTGGCTCAGCACGGCCTGACCGGTGGCCTCGCCATCCTGCAAACCCGCCGGACGCAATATGGTCCACTCGAGCGCACTGGTCTGCAGCCAGCTCTCCGCCAGACTCTTCAATCTGACCTCGTGACCGAAGGCCACCCGGGCCCGCTGGGGCAGATATTGCCAGCTGTCGCCGCAACCGAGGGAGGTCACCAGCAGCAGGCGCTTGAGCCCGGCCAGCTCCATCTGATCGATCACATGACAATTGCCAAGATAGTCGACAGGCTCTACCTGGCGAAAACTGCCGAGGGTGGAGATGGCCTGCGCCCCGTCACCGGCCAGCTGGCAGACCGCCGTGACCGCCTGCGGGTCGAGGGCATCGCCGTTGACGACCTCGACTCCCAGAGCGCGTAGCTCGGTGGCCACCTCGGGACTGCGGATCAGGGCGATGACCTGGTGGCCCTGCTGCAGGGCTTGTTCGGTGAAGGCGCGGCCCAGCCCGCGGCTGGCTCCGAAGATGAGTGTGGTTGGCATGCTGCTGTTCCCTTTGACGAAAGGGCTAGCCTAGAGGGTTGTGGGAAGGCTGTAAATGAGAGTTGTTTTTATTTGTCTGGAAAAGAGGGACGCGGCGAGCCAGGGGGGAGCCTGGCTCGCACGGGGATCAGCCGTTGTAGTGGCCGATATGGGGGCGACGGCTGGGGCCGCTCAGGTGGATATCCACCGGATTGAACGCCTTGATCGCTTCGAACGCGAAATCACCTATCGCCTGATGCAGGCTCTGGGGATTGTGGTTGGTGATGAGGATGACGCTTTTCGACAGGTTGCGACGGCGGCGCAGCAGGTGGCCGAGGAAGCTGGACTGGCTCTCCGCCATCTTGGCGCGGTTGGCCGAGACCTCGTCGATGATCAGCAGATCCACCTCTTCCAGGGCGCGCCGGTACTGATTGCGCTCTTCCTGATCCTGGATCACGTTGAAGAACAACCTGTCCACGATGGAGGCCCACTGCTGGAAGATCACCGACTTCTGGTGGCGTGCGATCAACTCGTGCGCCACGGCGCCCGCCAGGGTCGACTTGCCGGTGCCGTAGTCACCATAGATAAGCATGCAGCCGCCGCCGCTCTTCTCCCAGTGCTCAAAACCGCTGATGAAGTAGCGGGCGGTCTCGATGGGATATTGCAGCGCCGGATCGCCGGCATCCATCCGTTCAAACACCCAGTCGGGATTGAGGTCGGCCTGGGCGATCAGCTTCTGGATCCGCTCCTGGCGCGCCGCCTTCTGCAGCTCGCGCACCTCGGCATTGGCCTTGGCATCGTACTCTTTGCGCAGGGTCTCGTAGTCGTACTGGCTGCCGCCGGTCTCTTGCTGAAGGCGACGAATGCGCTCCAGCAGGCCTCCTACGTGGCGGCTCAACTCCGGGTCGTGAACGCGATGATCCTGCTTGGCCTTGGCGATCTTCTGACGCTTGGCTTCGATCTCTTCCAGCTCCTGGCGCAGGGGATCGTGCGGGTCAGTCATGGAATGCTCCTTCTGCTCGGTCTGGGGTGGGGACAGGTCTCTGATTTTGCCTGCTGGCGGTGCCTGCTATCAATCATTATCCGGCTCCTGTGGCTGGCCGGCCAGCCGCTTGGCCTCTTCGATCATCTCCTGGGCCCGCTTGCTTGGGCCCGCCTCGACCTGTGCCTGGGTCACCTGTTGGTAGCCCTGCACCTCCATCGGCTTGCGGCGGGTATAGCGGCGGGTCTTGAGGGCGCGGATGAACTTGAGCATCCACTGGTGCTGGGAGTCGAATACTTCGGGTCGCCCCAGCCAGTAGGCGATGAACTCGCCGAGATCCTCTTCGCTGTAGCTGGCATCAATCACCCCGCACAGGCGGGCGAGGGCCGGCAGCTCTGCATCCGGGCGCCATTGCAGGTGCATCTGGAATGGGCGCTCCGGCAACGGGCTGCGCACCCGCTGGGTCAGCAGTGGCAGCTGGAACGGGCACTGATGGTAGTGCTCACTGTCGTTTTGCGCCTCGACTTGCAGCAAACCCGCCTCCATCAGCTCATCGAACAGCTCGGTCAGCTGACGGGCATTGACCTGAAAGGAAAAGCCGCTGGGATCGCCCGGGTCGACCACCGCCAGCGCCCGGCCGAGTTCGGGGTAGTTGAGCCTGGCCAGCTGATTCTCCAGCACCAGTCGGCGCAGCTGCAGGGTATAGAGGCTGCGAGCCGGGTGGGACAATCTGGGATGGGCGAGGGCGTTGTATTCGGCAGGGGTCATGGCATGCTTCATTGACGGACGTGGCGGTATTATCCCCCATGGCGCAGCCTCATACAATTGATGGCATGCCCGGTATCGCCGGTGGGTGGTCGGCTCGCCCACAATCGGGGTTGCTTGTTTTCGTATGACGCTGTTTTTTGTCAGCCAAGTTGCAAAGCGGAGAAAAAGCTGGGTTTCGATGAGCATCATTAGCTGCTTTATTTCAAGCAGTTGGCCGCCAGAATAGCTAGCGGGCATGGATTTTTCGGCGATTATTCAATCATCTGATTGGTCAATGCAGTCGGTTATGGTCTAGGCTTGAGGCTAAATAACTGGTTGACTAATAAGAGCTTTATCAAGATGTCAAAAGCCGGACTACGGATCCTGGTGGTGGAGGACGAAGCCGTTTTTCGCCACTCGCTGGTCAATTATCTCGCTCACGATGGTGCCTGCGTTTTCCAGGCCGAAGACGGCATTGAAGGTCTCTCTGCCGCCGCCCTCTATCACCCCGATGTGGTGTTATGTGATTTGAACATGCCCAACATGGATGGGCATGAGGTGATCGCCTGCCTCACTGCCCGCTACCCCCATATTCCTGTCATCGTCATCTCGGCCCAGAGCAAGATGGAGGCGGTCGAGCGAGCGCTGCGCGCCGGTGCCCGCGATTTTCTGCTCAAGCCCATCTCGGACTTTGGTCAGGTGCGTCGCAGCATAGAGCAGTGCCTGAGCGCCAACCACGGTTATGGACAGCAGCTGGAGTTGATGGAGCACATCGACTTCTTTCGCGAACACGACCAGGCGGCGACCCGGCTGCTGGCCTGGTTGAAGCCGCCGGGTCTGCAGGAGTGGGGGCCCTGGCAGGTCACCTTTGAAGGGATGGGCAATCTGTTCATTCCCGATACCTTCAAGGTGGATGACAAGCTGCTGGTGCTGGTGATGGAGCTGCCGATCCTCGGGGTGGATGCCGCCTTCTGCGGCGCCTTGGTGCGCTCCCTGATGAACGCCCCATATCGCCAGTTTCAACGTGGCGAGAGTCTGCTGCTGACCCAGCCCCACCGGTTGCTCGATTACCTCAATCTGCAACTGGTCGAATCCGGCCTGCGCCACTCCTTCGCCATGGCCGCCCTGTTGTTTGATCAGGAGGACGGGCTGGTCTTTGCCAATGCCGGGCTGACTTCGCCCCATTGGCTGGTGCGCTCCGGCGGCCTGCCACTCGGCCTGCTGCGTACCAGTCACTACGCCTTGCACAGGCGCAGCTGGCATGAACCCTTTGACCTGCAGTTTCGCAGTGACAGCGGCAGTGCCCTGCATGTGCAGGTTCGACATCATTGAGGCCGTGTCAGACGGCCACATACAAAGAGGGCGCCCATGGGCGCCCTCTTTGTTGCTGACAATCCGGACCGCTTAGACGGCGGCAGATTGCAGCTTCTTGTCGTGTTCCTGCGGCTCTTTGGCCGGACCTTCTGCACCGTGCATCCAGTAGACCAGGCGATTGGCCATGGTCAGCAGGATCAGCGCGCTGATCACGGCGGCCAGTGCGATGCCACCGAAGATGGCCATGGCACCGGATTCGCCGACGAAGGAGCCGATGAAACCGGCGGCATAGTTGGCCAGGGCCACGAAGCCGAACCAGGCACCCATCATCAGTGAGGCCAGGCGCAGCGGAGCCAGCTTGGTCACCATGGAGAGGCCGATCGGGGAGAGGCAGAGCTCGCCCAGGGTGTGGAACAGGTAGGCACCGACCAGCCAGAACATGGAGGTCTTGACGGCCTGATCACCACCTTGCTCCAGTACGGCACCGATCATGAACAGGAAGCCTACGGCCAGGAACAGCAGACCCATGGCGAACTTCACCGGGGAGTTCGGCTCTTTCTTGCCGAGCTTGATCCAGATGGCGGCCACGATGGGTGCCAGCGTGATGATGAAGAAGGGGTTCAGGGACTGGAACCAGGCGGTTGGCACTTCGAAGCTGCCGATCATGCGGTCGGTATACTCCTGCGCGTACAGGTTCATCAGACCACCGGCCTGCTCGAAGCCTGCCCAGAAGATGATGGTGAACAGACCCAGCACCAGGATGACCTTGATGCGATCCACTTCTTGCTTGGTCAGCGGAGCCTTCTGCTCCTTGGAGCGCTGCTCGGCGGCGCGCTGGGCGGCCGGCACGCGGCCGATGTCACCCAGGAAACGCTGAGCCATGGTGGCCTGCACTACCAGGGAGAGCAGCATGCCGATACCGGCGCTGACGAAGGCGGCTTGCCAGCCATAGGCGGTTGCGGCGGCGCCACAGATCACGCCGGCCAGCAGGGAGCCCAGGTTGATACCCATGTAGAAGATGGTGAAGGCACCGTCACGACGGTGGTCACCTTCTTGATACAGGTCACCCACCATGGTGGAGATGTTCGGTTTGAACAGACCGTTACCCACGATCAGCAAGCCGAGACCCGAATAGAAGACGGTGTTGACCATGTCCGGGAACATGGCGTGCGGCAGCGCCAGGGTAAATTGGCCGGCGGCCATCAGCACGGCACCAAACAGAATGGCGCGGCGTTGGCCGAGGAAGGTATCAGCCAGCCAGCCGCCGATGATCGGGGTAATGTAGACCAGACCGGTATAGATGCCGTACAGCTTGAGGGCATCGGCCTGAGTCCAGCCCATCCCGCCGTTGGCAGTCATGTCAGTCAGATAGAGCACGAGCACGGCACGCATGCCGTAATAGGAGAATCTCTCCCACAGTTCGGTACTAAAGAGCAAAAAAAGCCCTTTAGGGTGACCTAAAAAGGTCCCTTTGGACGGATTATTCATTGGAACTTCCACCTGTGTCTTATATTTTTTTAGAAATTTTATGCAAGGGCTAGGAACAAGCCATAATCCTTATAGAACAAGCGTGATTAAATTACAATATTATGATTTAGCGATATTTTATCTATCAATGGTTGAATATATGTTTATAAAATGAAAAAGGGCATCGAATGATGCCCAGTGTTTTATTCCATTGATAGGTTAAATATTCAGCTATTACAGCTGCTTGGCAAACTGTTTCAGCCAAGTGATAAATTCGCCGTTCAGTTCCGGATGGCGCACTGCATATTCCACGTTGGCTTTCATGTAACCAAACTTGCTGCCGCAGTCGTGGCTGCGCCCTTTCATGAAGTAGGCATTCACCTGCTCCTGCTCCATCAGCATGGCGATGGCATCGGTCAGCTGGATCTCGTCACCGGCACCGGCGGGGGTCTTTTCCAGCAACGGCCAGATGTTGGAAGAGAGCACGTAACGGCCGACCACAGCCAGATTGGAGGGGGCCTCGTCACGGGGCGGTTTCTCGACGATAGCCTGCATCGGCAGAGACATGCCCTCGCTCAGCGCTTCTCCCTTGATGTCGGCGATGCCGTATTTGTCCACTTCACTCTCTGGGACGGCTTCCACCATGATCTGGCTGATGTGATCCTGTTCGAACATGTGCACCATCTCGGCCAGGTTGTCCTGCTTGAGGTCGCTGGCCACCTCGTCGATCAGCACGTCCGGCAGCAGCACCGCAAACGGGTTGTCGCCGATCAGCGGACGGGCGCAGAGCACCGCGTGGCCCAGACCTTTGGCTTCCCCCTGGCGGACGTGCATGATGGTGACGTCTTTCGGGCAGATGTGTTGCACCTCTTCCAGCAGTTGCCGCTTGACCCGCTTCTCGAGGGTCGCTTCCAGCTCGAAGCTCTTGTCGAAGTGGTTTTCGATGGAGTTCTTGCTCGAGTGGGTAACCAGGATGATCTCCTTGATGCCGGCGGCGATGGCTTCGCGCACTACATACTGGATCAGCGGTTTGTCGACGACGGGCAGCATCTCCTTGGGGATGGCCTTGGTGGCTGGCAGCATGCGGGTGCCCAGACCGGCGACGGGAAGAACGGCTTTGCGGACCACAAGAGGGATATTTTTCATGGATAAGTTCCAAAGGATACAAAGTGGGCCCATGATACCCGAAGAAAAATAGGGCAGCCACAGGCTGCCCTTATGATGGAAGGGGTATGGATCGGTTACTTGACGATAATCATGTCCCGATTTGCTTCCAGTGTGGCCGGCCCGATGCCGCTCACATCGGCCAGCTGATCCACGGTAGTGAACTTGCCCTGCTTCTCGCGGTAATCGACGATGGCCTGGGCCTTCTTCTCGCCAATGCCCTTGAGCGCAGTCAACTCATTGATATTGGCGGTGTTCAGGTTCACCTTGCCGCTCTCCTTGGCGGCGGTGACTGTGGTTGCCGGCTTGGCAGCAGGCTTGTCGGCGGCCAGCAGAGGCTGGTTGAGCAGGGGCAGGCAGCTCAGCAGCAGGGTGGCGGTCAGTGTCTTGTAGTTCATGGCGGCACGTCCTTGTGTGGTTTGGTATGCCTATTGAGAATTAGCCGAGTCGCGCCACTTTTTGCCTGTCAGAAGTAACAGGGTTATAACTCAGCTGAATCGGCTATAACCCCCGCCATTCCAAAATAGGTACACTGTGCTAACCATTTGACCAGGATGTCTTTTCTTATGTTTTTTCCCGCGATTTCCGAGCTGGAGCCCATCGCCCGTGCCGCCGGTGACGCCATCATGGCCATCTACAGTCAGCCCTTTGCGGTGGAGTACAAGCAGGACGAAAGCCCCTTGACCGCCGCCGACAAGGGGGCGCACGAGGTGATCGTGCAGGCGCTGGCCCGATTGACGCCCGAGATCCCCGTATTGTCCGAGGAGTCCGGGCCCGAGGTGATGGCGGCGCGCCACGGCTGGTCCCGCTACTGGCTGGTGGACCCGCTGGACGGCACCAAGGAGTTTGTCTCCCGCAACGGCGAGTTCACCGTCAATATCGCCCTGATTGAAGAGGGAGCACCGCGCTGGGGACTGGTCTATGCCCCGGTATTGGACCAGCTCTGGTATGGCGGCAAGGGGCTGGGGGCCTGGCGGGTGGCTGATGGCAAGCGTGAGGCCATCCAGAGCCAACCTCATCAGGAAGGTACGCCCTGGCGGGTGGTGGGCAGTCGCAATCACCTCTCTCAGGCCACTCTGGATTACCTGGCGGGCTTTGGCGACATGGCGCGGGGCGAGATTGAGCTGGTTTCCATGGGCAGTTCGCTCAAGTTCTGCATCATCGCCGAGGGGGGCGCCGAGCTTTACCCGCGCCTCGCCCCCACTTGCGAGTGGGATACCGGTGCGGCGCAGGCGGTGCTGGAGGGGGCGGGCGGCAGCGTCACCCAGCTCGATGGCTCGCCGCTGTGCTACAACAAGCCGGACATCCTCAACCCCTGGTTCGTGGCCAAGGCATAAAACGGGATATCGGGATACAAAAAGGCCGGGCTGGCGTGAACTGCCAGTCCGGCCTTTTTTATTTCGCTATTCGCGTTGGGTCAGAAGACCTTCTTGAACGGCTTGATGGTCACCTTGGCATAGACACCGGCCGCCACATAGGGATCGGCATCGGCCCAGGCCTTGGCATCCGCCTGTGAGGCGAACTCGGCGATGACGGTGCTGCCGGTAAAGCCGGCATCGGCCGGATCCTCGGCATCGATGGCCGGGTTAGGGCCGGCGGTGAGCAGCCGCCCTTCATCCTGGAGCGCCTGTAGCCTGGCCAGATGGGCCGGGCGCGCCTGCTTGCGCAGCGGCAGGCTGCCCTGGACATCTTCGGAATAGATGAGATACCACATGAGAGGATCCTTTTCTTGATGGCAGTTATTTTTTCATTTCATTTTTCTGCTCGGCGGGCAGGTGGCGATAGAGATAGACACCGCTTAGCAGAGTGAATACCAGGGTCATGCCAAGCAGACCGAACACCTTGAAGTTGACCCACATCTCCTGCGGCAGGTTGAAGGCCACATAGAGGTTGAGCAGGCCGCAGACGGTAAAGAAGCCGACCCAGCCGAGATTGACCCGATCCCAGACGGGATCCGGTGCTTGCAGCTCCTTACCCAGCATCTGCTTGATCAGGTTCTTGCCAAAGCCGTAACGGCTGATGAGCAGGCCCAGCGCAAACAGTACGTTGATGACGGTGACTTTCCACTTGATGAAGGTGTCGTCGTGGAAGAAGACGGTGAGGCCGCCAAAGAAGCCGACCAGCAGGAAGGTGAACAGCTGCATCTTCTCGACCTTGCGATAGCGGATCCAGCTGTAGGCGAGCTGCAGACCGGTCACCACCACCAGGGCGCCGGTCGCCATGTAGATGTCGTAGAACTTGTAGACTGCAAAGAAAACGATAAGAGGAATAAATTCAATAAATTGCTTCATGTCTGGCTCGTCGCCCTCAAAAGTGGACCGCAAAATTTGATTCAGTGTACCTGCCCGATGGGCAACGGCAAATGAATAAGACCGCGCATTTGCCAGCCAGTTCCTCAGCCAAATAACTGCCTTGCGATCTCGGCGCCCAGCCGCTGCTGATCCGCCAGCAGATCGCGGATGTGGTGCTCTTCGATGAGCGGATTGAGCAGCACGGCCCGCAGCAGGGTGAGCGGCTGGGTGCCGTAGCGCCCCACGGCGCGCTGGGTGCGGGAGACAAAACTGTGCCCCTCGGCGCGCTGAGCCTTCTGCAAGGCGACATTGAAGGTATTGACCTGCTCGTTGGCGGCCTCGTCCAGCACCTTGCCCTGCAGATGAGGGGGGATGCAGCGATAGGAAAGCAGGTTCATTACCGGAGCCGACATCAGTTCGAAGGCGGGAGCCTGGTCGATAAGGCTGGCCATCAGGCGGGCTCGGTCGTAGTTGGCCTCAATGAGTTCGGCATAACCCTGCTGGCCGAACAGCTGGAAGGCGGCATCCAGATAGAGCGCATTGGCCGGGCGGGTGCCCTCCAGGGTGAAGCGCCCCTGATCAAAGGAGCTGGCGCGGATGGCGTAGGGGGCCTCCCGCTTGACCGCCATCATCAGGTCCGGCTGGCGGCAGAGCAGCATGCCGGTACCGAGCGGCACCAGCAATTGCTTGTGACCATCCAGGGTGACGGTATCGGCTCGCTCGATCCCCGCCAGCAGTGCCTGATAGCGGGGCGAGAACAGGGTCGGGCCGCCCCAGGCGGCATCCACGTGGAAGTGGATCTGCTCGCGCTCGGCAATGTCCGCCAGCTCAGGCAGCGGGTCGATGGAACCGAAATCGGTGCTGCCTGCCACGCCGACCAGTGCCAGCACCTTGATCTTTTGCTCTTTGCACTGGGCAAGGGCCTGCTCCAGCGCGGCCATGTCGAGCCGGTTCTGGTCGTCGGTGGGGAGGCGCCAGACGCTGCGCGCCCCCAGCCCCAGCAGATCCATCCCCTTGTCGAAGGAGTAGTGCATGAGCCGCGAGCCCAGGATGACGGCGCCGCGATAGCCCTGCTCATAGAGGGCGAACAGGTTGTCGCCGCAGGCGCGGTTGCGGGCCAGCCAGAGGGCGGTGACGTTGGCGATGGTGCCGCCGCTGGTCATGACGCCGAGCGCGGCATCCTTGGCATGCATCTGGGCGTCATAGAAGAGATCGTCGGCGCGATAGATGAGGCGGTGCAGCTTGGCCAGCACCTCCCGCTCCAGAAAGCTGAGCAGACGGGAGGACTCCATTTTCATCGGGTTCTGGTTGAGCATCACCACCAGACGGGACAGCTCGGCAGTGAAGGCCGGTAACGGGGCTGTCATGTGGCCCATGTAGCGTGGCGAGGTCAGGTGAGATGCGCCAGGCACCAGGGTGGCCAGGCGTGCCAGATAGTCATCCATGGCGATGCCGGTGGCCGGCATGCGGGATTGATCGAGCTGGTGGGTGAACTGCTCGCGCTGGTAGGGAGCCTGACTGTCATCCGAGTGGTGGAAGGTCTCCAGCAGATCCGTCATGGCCTGGCCGAAGGCCGGATCCGGTAGTGCAAACAGTTCAGTCAACTTCATCAGGTTCTCCAGACCGGGTTGCCAGGGAGTCACTGGGTGGTGAGCAAGCGCGGTGGCAACAGCTACGTGGGCATCGGCCGCAGAGCATACACCAAAGGCCAGCGGGTGACAGCCATGCGCATCGCCTCAACACACGGCAAATGGCATGAAAATCACTTTAAGCTAACACTTGTACTCCGAAATGACGGCAGCTAGAGTGAGCGCAGTTTGGGCAGGAGTATGCAATGAGCAGTGTGACGGATTATTCGCCCCGCGAGGAGCTGGCCAACCGCCTCAGCCACGGCCTGGGGCTGGTGCTGGGGATCCTGGGGTTGGTGTTGTTGTTGAACAAGGGCTGGGCGCAGGGGCCTCAGGCGCTGGTCAGTTACAGCCTCTATGGTGGCAGCCTGGTGCTGCTCTACTTGGCCTCGACCCTCTACCACAGCATGGCGGAAGGGCCGGCCAGACGCTGGTGCAAGGTATTCGACCACTGCGCCATCTATCTGCTGATCGCCGGTACCTATACCCCCTTCCTGCTGGTGGCGCTCGACACGCCGCTGGCACAGGGGTTGATGGTGGTGATCTGGGGGCTGGCGTTGGCGGGGGTGGTGTTCAAGCTGCTCTTCATCAACCGTTTCAAGAAGCTGTCGCTGTTTACCTACCTGATGCTGGGCTGGCTGTCGTTGCTGGTGGTCTATCAGCTTTACATCCATCTGGAGGGGGAAGGCTTGCTGCTGCTCGGGCTGGGTGGTCTCATCTACAGCCTGGGGGTGATCTTCTATGTGGCCAAGCGCATCCCCTACAACCACGCCATCTGGCATCTGTTCGTGCTGGGGGGTAGCGTTTGTCACTTTATGGCCATTTATGGCTACGTCGCCTAACTAGCCCTTAATTGGTATTTTTGCTGCTCAAAAGGATAAATTCGTGCGGTATCACACAGTTGGCCGCGGCGTTTGCTGACAAGCTAGGGACAGTTCAATTCGCAAAGGATGCACGAAATGAGTGATATCGCGCTTTCCATCAGCATGTTGTCGCTGGTGGCAGTGCTGGGGCTCTGGCTGGGGAACTGGCGGGTCTATGGCGTCGGTCTCGGGATCGGTGGGGTGCTGTTCGGCGGCATCATAGTGGGCCACTTCGCCGGCCTCTCGGGGCTGGCGCTGGATGAGCAGACCCTGCACTTCATTCAGGAGTTCGGCCTGATCCTGTTTGTCTACACCATCGGCATTCAGGTCGGCCCCGGCTTCTTCTCCTCCCTGCGCAGCTCCGGCCTCAAGCTCAACGGCTTCGCTGCTCTGCTGGTACTGCTTGGCTGCGCCGTGGCGGCAGCCCTGCACCAGCTGTTCGACGTGCCGCTGCCGGTGATCCTGGGGGTCTTCTCCGGCGCCGTGACCAACACCCCTTCTCTCGGTGCCGGCCAGCAGATCCTGGCGGAGCTGGGCGCGGCGCCCGGCTCCACCGGCCTGATGGGGATGGGCTATGCGGTCGCCTATCCGTTCGGCATCTGTGGCATCTTGTTGACCATGTGGCTGATCCGCATGTTCTTTCGCATCAAGATCGACGAAGAAGCAGCCCAGTTTGAACAACAGGCCGGCAAGACCAAGGAGAGTCTGCAGACCATCAACATCGCGGTGCGCAACCCCAACATCCACGGTCTGATGTTGAGCGAGATCCCGAGTCTCGACGAGGCAGACGTCATCTGCTCGCGCCTCAAACGCGGCGAGGAGCTGATGGTGCCGCGGCCAGATTCGCGCATCGAACTGGGCGACCTGCTGCACCTGGTGGGTGAGCGGCACGCACTGCGCAAGGTGCTGCTGGTGCTGGGGGAGGAGGTGGAGACCTCGCTCTCCACTCGCGGCACCGATCTGCGGGTAGAACGGGTGGTGGTGACCAACGAGCAGGTGCTCGGCAAGAAGATCCGCGATCTCGACATCAAGCAGAAGTATGACGTGGTGATCTCGCGCCTCAACCGGGCCGGCATCGAGCTGGTGCCGACCAGCCAGACCAGCCTGCAGTTCGGTGACATCCTCAACCTGGTAGGGCGGCTCGACGCCATCGAGGCGGTCACCAATGTGGTGGGCAACGTGCAGCAGAAACTGCAGCAGGTGCAGATGCTGCCGGTGTTCATCGGCATCGGCCTTGGCGTGCTGCTCGGCTCCATCCCCTTCTATTTGCCCGGGTTCCCGGCGGCGCTCAAGCTGGGTCTGGCGGGTGGCCCGCTGGTGGTGGCGCTGATCCTGTCGCGCATTGGCAGCATCGGCAAGCTCTACTGGTTCATGCCCCCCAGTGCCAACCTGGCGCTGCGGGAGATCGGCATAGTGCTGTTTCTGGCGGTGGTGGGCTTCAAGTCCGGTGCCGGCTTCATCGATACCCTGATCAACGGCGATGGTCCGGCCTGGATGATGTATGGGGTGGCGATCACCCTGATCCCGCTGCTGGTGGTCGGTGTGCTGGCCCGTCTGTACGGCAAGATGAACTACCTCACCCTGTGCGGTTTGCTGGCCGGTTCCATGACGGATCCTCCCGCCCTGGCGTTTGCCAACGGCATGCATCCCACCAGTGGTGCCAGTGCCCTGTCGTACGCGACCGTCTATCCGCTGGTGATGTTCCTGCGCATCATCTCACCCCAGTTGCTGGCCATCCTGCTGTGGGCTGGCGCCTGATATGAAGCCCCGGACGGGGGCACTGGCAGTGCTCCCGTCATCAAAATGCAACACATTGATCATCTTGATTTTATTTTCCATCCCCACCGTTGTTGACCCTTCTGTTTAACCGACCGTTCCAGCCTCAAATCAGTCTATCCATTCGAATTTTCTAACTGGTTTCCGGCGCCATTCGCGGGCACATTAGACGGTGGAATATTGCATGCCAATAGAGATTCAGGAGAGAACATGAGCAGCCACAATATCGCATTGGATCAGGACGTCGTCGTTACCCAGTTGAAAGGCAAGGTTTACCTGGTGGCCGCTGATGGCAGCCAGAAGCAGCTCGCCGAAGGCGATATCCTGCCCAAGGATGCGGTGCTGATCACTCCTGAAGGCGCCAGCTTCAAAGGCGGCAACCAGACTTTCACCCTGAGCCCGACCAACGAGCAGCAGGTTGAGGATGAAACGTCTCAAGAGCCGCAACTTGCCCAGAATGTGCCGTCCGGCAATCCCAATGACATCGCGGCCCTGCAGCAGGCCATCCTGGGCGGCGCCGACCCGACCAAGGCATTTGAAGCATCTGCCGCGGGTGGGGCGCCTGCCGCCGGTGGTGGTGGCATTGGTGGCGTGGCTGGCGCCAGTGGCAACGGTGGTTTCGTTACCATCGATCGTACCGGTGATGCCACCATAGCGGCGGCCGGTTTTGATACGGCCAACCAGACCGATGCCGGCGTGATCGCTGATGCACTGCCGGGTGAAGAGAATCGCCTGATTGATCTCGTCCCGCCGGTGATCACCGTCTCTGCACCTGACAATACCAACGACACGACCCCTACCATTACCGGAACCACGGACGCCGCCGCCGGCAGTACCGTGACTCTGCTGGTGACCGATGCCAATGGCAACCAGCAAACCCTGATCACCACCGTCAATCCGGATGGCACCTTCAGCGTGGACGTGACCACTCCGCTGGTTGATGGCTCCTACACAGTGACAGCCAGCGTCACCGATCCGGCCGGCAACACCGGCACCGCGACCGATGACGGCAGCGTGGACAGTACCGCCCCCTCGGCGCCGCAAGTGGAAATCCAGGACGGCGCGGACAATGTCATCTCCGCCAATGAGCGCGAAAACGGGGTGGATGTCATCATCCGGCTGCCGGGCGATGCCAAGGCTGGTGATCGTCTCGATGTGGACTGGAACGGTGATGGCGTGCCTGACTCCAGCAGAATTCTGACGACCGACGACATCGGCCGTACCCAGGTCACTCTGACTATCCCTACTACGGATCTGCCGGTCAACGGCCCCATCACGGTGGATGCCACCCTGACCGACCCGGTTGGCAACACTTCGCCCAAGGGGACCGACAACAGCGTGGTGAATGCCGCGCCTCTGCCGGGTGACGACCAGTTCACCGTGGCGGAGGACGGCACCGTCACCATCAATGTGCTTGGCAACGACACGGATGTGGATGGCGATCGTCTCACCATTACCGCCATCAACGGCCAGACCATTGCCGAAGGCGGCACGGTAGCGATCAGCAATGGTTCCGTCACCCTCAGCAATGGCCAGCTGATCTTCACGCCGGCTCCGGATTTCAATGGCAACATCGCGTTTGAATACACCATCACCGATGGCCTGAACAGCGCCACTGGCGGCGTGACCGGGACTGTTACGCCGGTCAACGATGCGGCTGTCATTACCGGCACCGATACCGGTAGCGTGGTGGAAGATGAGACCAACCCGACCCTGACTGAGACCGGCACCCTGAGCGTCACCGACGTGGACGGGGCGGATGAAGCCAAGTTCCTGGCCGGCAACGGCACCCCGAGTGCCGGTGCACTGGGTAGCCTCTCCATCACCGAAGGTGGTGCCTGGACTTACAACGTCGACAACAGCAAGGTGCAGTACCTGGGCGAAGGTGAGACCAAGGTCGAGACCTTTGTGGTCAAGTCCGTGGACGGCACCGAGCACACCGTCACCATCACCATCACCGGCAGCAATGACGCGGCGGTGGTGAGCAGCGCCAACGTGACCCTGACCGAGACCGATGCGCCGCTGGTGACCGGCGGCACCCTGACCGCGACCGACGTGGACAACCCGGACAACACCTTCACCCCGATCACCGTGGTGGGCCAGTACGGCGAGTTCACCCTGGCGAAGGACGGCCAGTGGACCTTCACCGCCAACAGCGCGTTCAACGAGCTGAACGTGGGCGACAAGGTGAGCGAGAGCTTCGAGGTCACCAGCATCGACGGCACCAAGTCGAGCGTGACCGTGACCATCACCGGCAGCAATGACGCGGCGGTGGTGAGCAGCGCCGACGTGACCCTGACCGAGACCGATGCGCCGCTGGTGACCGGCGGCACCCTGACCGC
>CAMFLW010000043.1 GCA_945957575.1 uncultured Aeromonas sp. | reverse complement strand
TGGTAGTCACTTTACTTACCTCGCTTGAGCCGAATGACGGCCTGACTGTGCATGGGAGAAAAGATGGGGATGGCAAAACGGCTTTTCAAGCCTGCAATCGGTCGGGATAAGAGCGAGATGGGGCTATGGGTGCGAAGGGAGCCCAAAGAAGAGGGGCCGGGTGTTGCCACCCGGCCCCTCATGGTAAAACGGGTGCTTACCCTTTCTTGGGAATGCAGCCGCTGATGCCCGAGCTCTGCAGCTTGCGGTTGGCTGCGTCGGCGGCGGCCTTGCCGTTGAAGGGGCCGACCATCACCTTGTAGACGGTGCCGTTGGCGCCATTGATCACCTGCAGGCTGGAGGAGAGGCCGGCAGTGAAGGCGATGCGCGCCTTGAGCGACTCCGCAGAATCCTGCGAGCGCAGGGCGGCACACTGCATCATATAGCGGCCACTGTCGGCTGCAGCGGTCTGGGCAGGCTGGGCTGCCGGTTGGGCTTTGGCGGCAGCGGCTCGCTCACGCTCCAGCTCGGCACGGATCTCCCGCTCCATCCGCTCACGCTCGGCCTTGCGGTCGATTACCTGCTCTTGGGCGCTGGCAACCGGCGCACCGGAGGTGGAGGGGGTGGTCGCCGGATTGGGCAGATAGGGCTTGGGTTGGCCGATCGGTGTTCCCGGCTGGGGAATATCGGTCGGGACCGGTTGCGGCAGCTTTTCCGGCTGCAGGGTCATGGTATCTGCAGGCTGTGGTGGCAACACACCCGGTTGGGTGGGCGGCTCTATGATATCGACCTGCTTGTTCTCAAGCCGTTCGATATAGCTCCACTTCTCCTGAGGCAGCCCGTTATTCTGTGCTTTTGGCTTGTTGGCCTTCACCTGCTCCTCAATGGTCGGGGCGTCGTGGCCCTTGCCATTGATCATGTAGAGGAAGCCGCCAAAGCCTGCCAGCAGCGCTGCGACCAGCAGCACTGGAATAACAGGAAAGCGGCGAGGAGCCGCTTTCTTGGTATTGCGGCCACCCGCCCGACGTCGCGGGCGGCTGCCGACATAATCCCGGGTCGCCATCTATTACATGCGCTCCAGGGTATGGATGCCCAGTACGCCGAGGCCCAGTTTCAGCACCTTGGCGGTGGCGGCGCACAGCAGCAGACGGCTCTGACGGGTCGCTTCGTCCACGCCATCCTTGTTGATCGGGCAGGCTTCGTAGAAGGTCATGAAGTTGCCGGAGAGCTCGTACAGATAGGTACAGAGCAGGTGCGGCATCCCCTTGTCCGCCACGCCGTTGACCGCGTCGGAGAACTGGATCAGCTTCTGGGCCAGGGTCTCTTCCGCTTCCTCGTTCAGGGTCACATTGCCGGTCAGGGTAGCGGCATCGACGCCGGCCTTGCGGAAGATGGACTGAATACGGGTGTAGGCGTATTGCAGGTAAGGAGCGGTGTTGCCTTCAAAGGAGAGCATCAGATCCCAGTCGAAGATGTAGTCGGTGGTGCGGTTCTTGGAGAGATCCGCATACTTGACCGCACCCATGGCGATGGCGTGCACTACTTCGGCCTTCTCTTCAGCGGAGAGGTCGCTGTTGCGGCTCTCCAGCAGGGCGGCGGCGCGCTCTTCCGCTTCGTTCAGCAGGTCAACCAGCTTGACGGTGCCACCGGAGCGGGTCTTGTAGGGACGACCATCCTTGCCCAGCATCATGCCGAAGGCGTGGTGCTCGAGCGGCACGGATTCCGGCACATAGCCCGCCTTGCGGGTGATGGTCCAGGCCTGCATCAGGTGCTGGTGCTGACGGGAGTCGATGAAGTACATCACCCGGTCGGCGCCCAGGGTTTCGTAACGGTATTTGGCACAGGCGATGTCGGTGGTGGTGTAGAGGAAACCGCCATCGCTCTTCTGGATGATGACGCCCATGGCCTCGCCATCCTTGTTCTTGAACTCGTCCAGGAAGACAACGGTGGCGCCTTCGCTCTCGACCGCCAGCCCCTTGGCTTTCAGGTCGGCAACGATCTCCGGCAGCATGTCGTTGTACATGGACTCGCCCATGATGTCCTTGTTGGTCAGGGAGACATTCAGGCGGTCGTAGTTGCGCTGGTTCTGCTCCATGGTCATGTCGACCAGCTTCTTCCACATGGTACGGCAGTACTCGTCGCCACCCTGCAGTTTCACCACGTAGTTACGGGCGCGCTCGGCGAAGGCTTCGTCTTCGTCGTAGCAACGCTTGGCCTGGGTGTAGAAGGCTTCCAGATCGCGCAGCTCCATGTCGGAGGCGTTCTCGTTGGCCATCTTCTCCAGATAGGCGATCAGCATGCCGAACTGGGTACCCCAGTCACCGATGTGGTTGGCACGCACCACCTTGTGGCCGAGGAACTCCAGCGCACGGGCGGCCACGTCACCGAGTACGGTGGAGCGGATGTGGTGCACCGCCATCTCTTTGGCCACGTTGGGGGCGGAGTAGTCCACCACTACGGTCTGCGGGGTCGGCAACTTCACGTTGGCGTTGGCAGAGGTCACCATGGCCTCGACCTGACCGGCCAGCCAGCGCTGGTCGAAGAAGAAGTTGATGAAGCCGGGGCCGGCGATCTCGACCTTGGCGATCAGGTCGGAGGCAGGCAGGTGCTCGATGATGGCCGCCGCCAGCTCACGGGGATTCTTGCGGGCCGGCTTGGCCAGCAGCATGGCCAGGTTGGTGGCCAGGTCACCGTGAGCTTTTTCCTTGCATCGGTCTACTTGCACGCGGGCTTCCAGGTCCGCCGGCAGGACGCCTGCTGACTTGAGATTGGCTACCGTTTGTTCAAGTAGATGATGAATATGCTCTTTCATAACTGACCACCAAGGTTGCGCGTCGAAAAATGACTGATATATAAGGGCGTGAATTTTACCCGCATCGGCTCGAGAAAACTATAGGGATGACCCGCCGCTCGCTGTCGGGCGGATATTTCACTGCGTTTGGCGCCATATTCCAGAATATTGGACGGAAATTACGGTGCTTATCCATTTCTACTGCATATCGAAGCGCCTTGTCCAGGCTATTTTCCCCTGATTGTTAAGGGTTTTTCCTTTCCGATGACGGGAATGATCTCCTCCCTCTGGCCCGGCGTATCAACAGAGGTTCCCAACCGAGGAGTTTGCGATGCGACTGGCGCTGTTTCCCCTTTCTGCCCACCTGCTGCCCGGCGGCATCATGCCGCTGCGGATCTTCGAACCGAGATACCAGCGGATGATCGCCGAGGCGGGGGAGTCCGGCTTTGCCCTCTGCATGGTGGACCCTCGCCAACCCGATGCCCTGCGCAACATGTTGCCCATCGCCACCCGGGTCACCATCATCGACTTCGACCAGTTGCCGGACGGCATGCTGGGGATCACGGTGCAGGGGATGGAACGGGTGCAGATAGAGGATCTGTGGCAGGAGCCAGACGGCCTGCGCATCGGCGAGGTGACGCCGCTGACGGCCTGGCCATCACAGCGGCTTCATCCCGATCAGCAGCCGCTGGTGGAGGCGCTGCAGGAGGTGTTTGCCGATTACCCCGACTATGCCGCTCTTTATACCGAGCCCCGCTGGGACGATGGCAACTGGGTGGCCCAGCGCTGGCTGGAGGTGTTGCCGATCCCCCCCGAGCAGAAGCAGTTGCTGCTGGTGGCTGCCGACAATCAACCGGCCATGGCCCTGCTCAAGGGGGTGCTGGTGGCCAGCCACTGATTTTTTATGACCCGCTGATCCACCAGCGCCGCAAGGTCGTAATAGTCATCACCACAGCACGCTCGACAGCACATCAAAGGGATGGCGCAATGGCATATACTGGCCAACCACACTCGACCATACGCAGGACCTCGCCCGTGATGGATAACCCTAATGGCGACCTGAAAGCCCTGTTGATCCGGGTGGCAGAGCACGCCGACAAGGCGGCCTTTGCCCACCTGTTCCAGCACTTCGCGCCGCGCATTCGCAGCTACGGCTTGCGCCATCTCGGCAGCGAGGCCAACGCCATGGAGCTGGTGCAGGAGACCCTGCTGCTGGTGTGGCAGAAGGCACGCCTCTACCACCCCGAGAAGGGGGCGCCGACCACCTGGATCTACACAGTGATGCGCAACCAGTGCTTCGACATGCTGCGCCGTCGTCGCGCCAGCAAGGAGGATCTCTGTGCCGAGGAGCTGTGGCCGGTGCTGGAGTTTCAGGCGGAAGAGGAACACCTGAGCGGCGGTGAAGATGCGGTACTGACCCGCCAGATGGCCCACTATCTGGGCACCCTGCCGGAGCCGCAACAGCAGGTGGTGCGCGGCATCTATCTGCAGGAGTTCTCCCAGCAGGAGCTGGCGGAGCGACTCGGCGTGCCGCTCGGTACCATCAAGTCCCGCCTCAGGCTGGCGTTACAGAAACTGAAAGAGCAAGTGGAGCAAGGCCATGATTAAAGCCCATCCGACCGACCCAATGCTGCGCGCCTTTGCCGCCGACGAGCTTCCTCTGCCGCTGGCGGTGGGGCTCTCCGCCCACTGTGAACTCTGCCCCGATTGCGCTGCCCGACTGAAGACATTCGAAGAGGAGCTGGCGCAGCAATATCTTGCCTCGCCAGCGGAGCCCGAGCTGGCCTCCCGCGATGACGTGGCGCTGGACGCCGGATTAGACGCCATGCTGGCGGGTATTCTGGCGCAGCCCGAACCGGTTGCCGCACCCGTTATCGATCTGCCCCGAGCCCAGCCCACCGAGTTGGAGGTGGCCGGTCACGCCTACCGTTTGCCCCGGGTGCTGGCCCGCTACCGTTCGCCCAAGTGGCGCCATATCGGGGCCATTCGTCAGCAGAGCCTGCCGCTGGACGAGATGGGTGCCCGCGCCAGCCTGCTCCATATCGAGGCCGGTGGTCGCATCCCCGAGCACACCCATCAGGGTTATGAGCTGACCCTGCTGCTGGCGGGCACTATCGAGGATGGGGATACCCGTTACAAGGCGGGAGATTTCATCTGGCGCGATGCCAGCCACTCCCACAGCCCGCACACGCCGGACGGCTGCCTCTGCTACACGGTGCAGGATGCGCCGGTACAGTTCACCAAGGGATTGTCGCGGCTGCTCAACGGCATCAGTCAGCACCTCTACTGAACGTTGTGAGCCAATAAAAAAGGAACCAAGCTGGCTGTCTCTTGATCACAACTGTCGATGCTCAAGAGACAGCGCCAGTTGATAGCCTGCAAGGAGGGTCTGTAACAGCAACCAGCCCTCCCATAACACCGCTATCGAGGCGCGCTCCGTGCGCTTGCTCTCCTTCCAGTCCCCCAGTCTCTGGTACGCCTACGCCATATCGGGGAGCTTATCCGACGGGGCCTTCTTCATCTACATCTACTCCACCTCCAGCTCTTCGTGCCCAGCAACGTTTTACAGCTTTCTCTCTGTGCGGCAGGCTCCTCGTGGATAAATCGCAATTGCAGCAGCCGCACCGCGATAATGACGCTCATTCGCGTCAGATTTTCCCGGTTCTGCATCCGCAACGCCTCGACCCGGATGCCCGCGGATTGGCACTGCATGGCATAGTTGTAGAGCTGGTTGTCGTACTCGTCGATACAGTGGCTTTGCTCCGAGCGCACCACGAAACGCTGGTTATTTTGCTGCTTGTAGTGCAGGTATCCGCCTCCCGATCACATGCCGTGATGAGGTTAGGTTGGCCAGGGTGCTGCCAAGCCCACCACCGTGCGTTCGTGCGGCGCGAACGCACGGTGTGAGCCAGCAGGGCGCGACTGCTGCCCTGGTTGGTGAGCAAGAACGGTGGCGAGGACAACCACTCTGCCGGTGCATCTTGGGTCGTTGAGGTTGGCGTGACCAAACAGGGATTGGGCCCAGTGCACCGGTTGAGTGAAGGGCATGTTAGAGCCTGGATGGAGGAGGCTGACAGGTTCAGATCCCAGGATGGGAGAGGAGTTCAAAAAAATCCCCAGCCGATGCTGGGGATTTTTGTATAAGAGACGGCCGTGTCGGGGCCTTGGGAGGTCATCAATGATCAGTGTCCGCCACTTGCCTTGGGTGGAATGGTTTCATCGAATACAGGCAAGGGTTTGTGCTCGGAAGCCAGATAGGTGTAGATCACCGGCAGCACGAACAGGGTGAACAGGGTACCGATGGCAAGACCAGCCACGATGACGATACCGATACTGAAACGCTGTGCCGCACCGGCGCCTGCGGCGTAGAGCAGCGGGATCAGACCGGCAATCATGGCGGCCGTGGTCATCAGGATCGGACGCAGACGCACCTTGGCGGCTTGCATCACGGCATCCATTCGGTTCATGCCGCGCAGCAGCTGCTCTTCCTTCGCTACTTCACAGATCAGGATGCCGTGCTTGGTAATCAGACCCACCAGGGTGATGAGGCCCACCTGGGAGTAGATGTTCATGGTCGCCAGACCCCATGCCAGGGCAATCAAGGCCCCGCTGATGGCAAGCGGCACAGAGACCATGATGACGAGGGGGTCACGCACCGACTCGAACTGGATCGCCAGCACCAGAAAGATGATCGCCAGTGCCAGCGCGAAGGTGGCATAGAGCGCATTGCCTTCGGTAACGAACTGACGGGCTTCACCCATGAAGTCATAACGATAGCCCTGTGGCAGCTTCTCGTCGGCGACAGTCTGGAACCAGTTGATCGCATCACCCATGGCCACACCCGGTGCCGGAACGGCACCTATGGTGGCGGAGTTCAGCTGGTTGAAGTGGGGCAGGGTGCGGGGCTCACCAACCACTTCAATGCTGATCAGGCTGCCGAGCGGGATCGACTTGCCGTCTGCGGCCCGCACGTAATAGCCCTTGATAGACTCCGGATTGAGACGGTATTTGCGCTCGACCTGCGGGATCACCTCGTAGGAGCGGCCATCCAGGTCGATGCGGTTGACGTAACCGTCCGCCATCATGGTGCCCATGGTGATACCTATGTCCTGCATGGTGATGCCGTAGGCACCCGCCTTGTCCTTGTCGATGCGGATCTTCATGGTGGCGGAGTCGTAGTTCAGATCGAGGTCCGAATAGACGAACTGACCGTTACCCTGCGCCGCAGCCAGAATTTCACCGGCCACCAGGAACAGGCTTTCGAAGCTGTTCGGGGTGGTGATGACGAACTGGATCGGCAGACCGCTGGAGGCTCCTGGCAGTTCAGGGATCTGGAAAGTGGTGATGGCCATACCCGGGATCTCTTTGACCAGATTGGCAACCCGATCCAGCACCTCTTTCTGGCTCGCTTCACGCTGGCTCCAGGGCACCATGGAGGCGATACCAAACGCCTGGTTGGCGCTGGGTACCCCGGAGAAGACCTGGGAGAAGGCGATCTCGGGCTGGTCATCCAGGATCTTGTTCACATCCGCCATGGAGTTTTCGATGTAGTCCAGGTTGGCGTTGGACGGTGCGGTACCCAGCACGGCCATTACCCCCTTGTCCTCTGACGGGGCCAGTTCGCTTGGGATGAACTTGAACAGCAACGGCAGGCTACCGAGCACGATGACGGCGAACACCACGATGACGGGGCGCTTTTTCATCACGGCGTGCAGCATGCTGTCGTAACGTTCGGTCATCCGCTCCAGCAGGTGGTGGACTGTGCTCTCGAACTTGCCCGGTTGCTCGTTGGCCTTGAGCATCTTGGAGCACATCATTGGCGACAGGGTCAGGGCGATGATGCCCGAGACGAATACCGAACCTGCCAGCGTCAGGGCAAACTCCTTGAACAGGGCGCCGGTGATGCCCCCCATCAGGGCGATCGGCGCGTATACCGCCGCCAGGGTGACCGTCATGGCGATAACCGGCACCGCAATTTCACGGGTACCGATAATGGCTGCCCGGAACGGTTCTTCCCCCTCCTTGATGTGACGGTCGATGTTCTCCAGCACCACGATGGCGTCATCCACCACCAGACCGATTGCCAGCACCATCGCCAGCAGAGTCATCAGGTTTATCGAGAAGCCGAACATATCCATCATCATCACCACGCCGATAAGACTGAGCGGAATGGTGATGATCGGAATGATGACCGCGCGGAACGAACCGAGGAACAGGGTAATCACCACCAGCACGATGGTGGCTGCCTCCAGAATGGTCTTGATAACCTCGTGAATGGACTCGTTGATCGCCACGGTGGAGTCATACATCACGTTGAGATGCATGGTGCTCGGCATGTTGCGCTCAAGGCTCGGCAGCAACGCCAGCACATCGTGAGCGATGTTGATGGGGTTGGCTGTCGGCGCGGCGTTGACCGCCATGACCACCGCTTCACGACCGTTGGCGCTGGCGCGATAGATATCGTGACTCTTCTCGAGGGTCACCTTGGCAATGTCGGAAAGGCGGATCACCTTACCGTCACGGGTAGCAACGACCAGACGCTTCAGCTCGTCGACATCCTTGACCTGAGTCTCGGCGTTACCGTTGAACAGCGTGAAGTAACCGGTCGCCTGACCTGTCGCAGACTGATAGTTGTTGCTGTTGAGCACCGTCATCACGTCGCTGGCTGTCAGGTTGAAGGCCGCCATCTTGGCCGGATCCAGCCATACCCGCAGGGCAAACTCGACACCGCCGTAGAGGTCAACCTTGGAGACCCCGCCCACGGTAAAGAGCTGCGGTTTGATAACCCGCTCCAGATAGTCGGTGATCTGGCTGGAGTTGAGCTCCGGGCTGGTAAAGCCGAGGTAGAGCACGGCCGTGGTGGAGCCGGTGGAGGAGGTGACCGAAGGGTCTTCCGCCTCTTTCGGCAACTGGGAGCGTACCGAGTTCACCTTCGCCAGAATGTCGGACAGCGCGGCGCTGGGGTCGGTGTTGAGTTTCATGTAGGCAGTGATGGTCGAGCTGCCAAGCTGGCTGGAGGAGGTCATGAAGTCGATGTTGTCGGCTTGCGCGACCGCCTGCTCCAGCGGCTGGGTGATGAACCCCTGGATCAGATCAGAACTGGCACCATAGTAGCCAGTGCTGACGGTGATCACCGTATTGGTCACCTCGGGGTATTCCCGAACCTGCATCTTGAAGATGGCCTGAAAGCCCAGCAAGGCGATCAGGAAGCTGAGCGAGATCGCCAGCACAGGCCGTTTTATAAATATGTCAGTAAATCGCATCGCAGATCTCCGCGCTTACAGCATCGGGGTTTGTGCCGGAACGGCCAGGGCATCGTTCTCGACCACATGCACCTTGGTGTCGTTGCTCAGGCGGACCTGACCCGACAGTACGATCTGGTCGCCAGCCTGGATACCAGAGAGCACATGCACATCGTTGCCGCGGCGCTCACCCGCCTTGACCACCACCTGCTTGGCCCGCAGTACTTTCACCTTGTTGCCCTCCTTGTCAGTCTCTTCACCCTCTTTGAGCACGTAGACGTTCTGCCCATAGAGAGTGAAGGTGATAGCGGTTTGCGGGATCACGATCTGATCTGTCACCGTCGGCAGAATGATGCTGGCGCGGGCGAACATACCGGAACGCAGCTGACCGTCGTTGTTCGGGATGTCAGCCTGCACCTGGATCAGGCCACTCTGGAAGTTGATCGCAGGCTCGATGGCGGTGATATGGCCATCAAACTGGGTCTGCGGATAGGCATCCACATTGATCTTGATGACTTGGCCCAGCTTGATTTTGGAGATATCGGTCTGGGGCACGGTGAAGCGCAGGCGCATCACGCTGGTATCTTCCAGGCGCACGATATCGGTGCCAGGTTGCAGATACTGACCGAGGAACACATTGCGCAGGCCGACCACGCCGCTAAAGGGCGCGCGGACTTCACGACGGGCAATGGTCGCCTTCAGACTCTCGATATCCGCTTCCAGCGAGCGATAGGCTGCTTCGGCTTCATCCAGCTGCTCTTTGGAGATGGAGCTGGTCTTGTAGAGGTTTTGGAAACGATCGAACTTGGCTTTTGCCGCCGGCAGCTTGGCCTGGGAGGCGCGCAGATTGGCCTTCTCCACAGTGGAGTCCAGGCTCAGCAGCAGCTGGTCAGCCTTGACCGGTTTGCCTGACTCAAAGGTGATGGCATCAATGGTGCCTGCCAGTTCGGTGGAGAGGGTCACCCCCTGATTCGGCTCGATGAAGCCAATCGCTTCGATGGTCGGTACCCAATCCTGCGCCTTGGTCACCATGGCGGTGACGGGAAACTCGGGTTCCGGCCGGTTGGCCATGTATTTGGCAATCATCTTCTGTTTGAACAAATTGAAGCCGATGACGCTGCCAAACAAGGCGATCGCTATCAGCAACATAATGGCCATCCACTTTTTCATGAACAGGCTCCTGAGGTGGAAAGATTGGGGGATAAAATAGCATTCCAGCTGGCCAGAATCGCGGTTTCCAACTGCGATTCGGTCAACGTGATGTTGTGAACCCTGCACTGCAGGGCCAGATGCATGACACTGTCCAGACTCAACACCTGGAGTGCCCGTATCGGTAAATCAATAAACAATCCTTGTGCAACGCCCTGTTCAAAAAATCGGTCCAGAGGCTCCCAGGCGGCCAGAATGACAGGATTGGTCTCCAATTCTGCTCCTAACGGAGAGCTCTCATACTGTAATTTGCAGCGGATGGCGTTGGGGTCGTTAACAAAAATGACATGAATATTGAGCCATAATTGGCGAAATTGTTGAAATGAAACTGTATCGATCTCTACGTTGGCCATGGCCATGGGTACACACTGCAAGATAGTGTGCTGATGCAGTTGCCGGATCAGATCATCCTTGTCGCAGAAGTAGCGATAGATAGTGCCAGTGGCAACATTGGCCTTTTTGGCGACTTCTGCAATCGACAGACCATGAAAACCCCGTTCACCCAGCACTTCATGGGCCGCGTTGAAGATGCTCTCTTTTTTATCCAGAATCATCAGTGAGTCTTTCGATTGAATGAACGTTCATTCATTCTAGATGGGCATCAAATCAAGTCAAGGCAGCAAGGTGATTTGCGACTGTGATCTGCCTCTTTTCGGCTGGTAGCGGGGGAGTAGTGGAAGAAAAGTGCGCAATGTGCTTGAAAAAACAACGGTCAGCACAAGATAACAAAAAAAGTGTAGACAAGTATGCCCCCCATCATTAATATTGCGCCCCGTTCGACAGCGTAGCGCCCGTAGCTCAGCTGGATAGAGCGCTGCCCTCCGGAGGCAGAGGTCACAGGTTCGAATCCTGTCGGGCGCACCATCCAAAGTGCGCCGGTTAAACGGGCGTTGTTGTAGAACGAAAACAGCTGTGGTGGCTGTAGCTCAGTTGGTAGAGTCCCGGATTGTGATTCCGGTTGTCGTGGGTTCGAGCCCCATCAGCCACCCCATTTTACAGCTTGTCAGGTATGCGAAGGTGGCGGAATTGGTAGACGCGCTAGCTTCAGGTGTTAGTGCCCCCCGGGTGTGAGGGTTCGAGTCCCTCTCTTCGCACCATACTTGCTGTATGACGAGGATGGCCAAGAGGTCGTCTTTGTTTTTTGAAATAAACTATTTTGAAAGAAATAGCCTCGGTGATTAGCGCAGTCCGGTAGCGCATCTGGTTTGGGACCAGAGGGTCAAAGGTTCGAATCCTTTATCACCGACCACATTTAGAAAAACCTCGCTTCGGCGGGGTTTTTTGCTTTCCGGCCTTTGCCGTGCAGCTCTCTCTCTGTTACGTCTCTTTACACTCTATTCGGGCAGCGCGCCCCGCCTTTCGGTTATGCTTCAGCCTCGAGTCACTGACAACCGGTATGTCATCGGCCCATTTCAGGCATTTCTCCATGAATAACAAAATTTCCTTGGCTTGCTCTCCCGCCCTGCTGGCGGCCTTGCTGCTGGGTGGCTGTGCCATCAAGCCGCTATCCACCGATGTGATGATGAACTCTATTGCTTCACAACCACAGGAGGATCATGCGCACTCTCCCTTGCTGACCAGCGGCGGTTTTTGCGTGGCGGTGTCCCAACAGAAGGTATTGGCACAGCCCTGCAGTGGAAAAGGCGATCAACTGTTCGAGTGGGATCTGGGGGAGCTACGTTTGCAGGAGCTCTGCCTGCAAGCCAAAAACGACAGCGAGTTGATGCTGGCCCCCTGTGACGGTCAGGCGCAGTGGGAGTGGCAGAAAGACAGGCTGTTCAACAGCAAGGTCACCCGCTGCCTCGATGTGGCCGGGCGACGCCATACTCCTGGCACGCCGCTGCGGTTGGCCGAATGCTACGGCGGGGCGAACCAGAGCTTCAACTGGCAGCGGCCCAACCCCTGGCTGGAGACCCTGAAAAAGCCAAGCCTCACATGGTGAGGCTTGGCTGAATCGGATGTCGGGATGAAGAGGATCAGGCTGCGCTGACGCTCTCCAGCTCGAACAGCCTCTCCAGGTAGACGGCGACGCCATCTTCATCGGAGGTGAGTGTTTGCTCATACTCAGGCAGTGCTATTTTCAGGCGGTCATGGGCATTGCCCATCACGATGCCGCGCCCCACCATGGTCAGCATCTCGAAGTCGTTCATGCCATCGCCGAAGGCGATCGCCTCTGACATGTCGAAACCGTTCTGCTCCAGCACGGCACGCACCGCATTGCCCTTGTGAACTCCAGCGTGCATCACTTCGAGGCAATCCGGCAGGGAGAAGGTGACGTTGAGCAGGTCGCCGTAGCGCTGGTTGAGGTGTGCCTCGATCTTCAGCAATTTCTCGTGGTCGCCGATGTAGAACACCTTGTTGATCTGCTCTTTCGGTTCCTGCTTCAGGTCATCGACCAGACGATAGGTGAAGCCGGACTCGTCGTGGAACTGCAGCAGCCAAGGTAGCTCCTCTTCCACCACCCAATCATCACCCTGATAGACATTGAGATGGATAGCGGGATCGCGTTCCAGCGCAATCAGTTCGGCGGCGATCTCGGCCGGCAGCGGCTGGTTGAACACCAGTTTGCCCTGCTTGTCATGCACCACGGCGCCGTTGGAGGTGATGAGGTAGATATCCAGACCGAGCGCATCGCGGAAGCTGCGTACATCGACGTGGTGACGGCCGGTGGCGACCACGAATTTCACGCCCTGCTCAACCAGACGGCGGACGGTCTCCCGGGTGCGGGAGGAGATCTGGTGCTGCTTGTTGAGCAGAGTTCCATCGAGATCGGATACAACTACCTTGAACATCTTTACCTCGGCATCAATTGAAAGCGGGGGCAGTTTACCCCAGCCTGCATGGTCACCCCATTTATTTAGGGTTACAAAAAATAGCCAGCCTAGTAGCGGGCGAAGAAATCGAGCATGGCGGTCAGTGCGGGCTGGCGCTTGTCGTCGGATTCGATGAAGAGCTCGTGCCAGGCCCCTTCAACCCGCAGCGGCTTGCCCCCTTCGCAGCGGGCTTTGGTGCAAAACGCATCCTGCGCCGCGTTGTCCACCACGCTGTCGTTGCCAGCCTGCAGCACCAGCAGCGGCGTCTTGATGGCGCCCGCATCGGCGATGGCGGCATCGGCACCGGTAATCCCCTGATAAATCCAGTGGGCGGTGGCGCCCCCCAGCTTGATCTGCGGGTGCAGCTCGTAGATTTGGCGGAACGCCTGATAGCGGGACTGGCTGTGAGTCAGCTCGTTATCGGCAAAGCCATGATCCTGATAGGGGCCCTGACCCGGCCCATAGGGTGGTTCGCCAAACCAGCCGCCAACAGTGCCTATGGTGGTGGCCAGTCCCTTGGCCAGCCATTTGGGCAGACCGCCGAGATTGATGCCCAGCATGGGGGAGGAGAGCACGGCCGCCTTGATATCATCTGGCCAGCGCTCCAGATAGCGGGCCGAGATGGCACCGCCCATGGAGTGGGCCAGCAGGAACAGCTTGGCAGGTTGGTCCGCCATAATTATCTGGTCGTGAAACTGCTTTAGATCGAGCACATAATCATCGAATTGGTCGACATATCCCTTGTCATGGTCGCTCAGCATGCGGCCAGACATTCCCTGACCACGATGATCGATAAGGTAGAGGCTGTAGCCCTGACGCCAGAGATCCCAGGCCAGTTCCTGATACTTGAGGTAGCTCTCGACCCGGCCGTTGACGATCAGAATGGCGCGATCGACCTTCTCCTGTCGCAGCGCGGCATAGCGGATGGCGACGCCATCCTTGCCCTCGAACTCTCCTTCTATGGCATGCTGGCGCCAGAAGTCGGGCAGGGTTTGCTGGTAGAGGGTGGGCACATCGGCTTCGCTGGTCAGCGGATAGGTATTGGTCACGGCAAGGGCTCCGGCGGAAAACAGGGTCAGGGCCAGCAGGGCGGGCGATAACAGGTTCATGATGTGCACTCCTGCTGCCAGTGTCGATAAAGGGCCTGAATATCGCCCGAACAGAGTAACGGCATAGCCGCCTGCAGGTGCTGTAGCGGCCAGTCCCACCACTGCATCTCTTGCAGCATGATGATCTGCTCATCGCTGAAGCGACGGCGGATCGGTTGGGCCGGATTGCCGCCGACTATGGTGTAGGGGGCCACATCCTTGGTCACCACGGCACGAGTGGCGATGACGGCGCCATCGCCGATGGTGATGCCGGGCATGAGCATCGCTTCGGAGCCGATCCAGACATCGTTGCCGATCCGGGTACCCCCCTTGCGCAGGAAGCCGCTACGGGCTCCTTCGCCAAAGGTATCCGGGTTGAATGGGAAGGTGGAGACCCAATCCAGCCGGTGGCCCTGATTGCCTGCCAGCATGAAGGTGGCGCCCGAGGCGATGGAGCAGAACTTGCCGATGATCAGGCGGTCTACTTCTGTGCCCCACTCGCCGCTGTCCCAGCTTGCTCTGGTCGAGCCATCTCCCAGTAAATAACGTACGCAGTGGTCTTCGAACGGCTTGCCGTGGTAGTAGCCGGAGTAGTAGCTGTAGTCGCCGGCCTCTATGTTCGGGTTGGTCAGGTGATCCTTGATGATGTGCGATTCCAGCCAACTGCCAAAGAGATTCTCCATCACTCCTCCTGTGACTCACTCTGCTGGGCCCACCCTTTGCGGGTCAGCTGCATCCGCTGCCACCACTCCTCGTCCGCCAGGATTTCACCGGCCGGGCCGAGCTGGGGGTAGGGCATCTCTTTCTCCTTGCAGAGCTGGGCGTAGATAGGATAACCCCCCTCGAACAGGATAGTGTTCTGCTCCTCCAGACTAAGCGGGCAGCCTCGTTGATAGCAACCGGCCAGCTCGCGCTGGCGCTGCGCCTCGTAGAGGATGGCGGCTGCAGCCACCGAGACGTTGAGGGACTGCACCATGCCCACCATGGGGATGACGATATGGTGATCGGCCAGCGCCAGCGCCTCTTCACCGATGCCGTGCTTCTCCTGACCTACCAGAATGGCGGTCGGTTTGGTGTAGTCGATGGCGCGAAAATCGACCGAGCTGTCGGAGAGATGGGTTGCCAGGATCTGCATGCCGGAGGCTTTCAGCTCGGCAACGGCTGTGCCGATATCCGGGTGCAGTTTTACATCCACCCAGTTCTGGCTGCCGCGGGCGGTGCCCTTGCGCTTGTGGATCCAGGTCTTGGGCCAGACGGCGTGTACCCGGTGGATGCCGATGGCATCGGCGGTACGCACGATAGCGGCCAGATTGTGAGGTTTATGGACCTCTTCCATGCAGACGGTCAAATCGAGCTGGCGCTGGGCCAGCATATCGGTGATGCGCTTGAAGCGTTCGGGGGTCATGGCTTGTCTCTATAAAAGCAGCAGGCGGCTTGCGCCGCCTGTGTTCAGTTCTTCTGTCGGCTCACCTTGAGCACGTTAGGCATCACACGGATCTTGCGCATGATGTTGGCCAGGTGGATGCGGCTCTTGGTGGTGATGAGCAGGCTCACTTGATAAACCCGGCCATCCTTCTCTTCGGTGCTGATGGCGTGAATGTTGGCGCCGGTGGCGGCAATCACGTTGGCCAGCTCCGCCAGGGCGCCCTGGTGGTTGACGATCTCGATGCTGATGCCGGTGCGGAACTCCTGTTCCTGCTCCTTGTCCACTTCCCACTGCACCGGCAGGTACTTGTCCGGCTCTTTGCTGTAGCCCTTGATGTTGCGGCAGGCTTCCTGATGGATCACCAGACCCTTGCCCGGGCTGATGTGGGCGATGATGGCATCCCCCGGGATCGGGCGGCAGCAGTTGGCGAAGGTGACCAGCATGCCGTCGGCACCCTTGATCGGCATCTTCTTGCTGCTGGTTTTGGGCTGTTCTTCCGGCGGCAGTTCATCCCCCAGCATGCGGCGCGCCACCATGACACTCATGGCGTTGCCGAGGCCCACATCGGCCAGCAGCCCTTGCAGGTTCTCGTGCTTGGTATCGGCCAGCACCTGTTTGATGCGCGGCTCGGGGATGTCTTCGATATTCTTGGCGCCCAGCGCATGGTTGAGCAGGCGGCGACCCAGCACCACCGACTCTTCGGTGCGCAGGTTCTTGAGGAACTGGCGGATCTTGGAGCGCGCCTTGGTGGTCACCACGAAGTTGAGCCAGGCCGCGTTGGGACGGGCGCCCGGTGCCGTGATGATCTCCACCGTCTGGCCCGAGTGCAGCGGGCTGCTGAGCGGGTAGGGGTGGCGGTCGACCCGCGAACCGACGCAGGCGTGGCCGATGTCGGTGTGCACCGTGTAGGCGAAGTCCACCGGCGTGGCGCCAGCGGGCAGCTCCATGATGCGCCCTTCCGGCGTGAACACGTAGATCTCGTCGGGGAAGAGGTCGGTTTTGACCCCTTCGATAAATTCAAACGAGCTGCCGGCACTCTGCTGCAATTCCAGCAGGCTCTGCATCCAGCGCTGGGCGCGGATCTGGGCGGTAGTACCCGAACTGTCGCCATCCTGCTTGTAGGCCCAGTGGGCGGCAACCCCTTTATCGGCCATCTGATCCATGAATTCGGTGCGGATTTGCACCTCGACCGGTACCCCGTGCGGCCCCACCAGCGAGGTGTGCAGCGACTGGTAGCCGTTGGTCTTGGGGATGGCGATGTAATCTTTGAAGCGGCCGGGGCGGGGCTTGTAGAGACTGTGCATCTGGCCCAGCACCCGGTAACAGGTATCTATGTCCTTCACCCTGACACGAAAGGCGTAGATATCCATTACCTCATGAAATTGCAGCTCTTTTTTCTCCATCTTGTTGTAGATGGAGAACAGGTTCTTCTCGCGGCCACTGACCTGATGCTCAATCATCGCCTCCTTCAGGCGACCGCTGATTTCGCTCTGGATGGAGTCGATGATCTCGCGGCGATTGCCGCGGGCGCGGCGCACCGATTCGCGCAGCACACGGGATCGCATCGGATAGAGCGCCTCGAAGCCCAGCTCTTCCAGCTCGTTCTTCATGGTGTGAATACCGAGGCGGTTGGCGATGGGGGCGAAGATTTCGAGGGTTTCACGGGCGATGCGGCGGCGCTTGTCCGGGCGCAGGGAGCCTAGCGTGCGCATATTGTGGGTGCGGTCGGCCAGCTTGATCAGAATGACCCGGATATCCTGGGTCATCGCCATCACCATCTTGCGGAAGTTCTCGGCCTGCGCCTCTTTGCGATCGCGAAATTTCAGCTTGTCGAGCTTGGAGACCCCGGCCACCAGTTCTGCAACCGCATTGCCAAACTGTTCGGCCAGATCGGCCTTGGTAACAGAGGTGTCTTCGATGACGTCGTGCAGCACGGCTGCCATCAGGGTTTCATGATCGAGGCGCATGTCACCCAGGATCCGGGCAACGGCGACGGGGTGGGTGATATAGGGTTCGCCACTGGAACGCATCTGACCCTGGTGGGCATCACGGGCCACCACATAGGCTTGCTTGAGCTTCTCAACCTGCTCTGGCGGCAGGTAGGAACTGGCTATTTCTTTAAGATTTTCAAATAAATACAAGACAGTCCCCGCAGCGGTGAAACGGCAATTCGTGGAATTGAGGGTATAGCCCTGAGTTTGCGAGGTTTTCGAGCGGTTGTAAATGGGGATGAACAGTCGGCACCCGGGCGGGTGCCAACCAGAGGAATAACTTAACCGCGGCCTTCGGCGATGGCAGCAACGGCAGCCAGCTCGGCGGCTTCCTGCTCTTGCTGTTCGTAGCGGTCCTGGGTGTCCATCACTTGATTGTTCACCAGACCCAGCTCGATCTCACGCAGGGCGATCACAGTCGGCTTGTCGTTCTCTTCGTCGACCAGGGGATCTTTGCCTTGTACCGCGATTTGACGAGCGCGGCGCGCGGCGACCAGCACCAGGTCAAAACGGTTACCTACCTGTTTTACAGCATCTTCTACAGTAACGCGTGCCATGCAGGACTCCAGTGTTTGGGCTTTCTGTATTTAGAAAAGCAGTGTTTAAAAATGACGCAAAAGTTTACTTGTTTTTGGCTTACTCTGCCAGTAGCTGTTGCAGCAAGTTTTTTTGAGCCTGTTGCTGGTGACGCATCTCCAGCCGTTGGCTCTCAATAATGGACCTGAGCTGGAACAGCGCCTGCTCGAACTCTTCATTGATAATGACATAGTCATACTCGTCGTAGTGCACCATTTCGGCAATGGCTTTCGCCATCCGGCCGGCAATCACTTCGGCGCTGTCCTGACCGCGCCCAATCAGGCGGCGCTCCAGCTCTTCGCGGCTGGGGGGCAGGATGAAAATGGATTTGGTCGGCATCTGCTCGCGGATCTGGCGGGCACCCTGCCAGTCGATGTCGAGGAATACGTCGATTCCCTTGGCCAGACAGGCTTCGATGGCGGCGCGTGAGGTGCCGTAGTAGTTGCCGAACACTTCGGCCCACTCCAGAAAATCACCGCGAGCGATCAGCTCCTTGAACTCTTCCACCTTGACGAAGTGGTAGTGGACACCGTGCTCCTCGCCGGGACGGGTGGCGCGCGTGGTGTGGGAGACCGACAGCTGCATCTTGCCAGCTTGATTGTGGTTGGTCAGCAAGGCATTGAGCAGACTGGATTTACCCGCGCCGCTCGGAGAAGAGATGATATAGAGAGTGCCTTGTTGCGCCATGTTATTACCTTTAATCGAAACCGCTGTTTTGGTTGTAGCAGAGACCGCCGTCTTGTGCCCGAAAGGGAGACAGCCAAACGCAAAACGCGGAAAATTCTTGAGTCAGGAGGATGTAAAGGCGACGAATTTTACCAGAATGCGGCGAATAAAAAAACGGCCGGAATCATATTCCAGCCGATCAAAGTATTCGTAGCTTGCTGCGGGAGCGTAACCCACATCAGTCTGCATTGTGCCTCTGGCTAAGGGTAGAGGCCATCAGGTTATCCCTGCCTGATGGCTCGGAATGCCCGAGTTGCCCTGTCACTACGGCAGCTGGCGATCGGCGCAGAGCCGGTCGAAAGCTGCGATCACCTGCTCATGGGTGATCTTGGCCATGGCCTCCGGGTCCTTGAGGCGGGTGCGCCAGCTCAACTCGGCCAGTGGCTTGCCGGTCTCCTGCTCGACCAGCACCTGATAGACGCTGACCACGTAGTCGCGGCACAGATAGGGGCCGGTGCGGGCCGGATTGTGGTGGGCATAGAGGCCGATCACCGGCGTGCCAACAATGGTGGCCATATGGGTGGGGCCGGTATCGGGGGCCAGTACCAGACTCGCCTCGCCAATCAGTGCCAGCAGCTGCTTGAGGTTGGTCTGCCCCACCAGATCGACTGGCTTGCTCTGGCTTAAGCGCTGGATGTCGGCAGCCAGATCCCGCTCCAGCTTGGCCGGACCGCCACAGAGATAAACCTGAAAGCCCTTGTTGGCGGCGTGATCCGCCAGCGTGGCATAGCCTGCGGCAGTCCAGTTCTTGAACGCCTTGCTGGCGGCGGCGCAGATCAGCAGGGTCGGTTTGCCGCCAATCTTCTCCCTTGCCCATGTCTGATGTTCGGCGCTGATGGGCAGTTGCCAGGCCGGTGTCAGATCCTTGATGCCGAGCTCTTTGGCAAAGGCGAGGAAGCCGTCCAGCACGTGGGGAGAGGCAGGGGATGGCACCTTGTGGTTGGTGAACAGCCACTGGCCGTCGTTGGCCCGTTCCCGATCAAACCCGAGTTTGACCTTGGCCTTGATGCCGAGGGTGGCGATGCTGGCTCGCATCGCCGCCTGCAGGTGGAGCAGGGCATCGAATTTGCGCCCCTTGAGGGTCTGCCAGAGATCGCGATAGCCGCGCCATCCCTTGCTCTTGTCGAAGGGGATCACCTCGACCCCGGGCAGATCGGCAAACAGGGTTGCCTCGATTTTGCCGGTGATCCAGGTGATACGGGTCTGTGGCCACTCCCGCTGGATGACGCGCACCAGCGCCAGTGCGTGGCAGCAATCCCCGATGGCGGAGAGCCGCAGGATGCAGATGGAGGAGGGGGGCGTTTGAAATAGCGGCATGTTGTGGCGCACGGCTGGCAAAAAGGTGGATGGCATTATGCAAACTCCCCTCTGGATTGTAAAATTGCGCACAATCGTCAGCCAGGATCGTGCCGGGCCAGTGCCATAACCTATCCCTGCACGTCGCTGATAAAAGACACTATTGCGGGCATGCCAGAGCGACAGCCTCATCGCCAATTATCCATGACCCACCGAGCGGGATCTCCACGATGCGAGTACAGACCGAACACAACCAGATCTGCTGGTACGCCGAAGGGGCCTTTCGTGACCCCTCTCCCCAGTTATTCGATCCTGCCTGGTGGCAGAACAACCGTCAGGTGGTGGGAACCTCCATTGGCCGCGGCGTGACCTGGTTCGTCAAGGATGAGTCCCGCCATCTGGTGCTGCGCCACTACTATCGCGGCGGCATGGTGGGCAAGGTGGTGCGGGATCGCTTTTGGTTCGAAGGGGTCGAGTCGAGCCGCGCCATGGCCGAATACACCCTGCTGGCCAAGCTTTGTGAGCTGGGGCTGCCGGTGCCGCGTCCGTTTGGCGCCCGCATGGTCAAACAGGGCCCCTTCTATCGCGCCGATATCCTGATCGAGCGAATTCGTGGTGCCAAGGATATGGTGGCGCTGCTCAAGCAGGGGCCGGTGGCAGCCGAGGTGTGGCACAAGATAGGTCAGACGGTGCGTCAGCTGCACGATGCCGGTGTTTATCACGCCGATCTTAACAGTCACAACCTGCTGCTCGATAAAGAGGGCAAGGTGTGGGTGATCGACTTCGACAAGGGGGCGATCCGCTCCCCCGGCGAATGGCAGAAGGCCAATCTGGAACGCTTGCTCCGTTCATTCAATAAAGAGTCTCAACTGCATACCAGTTTCCACTTCGTACCGGAGAATTGGCAGACCTTGATGAACGGGTATCAGGGAAAAGCGCTCTGACCCTGTTGCTCGGCGTGAACGCCAATGTTACTTATTGAGCAGGTATTCAGATCCTGTTTCGAGGCGCACGATGGAAATGCTCAAGACACCTTTGGTCGATGTGACGGCCCGGCTTGATCCGGGTCTGCTGTCTGATGCCATGACGCTGCTGGAGGCGGGGATCTGGACCTGGTCAGCCCAACATGGACTGCAGCGTGATCCCTCCTGCCTGCGCCTGTTGGGATTGGGAGATAGCTGGGCGGATGATCTTGGCTGGCTGGATCGAGTTCATCCCGATGATTTTGCCCGGCTGGAAGATGCCCTGCTTGCCTGCCAGAGCGGCCGTAGCAGCGCTCTGCGCCTCGAATACCGCATTCTTCACCACCACGGTCACTACATCCGGCTGGAAGAGCGGATACGTCGCGATGAGCGGGGCTATCTGCTAGGGGTCGTTCGTCACCTCGATCCCGCGGCAGTGCTGGTGGAGGAGCGACATGGCACCGATCCGCTGACCGGGCTGGAGAGTCGTGGCCGTTTCGAGCAACTGCTTGAAGAGCGGCTGGCGACCGAGAGCGGCACTTTCAGTCTGCTGCAGTTTTCGGTCGATCACATGGCCAAAATCCAGCAACTGTTTGGCGAAGCGGCTTGCGACGCCATGCTGGCCAAGCTGGCGCGTATCGTACGCCACGAACTGCGGCGGGAAGATCCCTTTGCCCGCTGGGATGAGGACGGTTTTATCCTGATGCTCTCCCAGACCGAGCGGATGAGTGCGCTGGAGATCGCCGAGCGGCTGCGCCTCGAGATTGCCGACGCCAGTCTGCTGTCACAGCGGCCGGTCACCGTCAGCATCGGGTTGGTGCAGAGCCAGACCGGCGAGCAGCTCGATCATCTGCTGGCCCGGCTGGCCAGCTGTCACAGTCAGGCCAGACGGGAGCACAACACCGTCGTCGGCTAAGTTTGGTCAGGGTTGGCTGCGCTTGTCACGCTGGCAGACCCAGAGCGAGGCCAGCATCAGCAGGCCGCCGATGGTCAGCCGCGTCAGGTCGCTATCCTTGCCCCAGAGCAGCAGATTGACCAGCAAGCCGGCCGGAATGAGCGCATTGTTCATGATGGCCAGCACCCCGCTGCTGACCAGCGTTGCCCCCTTGTTCCACAGGAAGTAGCCGAGGCCGGAGGCTCCCACCCCCAGCCAGAGCAGGATGCCCCACTGCAACCCTGAAGTCGGATATTGCGGTTTGCCCAGCAGCCACCAGGCGGGCAGGGCGATCACCAGCGCCCCCAGATAGAAGCAGCCGAATACCGCCAGTTGCGGCGGTTGCTCCGCCTCCCGCGCCAGCAGTACCTTGTAGCCCACCTGACCGAGGGCGAAACAGAGGTTGGCCCCCTGCACCACCAGAAAGCCCAGCGCATAGCTCTCGGTCAGCCCGTCAAAGCGGATCACGGCTGCGCCGGCGACGGCCAGCAGGGCTCCCCACAGATAGGCGAGGTTGAAGCGTCGCTCAAGCAGGTCGTGGAGCAGGGTGACGTAGAGGGGGGTGAAGATGGTAAAGACCAGCACTTCCGGCACCGTCAGCAGCAGGAAGGAGTGGTAGTAGAAGAGATACATGATGCCGAGCTGGATGGCGCCCAGCGCCATCAGCTTGGCCACCAGATCGGGGCGCAGCCAGCGGCGGCGCAGGAAGGGGAGAAACACCAGACTGGCGAGGGCGATGCGGGTCAGTACCGAAAAGTAGGCATCCACCTGACCGGCGAGGTAAACCCCGATCAGGCTGAAGGAGAATGACCAGAGCAGGGTGACCCCTATCAAGTAGT
>CAMFLW010000042.1 GCA_945957575.1 uncultured Aeromonas sp. | reverse complement strand
GGACCCCCATCAGCAACAAGCTGGTCTATCAGCTGATGAGCCGTGATGACAGCGATGAGGCGCGCGCCAGCTACGCCAAACTGCCGAACGCAGGTGACAAAGTATTGATTGAAGAGGGGCCATTGGCAGGCTTTGAAGCCATCTATCTGGAACCGGATGGGGAAAAACGGGCCATTCTGCTGGTCAGTCTGCTCAATCGGGAGACCACCAGCAGCTTCGACAACCAGGCCTTCAGACGGCTCAGCTGAAAAGCGGGCTTCCTTGCCAGACTGGCATACCGGGCCACGATTGATGTGGGTCAAACACAACGTCGAGGAGAGTGCACACCGTTAGCTGATAAATCCAAAAGGTGTGCGGTTTGCCCTAAAGATTCAGAGAGCAAGCAGTGCCGGCAATCGTTCCTGCCAGGCCTTGTGCCACTCTTGCAACTCACTGCGTGGCATCGGTCTGGCAGAGAAAAATCCCTGACAAACATCACAACCCAGCGTTGCCAGCAGCCGCCAAGTCTGCTCATCTTCCACCCCTTCTGCCACCGACTTGAGGCCTAATTTGCGCGCCAGCTCGATGCTTGACTCGATAATGGCCAGACGAGAGGGGTCTTCAAAACAGCGATAGACAAAGGAGCGATCCAGCTTGAGTTCGGTAAAAGGCAACAGCGCCAGCTGCTGCATCGACGAGTAGCCGGTACCGAAATCATCGATGGAGAGGCCAAAGCCATGCATCCGCAGTCGGGTCAGCACCTCCAGCGACTTGCCCAGATCCTGTACAAAGGAGCTCTCGGTCACCTCCAGGGTGATAAGCTCGGGGTTGATGCTCCAGCGTTGACACTGATTGAGCAGGGTGTTGCACAGATCGCCCTCGATCAGCGAGGTGGTGGAGAGGTTCATCGACAGATTGAGCGAGAGCCCGGTCTCTTCCCACAAGTGGCCATCACTGAGGGATTTGTTGATGATCACCTCGGTCAACTGATCGATCAGGCCGTTGTGCTCCGCCAGCTGAATAAAGCGGCCCGGTGAGACCAGGCCGTATTTCGGGTGCTGCCAGCGCGCCAACGCTTCCATCCCCACCCACTCGCCACTGGCAAAGCTGACTTTCGGCTGATACCAGGGGACGATTTGGTCCTCATCCAGGGCGCGTCGTAGCTCATCAAGTCCCAGCCTGTGCCCATCATCTTTTAGGGCTGGCTCCTGGCGGGGTGACCACGACTCAATCAATACCTGCAACTGTTGCTGACTTGAAGGTTTCTCTATGCGCCCCAGCACCTGCAAGCCATAGGCGGTACTCATCCGCAACACGGCTTCCACTACATCATCCTCAAGGGCGCTGGAGAGGATAATCCCCCCGCGAAAACCGCCCAGCGACAGGCGGCGCAACAGCGCCATGCCATCCATGCCCGGCATCCGTAGATCGCAAAACAGGATATCGACGGCGTGTTGCTGGCTCAGAGCCAGCGCCTCGGCACCATCGGCCGCCTCCAGTAGATTCTGGTAACCCAGGCTGCGGATCTGGTGCAGCAGCGCCTTGCGCTGAAATCCATGGTCTTCCACGACCATGATGAGCAACTCATGTTGTGCTTTGTTCATCGAGCCATAATCCAATGTCGTGAGCGATCGCTGTCATCAATTGCTGTACCGTACCGGTCAGCGCCTCAATTTCGTCAAGCTGCTTCAATCTGGCTGCCGACTCCAGCCTGGCTGCCTGGCAAGCCAGTTCATGCAGCCCGACCATGCGGGCTGCCCCCTTGATCCGGTGGGCAGTTTCTACCAGTGCGTTGAAATCATGGCAAGCCAGCGCAGCCATCATATGTGCATCATCCTGACGGTTGGAGTGGAGATATTCCGTCGCCATCGCCCGTGCCGTCGACTCATCGCCAAACAGGGTCAACCAGCGTTCTGTCTGAACGGCCAGCCCGTCATCGACCGCCGTCACTGCCGTACTGGCCGGTACCGATTCAGCGAGCCAGTGCGCCAGCAGCTGGCGCAGGGTATCCAGTGGGTAGGGTTTGAACAGCATGTCGCTCATGCCTGCCTCCACCATGCGGGCATGTGTCTCTTCCGAGGTATCCGCCGTTACCCCAATGATAGGGGTCGTTACCCCCGCCGCCCGCAGCGCCTTGGTCAAGGCATAGCCATCCATCAGCGGCATATGACAATCGGTTAGCAACAGAGAAAATGGCTGCCCCTGCCAGGCTCGCAATGCTTTCTCGCCATCCTCTACCAACTGGGCTTCAATTCCGAGGATCGCCAGTTGTCGTGCCAGCAGGGCGCGATTGACCGGATGATCGTCCGCTACCAGCACCCGTCCTCTCAGCTTGTCGGCCAACGCAGGCTGGGCCCTGACGACCGGTTCCTGCAGTAGCTCGCGACAACTATCCAGCAGTAGGTCCGGATAGAGAGGAGATAGCCCTAATCGCCACCACCGCTGGTCACCGATCCGGCCGCGCAGTGCCTCGCTCGGTGACGTAATGATCCCTCTCAACGCGGTGTGTTGCAGTTGGCCCTGCCACTCACCGCCAAGGGCCTGCTCCAGCCACTGCTGATCAGCCAGCAGCAGCCCTTCCTGTGAGCGATTGAGCTGGCTGGTATCCAGCTGTCTGAGCTTGGCGCCCAACCGCAGCATGGCCGCCTCTAGATTGGCATCGGCGCTGAAAAACCACCATTCGGTGCCGGCCAGCGGAGGTTCATCCCATTGAGGATGGGCAAGTGGCACAGTAAAGCGGAAGCAGGATCCTTCTCCCGCCTTGCTGGTCAAGGTGAGCTCCCCCCCCATTTTGCGTACCAGCTGATCACAGATCGCCAGCCCCAGCCCAGTGCCGCCAAAGCGGCGGTTGATGTCGGACTCCACCTGCTCAAACGGAGTAAATAACAGCGCCAGTTTCTCTTCGGCAATCCCGATACCGGTATCGCAAATACTGATGGCGAGCTGCTCGTGCAGGTAGTTGACCCGGACAGAGACCTCTCCCTGTTCGGTAAATTTTACCGCATTGTTGAGCAGGTTGGAGATCACCTGGCCGACCCGTATCCCGTCGATATCGGCCCAATCCGGCACATGCTGGGCCCACTCCAGCGTCACCTTGAGCCCCTTGCTATGGGCCAGTGTGGCGTGGCCACGGATCGCATCGCAGATCACCGTCTGCAATCGGCTGGTCTGACAATCCAGTTGCAGTTGGCCCGCTTCGATCTTGGAGAAATCGAGAATATCGTTGACCAGATAGAGCAGGTTGTTGGTCGAGGTGACCACGTTGCGCACCATGTAACGCTGATCGTCGTTGAGCTCGCTCATCTGCAGCAACTCGAGCATGCCGTGCATGCCGGAGATGGGGGTGCGCAATTCGTGGCTCATGGTAGCCAGAAAACGGCTGCGCGCCTGCATCGCATGTTCGGCATAGGCGCGTGCCTCGCGCAACTCATGCTCCTGCTGCTTGAGGGCTGTGATATCCTGAATCACCCCGTTGAGGATCAGCGCCTGCTGCTCCTGACGGACAAAATTGCCGCGCACCTGCAGATAGCGATCCCCATCCGGGCGTTCTACCTTGACCTCCAGATCGAGAGGGGCCAGGGTCTCGGCATGATTGGCTACCTTGCTGACAAACTCCTGTAGCGCCTGTTCGGTAAAGCCGAACACCTCACCGTCAGATTCGGCGCTAAAAAGCTCTTGATGGGACACTCCCAGGATCTCGTTGGCCCCTTGTGAGGCGTAAAGAAACCGTCCTTTGCCCGGCCCCTGCCACAGATACTGGTAAACGATGCCGGGCATGCTGTCGGTGATCTGGGTCAGGCGGGTTTCAGCCTGACGGGCGCGCTCTTCCGCCTCTTTGAGCCGGCTGACATCGGTCAGCACTGTCAACACACCCCGCATGTTGCCATCGGGGTCCCGGTAAGGTTGCTTGGCATAGATCACATAAAAAGGGGTGCCATCGGCGTGCAAGCTGCTGCCAGCGCCCTCCAGCTCCTGACCGCTTTGCCATACTCTGCGCTCCTCTGCCAGCACATTCTCGCGCAGGGGCTCGGGAATGCCTTGCAGGTCGTCCAGCGCCTCGCCATTACTGGCAACGAGAAAGGCATCGCGATAGGCCTGATTGCAGAGGGTGAGCCGTTGCTTGTGATCGCGCAATGCCACCATGGTCGGCAACGAGTTGAGCAGGGTCTGCACAAACAGCAACTGTTCGTTGAGCTTGCTCTCTGCGATTTTCCGCTGCGCAATCTGGCGACGCAGACTGCGGGCCCAGAACATCACCAGCAGACCGCAGGTCAACAAGGCCACGCAGCCCAGTGCCAACCACTTGTAAATCAGGGTGTAATCAGATTCAACATTGACCGAGACATTGAGCCAGCGCCGTTCCAGCTGTTGCCACTCCTCATCCGTGATGGACAACAGCAGCTTGTCCATGATCCGCAGCAGATCGGGCTGTTTGATATCAACGGCCATACTGATGGGCACGGCAAACTTGGAGGCGCTCAGTACCACCTGATACTTATCGTTGAATCCTTTCATTGTCTGCTGCCCCAGATTGGTCATGGTCAACAGCACATATTCGGCTTTCCCCGTATCAAGCAGGGAAAGTAGTTCGCTATCCTTGCCCACTTCGATAACGTTGCCACCATGAGTCCGGATGAAAGATGACTCATAAGAACCGACCACTCCACCAATCTGACGACCTTTCAGCTCTGCCAGCGACTTCAGCGGGCGGGTTCCGCGCCGGGCCACCACATAGCTGTCGAACTTGAGATAGGGGGAGCTGAATAAGGCAAATGTCTCGCGATCCCTGAGCGGTGTTATCAGGGGAATAAGGTCCACTTTGTGTTGTTTCAGCAGTGCCAGCGACTCTTGCCAGGTATTGGTCTGTTCCAGTTCAAAGTGGATCCCGGAGCGCAGACTCAATAACTTCATCAGGTCTGCCGCATAGCCGTGCAATACCCCTTCGTCATCGATCTCGCTGATGCCGGCAAACGACGGTGCAACAGCAAATTTGACCACCTTGTTCTTCTGGTTCAGCCAGGCCACCTCATCAGGTGCCAGCAACAAACCCGCCTTGAAGCTGTTGTCCACCTGATCCAGCCGCAACCGGGAATTTGCCACCGGGATCTGCTGGTAGGCCTGCCAGATACGATCAGTCAGCTCCGGGTTATGTGGACTGATAGCGATGGTCAACCCACTACCAGGGATCCAGTCAGGCATGACGGTCCCCATCGACTCGGGCAAACGCTCCATCTCCATGGCAATGATCGGTCCCAGTGCCAGATAAGCATCGGCCGCCCCCAGTTTGACCATATAGGTCGCTTCGTCACGGCTATCCAGCTCGGTCACTTGGGGCATCCCCAGCCGAGCCAGCACCTTGCAACTGCCAAAACCGCGAATACAGACCCAGCGCATTTTTTTTGCCTGCTCGATCGTTAATCGCTGGTTGGGATGCTGCATCAGGATAGCTCGGCCATAAGAGCCGAGGTGACCGATATGGTTCACCCCCTCCACCGGCAAAGCATCAAGCTCCACCCCGACCAGCACATCAATATTCCCTTTCTTTAACGCTTCCAAGGCTTCGATATAAGAATTAAAGGATACTAAACGCAGCGATAATCCCATCTCGGCGGCAAGCCGCAGGGCCAGCTCCTTGAGCGGCCCCGCATACTGTTTTGCTGGTGCCTCATACATAAAGGGGGGATAACCACCACGGGGGACGCCCACCACCAGCTCCTGAGAGAAGCCCTGCTCATCAATCGCTCTTTGTTCCTCTTCGGGCGATGACTCCGCAGTAACGTGCCAACTCAGCAGAAGCAGTGAGCAAAAAATCAGTATGAGATGGCAAGCGCGAGACATGAGCTATTTGTCCTGATGAGTGGGGCCGATGCGATTTATCCTCGACCCTCTCTAGAGAATGGCTCTAGCTGGTGAGAAAACAGACAGCGCCGCTATAAAAGGGGCCAAGAGGATAGAGGTATATTGGCTGAATGTGAATAAAAAATCCTTTTTAAGGCAAAAAACGTGACAGATTGTAGTCTGTCACGTCATTTTTCAGCAAAGTTGAAGAAGGGGGAAGAGCGACTCCCCACCACATCAGGTTATTCGATTCCCAAGCCGGAAGCCTGTTTGATACTCGCGCTCACGGATATGGGAGATCTGCCCCTCATACCCTTCCAGACCGATATCTTTCAGCAGGGCAGGCGAGAGATTGATCACGGCGAGACGACGCTCGACCTTGGCGATCCGCTTTTGTACCAAAGACTCGACGCTACGCAGTAAAACCAGTTCGATAGACATGACATTCTCCAGTTGAACATGCGGTTCTCCCGGAGAAAGTGGATATCACCCTGCGGGACGAACCGCGGGTGATAAAAAGACAGGGGTTACCTGTTTACGCCACGCGGTAAAAGAGCACGAGATTTCACGCCGCACGCAGTGCCGCGAGAGAATGCAAGATTTAGCATCTGATGGTGCATTTTCGTCTCCTTACCGGATAAAAGTTGAACAGGTTGCAGCAGTCTAAAAAAACTCCGAATTTAACACAAGCCTCTTGCGGCTCCTTTTTAAACGTTTTTACGGCATTTTATGCTGCCCGAAAGGGAGTCCGGGTTATCAGATCCCCGAGAGCAGCCGGTACTCTTCCAGCACATAGGTATCCGTCATGCCGCTGACATAGTCGAGCAGCAGGCGTACCCGGTAATACCACTCCTGCTCCTGCTCGCAGACAAAACGCTCGTCCCGCACGGCCACTGCCAACCGATAGGCCTTGATATGGCGCGCCGAGAGCCGGTGATAGAGGCGGCGAGCAAAGAAGAGTTCACTCCCCCCCTCACTCGCCAGCAGACGGGAAAATGGCCCGGATGGCATGGCCAGCAGGCAAGAGTAGGTGGTGAGCACACCACGCAGGGCGGCGTAGCCTTCCAGTTCGAGCGCCTCCACCTCGGGGCGCATGAAAACCTGCGCCCGCGCAACCTGCTTGAGGATATCGAGCACCCGCGCCGCGGGAGCCTGACCGTGAAGCAGGGCCTGCGGATAGCGCCCCTGCAGGATCGCCTCATGCTCGCTGATATAGGTGCTGGCTGCCAGCGCCACCAGATCTCTGGTCAACTGGTGACGAAAATGGGGGAAGAAACCCCAGCTGGAGCGTTGTGCATCACCAAGCAGGGTCGTCATGTAATCGCTGCCATCAGCGCTGCAGAGGGCCGCAAGCAGCTCATTCAGGGTGAGAATGCGCCTGTCTACCGCATCCTCCAGATCAGCGATGCAGTAGGAGATGTCATCTGCTGCCTCCATGATGTAGACCAGCGGATGACGGCAGCCGGGGGCCAGCCCCAGACTCTGGCCGAGGGCGCGGTAGAGCGGCTGCTCGCTAAAGAAGATACCCCGCTTGCTGCTCCAGCCATGATGCTGGCCGTAACTCACCCCAGGCCGAGGCTGCTGCGGATATTTGCAGAGCGCCGCCAGCTGGCCGAGCGTCAGGTTGAGCTCGTGCAGGCTGTGCACCAGCCGCAGACTCTGGGCGTTGCCATCAAACAGTTGCAGATCCTGACGCAATTCAGCCCACTGGGCCGAGGGGGGCTGTGCCAGTGCCTGCTGATAGAGGGGATCGAGCATCTCGCCGAGCCACTGGCTCATCACCTGCTCGCCGAAGTGGCCGAACGGCGGGTTGCCCACGTCATGGAGCAAGCAGGACATCTCCACCAGATTGATAAAGGCCCCTTCGCACACCATACCTGCAGGCAAGGCGGCCAGAATGCGGCGGCTGATCTGGCGACCGGTCTCCTGCACCTCCAGCGAGTGGGTGAGGCGGCTGCGCACCGAGGCCTTCACATCGAGCGGAAAGACCTGGGTCTTCTGTTGCAACCGGCGCACCGGTGCCGCTTGCACGATACGGGCGCGATCCAGCTCGGTCGCCTCCAGCAGATCCTCATTCCCCCAGGGGTGAATACGCTCGGGGGTGATCAAACGGCTATACATCTTGCAGCTCCTTGCCCGCGGCTCCCATTAGATTCAAGACAACAACCAGCGCCGCAAACGGGCGATATCGCCCGGATATTCCCGGCGCAGCGTCTCAATCCAGTCTTCTACGTTTTCCCACCAGGCGGGATGATCCGGGCTCTGGATCAGTTGCGCCGTCTGCTGCAGGCGACGCAGACCGATGGAGCCTGCCGCCCCTTTTATCTTGTGCGCCTCCTCCACCACGCCAGCCTGATCCCGAGCGATCATGTTGGAGTCGAGCACCGCCATATAGTCCGGCATCATCTTCTCGAACAGCTCGACGCTGGAGAGCAGCACCGGCTTACCCACCGTATCGGCATAATCAGTGAGGAAGGGAATATCCAGCAGGGCATCCTGATTGCCCGCATCAGCTTGCTCGTCAGCTTCATCCTCGGCCAGACCGGCAAACAGATGGCCAATCACCTCCCGCACCGCCTTCGAGCCAAGCGGTTTGTTGATCACATCCCGCATCCCGCGATCCAGATAGTACTGGCGATCGCCGGTTACATTGGCCGTCAGGGCAACCATGGGCGGCAGGCTGTCGCCGTAGCGCTCGAGCAGGGTTGCCGCCACATCGAACCCGGTCATGTCCGGCAGCTGGATATCGAGCAGAATGAGGTCGAAATCATCTGGATTGGCCATCGCCAGCGCCTGGGCACCATCCCGTGCCACCTGCACCTGATGACCCAGCTTGTTGAGCAGGGCGCAGGCAACCGTCACGTTGAGCTCGACATCTTCCACCAGCAGGATATCGAGGGAGGGCATCTCCTCTTCCAGCTCGGCCAGCACCGGCTCGGCGCAGGCGACCTCCAGTTCGGCGGTGAAGCAGGAGCCTTCACCCGGATCGCTGTCCACGTAGAGCTGGCCGCCCATGGCCTGCACCAGCTGACGGGAGACCGCGAGGCCGATGCCAGTACCTGTGGCGTGCTTCTTGCCCTGCACCTGATAGTACATGGCGAAGATCTTCTCCTGCTGGGCGCGGGGAATGCCGACGCCGGTATCTTCCACCTCAAAGTGGAGCGCCAGCTTGCCCGGCTCGTCGGCAGGATGGGAGAGGCAGCGCACGGTTACGCCCCCCTCGTCGGTAAACTTGACCGCATTGCCCACCAGATTCCACAACACCTGACGCAGCCGGGTGCCGTCGGCCATCACGAATTGCGGCATGTCGCCATCGCGATCAAAGTGCAGATAGAGCCCCTTCTGCTCCGCCTGAATGCGCGACAGCGTCTCCAGCTCGTCGAGGAACGCGGGCAGGTCGATACGGGTCGGGGCTATCTCGAGGCGACGCCGGTCGAGTTTGTCGAGATCGATGATGTCGTTGAAGATGTTGCCAAGAGTCACCGCACTCAGGTGAATGGTCTTGAGCTGTTGGCGCTGGCTCGGGTCGAGGGGGGTATCCATCAGCATCCGGCTCAGCCCCACGATGCCGTTGAGCGGGGTACGCAGCTCGTGGCTGATGGTGGAGATAAAGGTGGTCTTGTCGCGGCTCGCCTTCTCCAGTTTGTCCTGATACTGCTTGCGCTCGGTGATGTCGCGACCAAAGCCGAGCAGACCGAGTCGCTTGCCGAAGCGATCGAAGAAGGGCACCTTGCGCAGCTCGAAGTAGGCCTTGCGGCCATCGGGATACTCCAGCCACTGCTCGTAGGTAAGCGGCTCGTTGCTGGCAAAGACCTGCCGATCGGTCTCGACAATCTTGTTGGCAATCTCCTGCTTGTAGACATCGAACGGGGTCAGGCCAATCAGCTCCGCCTCCACCTTGCCGGTCAGTTCCTCCATGGCTCGGTTGCAGCCGGAGAACTGCTCATCCTCATTGCGGTAGTAAACCAGATCGGGGGAACAGTCGATAAAGGAGCGCAGCAGCGCGGTGCGCTCCCCCAGATGAAGCTGGGCTTTCTCCCGCTGGAACACCTCGTTCTCGAGATCCTCGATGGCCTGCAGGCGCAGGCTCTCGGCGCGGTTGGTCTCGGCAATCTGGGCATTGAGTCGACTGATGTTCTCCTGCAACTGGGTATTGAGCTCGAGATCCCGTTCGCGCATATCCTGCAGCTTGCGCACCATGCGCGTCAGCCGCTGGCGGGAGTCCTCCAGCTGATCCACCACGATGGAGAGAAAATAGACGGCCCAGGGGGTCACCAGCAGGCCAAAAAACACCGAGCGCACGAAGTCGATGACATCGATATTGCCGCGCAGGAACAGGGTCACCCCCATCTGGATGGCGACCGCCAGCACTATGATGCCAGTGGCCAGGAACATACTGAAACGCACCAGACCCAGCTTGGTCATCAGGTCAACGTAATATTGCACCCAGGATTTAATCTGTTTCATCTTGTTATTTTCTCCCCGATATTCGCGGACAGAATACCAGCACAAAGAATTGAACTCTTCTTGTCTCGCACAATTAATTAACGATGCGCGGAATGAAATGAGTGAGTTAGGGTTGTCATAAGATTAAGGACCATCAATATGCGCAACGGATCTGCGCCGCGGCCACAAACTAACGCGTGTTGTTGGCGTATCAGATCGTGTTGGCTTGCCAGTGGGGAAGATCTTGCGGTTGTGTGCTCACTGGCACGCAAGGACGGTGTTGATGGGAACGGGATGAATGGTGAGGTCACATGCCGTTCTGAGAGAAGCAGGGGCCTACGCACCACCGTCATCATTGGGCACTGAGTGGGACTATGGGGGAAGATGCAGGCCACAATATATGGTGGTCATGCCGCAGGGAACCCGGTTTGCATCTGACCTATGGCACTGAATGTGTGCAGGGCCGAGAAATCCTGTAAAGCGAGCGTCCGGCTCAAGCAAAACATGGCAGCTATGAGCCGCGAATATCTCGCAATGGCCCTCATGGCTGGTATCCAGATGTTGGTCGTCAGTTAACAAAAAAATCACGCTCCGGGCCAGCGCTTGCCATGTACATTACCCTGCAGGAAGGAGAGAACCACAAGATAAATAAGATAAAAGTGCTCGAGTGAGTGGTGTATGGATTTCGGAGTGCTGAATGCTGTTTTGAACAGCAAGACGGCTTCCCCCGAAAAGCCGCGATATGCCAAACAAAAGGGCTTGGCTGCAGTGCCGAGCCCTTTCCATTGGATATCTGCTGATTTGCAGTGAGCCTGGGTCAGCCCAGCTGCTCTGCCGCGTAGAGGGCGGCCCCGATAATGCCCGCCTGATTGAGGCTGGCCGCCGGGATGAGCGGTGCCCGGGTCTCGATGCGATCGACGAATTTATCCAGTTTGGCGGCGCTGCCGCCGCCCAGAACAAATAGGTCGGGGGAGAAGAGAAACTCGAGGCGAGCCAGATATTTGTTGAAGCGCTTGCCCCAGCGCCCCCAGGAAAGATCTTCCCGTTTGCGCACTGCGTCGGAGCAGTAGTGCTCGGCGACCATTCCTTCCAGCATCAGGTGGCCCAGCTCGGTGTTGGGCAGCAGATGGCCGTTGACGAAGACTGCGGTGCCGATGCCTGTGCCGACCGTGATGAGGATGATGACCCCCTTGCGATCCTTGCCGGCACCAAAGCGCATCTCGGCCAGCCCGGCGGCGTCGGCATCGTTCAGCACATAGCAGGGCTTGCCGGTGACATCGGCAAACAAGTGCTCGGCATCGGTCTCAATCCAGCTCTTGTCGATATTGGCCGCGCTCTTGGCAATGCCGTTGTGGATGGTGGCCGGGAAGCCGCAACCCACGGGCCCTTTCCAGTCGAAGTGTTCCACCAGTGCCTTGAGGGTATGGGCAATGGCGGCCGGGGTGGCCGGTTGTGGCGTGGCAATGCGATGGCGCTCGCCGATCAGTTCTCCGGTTTCGGTATCGACCAGACAGCCCTTGATCCCAGAGCCTCCAATATCCACTCCCAACATATGCATCTGTGTTGTCCTTGTTGTGTGCCGACCAGCTGGTACGGATTACGGTGTTCTGGTCACTGCAGGTCGGCAGAGCATGAAAAAAGTACAGCAATCCGGCAAGGGGCAGATCACTTATGCGTGATCCGGTAGACCTTTTTCGATGCAGCGGATCAGCAAACGGGTTTTCTTGTTCTCTTCATCCTGACGCCGGGCAAGGGTGGCCAGCGCCCATTCAATATGTTCGGCCACCATGGGCTCGGCGGTGGTCAGTCCCAGTTGCAGGGCGGCGATCACCTCGGGCGTTGCAGGGCCATTGCCAAGGGCGACCGCCAGATTACGGCGCCAGCGCTGGTAACCGATGCGGCGGATCGGGCTCCCCTCGGTCTGCTTGAGAAAGTCACTCTCGCTCCAGCGCCACAGCGCTAGCAGGGGCGGGCGGTGCAGGCCAGGGCGGGGACTGAAGTCGGGCTCCGGGCTGGCATCGGCGTAGCGATTCCACGGGCAGATAAGCTGGCAGTCGTCGCAGCCGTAGATGCGGTTGCCCATCAGGGGCCGGAACTCTTCCGGAATGGGGCCGTCGTTCTCGATGGTGAGATAGGAGATGCAGCGGCGGCCATCCACCACATAGGGGGCGATAATGGCGCCGGTCGGGCAGATGTTGATGCAGGCGACACATTTGCCGCACTGCTCCTTATCTACTGGCTGGTCGAGTGGCAACGGCAGGTTGAGCAACAGCTCCCCGAGAAAGAAGAAGGAGCCGGCCGATTCGTTGAGCAGCAGTGAGTGTTTGCCAACCCAGCCGAGGCCCGCCTTGGCTGCCAGCGGCCGCTCGAGGATGGGGGCGGAGTCGACGAAGGGACGCCACTCACCCAGAGTGTCAGCGGTGCCTTGAAACAGCTCGGCGCAGCGCGCTTCGATGCGATCACCCAGCTGTTTGAGCCGGTTGCGCAGCACCTTGTGGTAGTCGCGACCGAGGGCATAGCGGCTGATATAGCCAAGGGTCGGATCGCGCAGGGTAGCAGCAAAGCCTGCCTCGAACGGCAGGTAGTTGATCCGCACCGACAACACCCGCACCGTGCCCGGCAGCAGTTCGTGGGGGCGCGCCCGCATCATGCCGTGACGCGCCATGTAATCCATGCTGCCGTGATAGCCTGCATCCAGCCAGGCCTGCAATCTCGGCTCTTCGATACGCAGATCGGTGTCGGTGATGCCCGCCTGGTCAAAACCTAGCTCCCGTGCCCAGAGCTTGATATCGTGAGCCAGCTGGTGGAAGTCAGGTGCGCTCATGCGGCTTGGCCTGGCCGGTGTTTGCTGGCGTGGGTCGATTGATAAGAGGCGGGAGCCGTCATGGTAGAGATCATCAGGGGCGCGTTGGGCACAAAAGAGGGGGGCAGTTTACCACAGGGGCTGTGGCAGACTGAACAGATCCGCACACTGGAGCGCAACTGGGCCGCGCGTGAGGGACAACCTCTCTATGCCCTGATGGAGCGAGCCGGTGCCGCGCTGCGCACTTATGCCACCCTGCATTGGCCCGAGAGCCGTTGCTGGTGGATTTTCGTCGGCCCCGGCAATAACGGCGGTGATGGCTATGTGCTGGCCCGCCTTGCCCGCCAGATTGGCATCGAGGTGGTGGTGGTGGCCGCCAGAGCACCCGACCAGCTGAAGGGGGATGCCAGACGGGCCGCTGATGAGTGGCTGGCGGCCGGTGGTCGGGTCTGGCTGGCCGAGCAGTTTGATGGTGCCCAGCAGCCCGCCCCGGATCTGGTGGTTGATGCCCTGCTTGGTACCGGCGTCAACATGCCTCTCTCGCCACTACTGACAAAGATCGTCGCAACAATCAATGGTTTGGCTGTGCCCGTGCTGGCGGTGGATCTCCCCTCCGGCCTCAACGGCGATACCGGCCGCGCCATGGGTGCCGTGGTGCAAGCCACTCGCACCCTCACCTTTATCGGTATCAAGCAGGGGATACTCACTGGCGACGGGGTGGATTGTGTCGGCCAGATCGACTGTGATCCCCTTGGCGTCACGCCTGATGACACTATGTTGCCCGCCGCCTGGCGTATCGATTATCCACTGCTGAGCGCGCAGCTGACCCCGCGCCAGCGCGCTTCCCACAAGGGCTCTTATGGCAAGGTACTGCTGGTGGGGGGCAATCGCGGTATGCAGGGGGCCATCGTGTTGGCGGCTCGCGCCTGCCTGCGAGCGGGGGCCGGGCTGGTGCGGGTGTGTCAGCATCCGGATCATCCGCCGGTCAGCCTCTATCAACCCGAGTTGATGAGCCTCACCACCGCAGATGACGAAGGATGGGCGTTGGTGCGGGTCATCGGCCCCGGCCTCGGTCAGGATGAGTGGGGAAGGGGGCAAATCGCCCGTTATCTCACCGAACGGCTGCCACTGGTTTTGGACGCCGATGGATTGAATTGGCTGGCGCAATCTCCCCGCCATCAGGATAATTGGGTGCTCACGCCCCATCCCGGCGAAGCGGCGCGACTGCTGGGATGCACCATTGCCGACATAGAAACCGACCGGTTTGCCGCCGTGCAGGCGCTGCAGCGGCGATATGGCGGTGTGGTGTTGTTAAAAGGGGCGGGAACACTGATTTATGACGGCGAGCGGGTCGCACTTTGTTGTGAAGGCAATCCCGGCATGGCAAGTGGCGGCATGGGCGATCTGTTATCTGGTATAATCGCCGCCCTTTTGGCCCAGGGCTGGTCTGCCACTATGGCTACCTGGCTGGGCGCCGTGATCCACGGCGAGGCCGCCGATCAGGCCGCCGTCGACGGCGAGCGGGGCATGCTGGCGTCAGACTTGCTGCCGCTGATCCGCAAACTGGTTAATCCCGACACCATTACAAGTTAACAAGAAGAACATGGCAAAACAGTTGATGATGACACTGCCGGACGAGGCAGCAACCGTGGCACTGGGTGGCCGTTTGGCACAGGCTTGCCAGCAGGCGACGACCGTGTTTTTGCATGGCACGCTTGGCGCCGGTAAAACCACCCTGACCCGCGGCTGGGTGCAGGGCCTTGGCCATCAGGGCAAGGTAAAAAGCCCGACTTACACCTTGGTCGAACCCTACGAGCTCAATGGCTGGCAGGTCTACCATTTCGATCTCTATCGCCTGGCTGATCCGGAAGAGCTGGAATTCATGGGCATTCGGGACTATTTTGCCGCCAACACTCTCTGTCTGGTGGAGTGGTCCGAGAAGGGCGAGGGCTGGTTACCGGCCCCCGACCTGGAAATTACCCTCACTTATGTAGGCGAGCAGCGCGAGGTTCTGATAGAGGCCCGCACTGCTATTGGCGAAGCCATTCTGGAACGGTTGTCATCTACGTGCGCTTGATCCTTGTTATTGCTCTCTCTTTGATGGCGTTACCCTCCTGGGCTAATCAGCTCAAGAGCGTACGAATCTGGCCATCACCGGATAACACCCGGGTGGTGCTCGACATGAGCAGCGCCCCCAACTTCAACTATTTCACCCTGACTGGCCCCGATCGGCTGGTGATCGACCTGAAAGGGGCGAGCAACGCCGCCAATCTGGCCCGGATCGAGAACAACAGTGAACTGGTGCGCAAGGTGCGTCAGAGTACGCCGCAGGAGAAGGGGGGCCTGCGACTGGTGTTGGATCTCAGCTCCGCCATCAAGCCGGTGGTTTTTCCACTGGCGCCAGCAGGACCCTATGGCCACCGTCTGGTCATCGACCTCCCTTATGAAGAGAAGCGCTCGGCGGCTGCAGTGCAATCCACGCCTGTCGGAGGCAAGGGCAAGGGAGTGGTGATTGCCATCGACCCGGGCCACGGTGGGGAAGACCCGGGCTCCATCGGTCCACGTCGTACCTATGAGAAGCGGGTGACGCTGGCGGTCTCCCAGAAGCTGGCCGCACTGATCGACCGTGAGCCGGGGATGCGCGCCGTGCTGACCCGTCGTAGCGACTACTTCGTCGACCTCAACAAGCGCTCCGAGATTGCCCGCAAGGCCAAGGCAGATCTGCTGGTCTCTATCCATGCAGACAGTTTTCATAACTCGACCCCGCGCGGTGCCTCGGTCTGGGTCTTGTCGACCAACCGTGCCAACCGCGAGATGGGCAGCTGGCTGGAGAAGCAGGAGAAGCAGGGCGAGCTGCTGGGCGGTGTCGGCAAGGTGTTGGCGGAATCCGATCCCAACCCCTATCTGGCGCAGACCTTCCTCGACCTCTCCATGGACAAGTCTCGTGCCGAAGGGTATGACGTCAGCCGCCAGATCCTGCGCTCTATGGGCAAGGTTGCCAGATTGCACAAGAAGGCGCCGGAACACGCCAGCCTGGCGGTGCTGAAGGCGCCGGATATTCCCTCGGTGCTGGTGGAAACAGGTTTTATCTCCAACCATGCGGAAGAGCAGCTGTTGGCTACTGCCAGCTATCAGGACCAGCTGGCTCGAGCCGTCTTCGAAGGAATCCGTAACTACTACCGTGCCCACCCGACCAAGGGGGCCATGTTGACCGGTAAGGGGCAAACAAGCCGGCCTGCCGCGACCACTCGGTCCGCGCCGGTCGCCCAGCAGCCGGTAGTGACCAACAAAATGCCCGCCACTGCCCGCGACAGCGCCGCGGCGAGTGGCTCTGGCGCCGGGGTGATCAAGCCTTACTCGGCGGCAGCGCAAGAGAGCGGTGCACCGGTCAGCAGTGTGGGGGACTATGACAAATCGCGGATGCTCCGCCATGTGGTCCAACGGGGCGAGAGCCTCTCCCGCCTTGCCGAGAAGCATGGCGTGAGTCAGTCCACCCTGGTCGAGATCAATCAGTTGCGCAGCCGGGATATTCAGATTGGCCAGACCATCTATATCCCCCAACAGGGGCAGAGCCGCAGTGCCGCTCCCGTTCGCAGTGACGACAAGTCGCAGATGATCCGCCATGTGGTCAAGCGGGGCGAGAGTCTCTCCCGCCTTGCCGAGAAACATGGGGTAAGTCAGGCGCGGCTGGTGGAGATCAACAAACTCAAGTCGCGGAATATTCAGGTAGGGCAGGTGCTCTACATTCCGCAAAACTGATGCGCGGGGGCTGGCTATGCCGCTCCCGCTGTTAGCGAATACCATCAGCAAGATTGAAATTCAGGAGTAAATGATGCCGATCCGTATTTTGCCACCCATTCTGGCCAACCAGATTCCGGTTGGTGGAGAGGTGGTGGAGCGGCTCTCTATCCGCAAGATTGAAATTCAGGAGTAAGTGATGCCGATCCGTATTTTGCCACCCATTCTGGCCAACCAGATTCCGGTTGGTGGAGAGGTGGTGGAGCGGCTCTCTATCCGCAAGATTGAAATTCAGGAGTAAGTGATGCCGATCCGTATTTTGCCACCCATTCTGGCCAACCAGATTCCGGTTGGTGGAGAGGTGGTGGAGCGGCTCTCTATCCGCAAGATTGAAATTCAGGAGTAAGTGATGCCGATCCGTATATTGCCCCCTATCCTGGCCAACCAGATTGCAGCCGGAGAGGTGGTGGAGCGGCCCTCTTCTGTGGTGAAAGAGCTGGTGGAAAACAGCCTGGATGCAGGGGCCGACCGGGTCGAGATCGACATCGACAAGGGGGGCGCCAAGCTGATCCGTATCCGTGACAACGGCTGTGGCGTCGCCAAAGACGAGCTGGTGCTGGCACTGTCGCGTCATGCGACCTCCAAGGTGGCCACGCTGGACGATCTGGAAGGGATCAACAGCCTCGGTTTTCGTGGCGAGGCGCTCGCCTCCATCAGCTCGGTCTCCCGTCTCACCTTCACCTCCCGTACTGCAGAGCAGTCCGAAGCTTGGCAAGCCCAGGCGGAAGGGCGCGAGATGAGCGTCACCATCAAGCCGGCGGCCCATCCGGTGGGCACCACGGTGGAGGTGGTGGATCTCTTCTTCAATACCCCGGCGCGGCGCAAGTTCATGCGCAGCGAAAAGACCGAGTTTGCTCATATCGACGAGCTGGTGCGCCGCATTGCGCTCTCCCGCTTCGATGCCACCCTGATCCTGCGCCACAATGGCAAGGTGGTGCGCCAGTACAAGGCCGCCAATACCGTGCCGGAGCAGGAGCGTCGTCTCGCTGCCGTTTGCGGCACCCCCTTCATGCACCATGCGCTGGCTGTCGAGAGCGAGCACAGTGACGTGCGGCTGTGGGGCTGGCTGGCGACTCCGGAAGGGGCAAGACCGCAAAACGATCTGCAATACACCTATGTCAATGGCCGGATGATGCGCGACAAGCTCATCAACCATGCGATCCGTCAGGCCTATGATGAACTGCTGCCCGCTGACCGTTTTGCAGCCTATGTGCTCTATATCGAGCTGGATCCCCGTCAGGTGGATGTCAACGTCCACCCGGCCAAGCACGAGGTGCGCTTCCATCAGGCGCGGCTGATCCACGACTTTATCTTTCAGGCACTCTTTACCGCCTTGCGCCGCGAAGGCCGCGCCGTCAATGAGCAAGAGCAGCCGCTGGCCGAGACGCTGGTCGAGCTGCCGGTCAGCCCGCAGATTGAATATCCCGGTCAGACACCGCGTACCGAGTGGTATGGCGCCGAACACAGCTATCGGGCGCCTGCGCAGGTGCGGGAAGGGGGCAGCGGTGGTGTAGGCCGGGCCAGCAATTATCAACCACCCGAGCCGCCAAGCCGCGAGGCGATGCGAGGCATGGGGGCCTTGCTTACCACGCTGCCCATTGCCACAACCGCTTCAGCTCTCGAGCAGGGTGTTGCGACTCAGACTGTTTCAAAACAGGGCGGGTGCCGGGCACTGACTCTGGTGGAGCAGGCTTATCTGCTGTTCGAGCGGGATGGTCTGCTGGCGCTGCTCTCGCTGGTACGCGCCGAGCGGGTGCTGCTGCGCCACTGGCTGCTGGAGACCTGGGGCCAGGGGCTGGCGGCCCAGCCGCTGCTGTTGCCTGTTTCCTTCAAGTTGCCGAAGAACCTGAGTTCGTTGGTAGAAGATCAGGAGCGGCTGCTGAAACGGATGGGGCTGGAGTTGAAAAGCGGGGGGCGCGACACCATGATCCTGACGCGGGTACCAGCTCTGCTGCGTCAGACCGATCTGGTGCGTCTGTTACCCGAATTGCTGCAAATTATCGAGGGTGGATCTGACAGTGATGCTGGTCAGCAGGCTGAAGTATTATGCCAATGGCTGGTGGAGCAGGGGATAAGCCGCGAAAAAATATACGATTTTTCAACTGCCAGTCGTTTGCTGACGGAACTTGTGGCCGATTTCAGTGACCAGCTTGGTGACACTAAGATGGTGCGCCCGCTTTCGCTGGCGGCTGTGCTTGAGGAGTTTGAACATGGCGAGTGACTTGCCGACCGCAATTTTTTTGATGGGGCCGACGGCCTCCGGCAAGACGGATCTCGCCATTGAACTGTGTCAGGTGTTGCCCTGCGACATCATCAGCGTCGATTCGGCGCTGATCTATCGCGGCATGGATATCGGCACGGCCAAGCCGACCGCCGATGAATTGGCACGGGCCCCGCACCGGCTGATCGATATCCTCGATCCCGCCATGAGTTATTCGGCAGCCGATTTTTGCAAGGATGCCCTGCGGGAGATGAAAGAGATCGCCGACCGCGGCCGCATTCCGCTGCTGGTGGGCGGTACCATGCTCTATTTCAAGGCGTTGCTGGAAGGGTTGTCCCCATTGCCCTCTGCCGATCCCGCCGTTCGAGCCGGGATTGAGGAAGAGGCTGCCCGCCTCGGTTGGCAGGCGCTGCACGACGAGCTGGTGCGCATCGACCCAGTGGCCGGGGCGCGGATCCACCCCAATGACCCGCAACGATTGAGTCGGGCGCTGGAGGTTTACCGCATCAGCGGCAAGACCCTCACCGAGCTGACCCAGGTGCAGGGGGAGGGCTTGCCTTATCGGGTGCAGCAGTTTGCCATCGCCCCGAGCGATCGCGCCGTGCTGCATCAGCGGATCGAACAACGCTTTGACAAGATGCTGCAAGGTGGCTTTGAACAGGAGGTTCGTGTGCTGATGGCGCGCGGCGATCTGAACCCGGATCTCCCCTCCATTCGCTGTGTGGGTTATCGCCAAATGTGGGACTACCTGTGCGGTGAAGTGGGGTATGATGAGATGCGTTATCGTGGCATTGTTGCCACCCGCCAATTGGCAAAACGACAGATGACCTGGTTGCGCGGCTGGGCCGACGTGACCTGGTTGGAATCTGGTGAGTCTGGCAATCTCGACCGCGTGCTTGCTCGCGCTGGTGCGGCTTGACACTCCCTGTATAATCAGGTTGTTATATTGATATTCGGTATTTAAAAACAACAAACTATAAGGAAAAGAAAAATGGCTAAGGGGCAATCTCTCCAAGACCCGTTTTTGAATGCGCTGCGCCGTGAGCGGATTCCTGTTTCTATCTATTTGGTGAACGGCATCAAACTGCAAGGTCAAATCGAGTCCTTTGACCAGTTTGTTATCCTGCTGAAAAACACCGTGAGCCAGATGGTTTACAAGCACGCCATCTCGACCGTCGTACCGGCCCGAGCCGTTAATCATCACCAGCCCACACCGGGTGGCGCGGCTGATGAACAGGGTGATGCCGAGGCGTGATATTCCTGGGCGAGTCGACTCGCCAACTCAGATTCATCATGATTCCTGTTAAGGAGCAAGCGCTTGTTTGACCGTTATGAAGCTGGCGAACAGGCCGTTCTGGTGCATGTCAACTTCAGTGATGAGGGGGAGCGGGAGGATCTGGAAGAGCTCAAGATGTTGGTGAGCTCGGCCGGAGTCAATGCGCTGGGGGTCGTGACCACCAGTCGCAGTGCGCCCAGTGCCAAATTTTTTGTCGGCAGTGGCAAGGCTGAAGAGATCGCGTCCCAGGTTCAGATGCTGGCGGCGGACGTGGTGATCTTCAACCATGCCCTGACCCCCGCCCAGGAGCGTAACCTGGAGCGTCTGTTCCAGTGCCGGGTGGTGGACCGAACCGGCCTGATCCTCGATATCTTTGCCCAGCGCGCCCGCACCCACGAAGGTAAATTGCAGGTCGAACTGGCCCAGTTACGCCATCTTTCCACTCGTCTGGTGCGAGGCTGGACCCACCTTGAGCGTCAAAAAGGCGGGATCGGTCTGCGTGGCCCGGGTGAAACCCAGCTTGAAACTGACCGACGTCTGCTGCGGGAACGCATCAAGGCGATTTTGCGTCGGCTCGATAAGGTGGCCAAGCAGCGGGAGCAGGGACGTCGCGCCCGCAACCGTAACGAAGTGCCGACGGTGTCACTGGTTGGTTATACCAACGCCGGAAAGTCCACTTTGTTCAACCAACTTACAGCTGCCAGCGTGTATGCTGCCGACCAATTGTTCGCAACTCTGGATCCTACCCTGCGTAAACTGGTGATCCGGGATGTGGGTGATGTGATTTTGGCGGATACAGTTGGATTTATTCGACACTTGCCCCATGATCTGGTCGCGGCCTTCAAGGCGACCCTGCAGGAGACCCGTGAAGCGGATCTGCTGCTGCATGTGGTGGACTGTGCCGATGAGCAGATGCAGGAGAATATCGACTCCGTGCAGCAGGTGTTGGCCGAGATCGAAGCCGATGACAGGCCCCAGCTGATGATCTGCAACAAGATCGACAAGCTGGCGGATCGTCCGGCAGGTCTGGAGCGAGATGACGAGGGGCGCCCGTTGCGCGTCTGGCTGTCGGCCCAGACCGGTGAAGGTTGTGAGCATCTGTTTACGGCGCTGACCGAATTGTTGGCTGGCTCCATGGTGCATCACACCCTGCAGTTGCCTCCTTCTGCCGCGAGATTGCGCAGTGCGCTCTATCAGCTGAAAGGGATCGAGCAGGAAGGTTTTAGCGAGGAGGGTGATTTCGTGCTGGAAGTCCGCTTGCAAGTGGCCGACTGGAACCGCCTCGTGAAACAGGAAGGTGAGAGTTTACAACGCTTTATCAGGCATTGATTCGTCGATGAAGATGAACCCTTAGGGGCTTCTCAACGTATGATAGCCCGGTAGAGATGATATCCATCCGCATGTATTAATGGAGACGCTGATGGCTTGGAATGAGCCTGGTAACAACGGCAAAGACCGTGACCCTTGGGGGAATAACGGCAAGAATCAGGGACCCCCTGATCTGGATGAAATGCTGCGCAAAGTGAGTCGCCGTTTCGGTGGCTTGTTTGGTGGCGGCAAATCTGGCGGCGATATAGGTCGCTTTGGTATCTCCATCGCGCTGGTTGTGGCTGTGGTGGTGTGGGTCGTCAGCGGCTTCTACACCATTCGCGAAGCAGAGCGTGGTGCCGTGCTGCGGTTTGGCAAGTTTTCCCATATTGTCGAGCCGGGCCTGCGCTGGAAACCGACCTTTATCGATCAAGTGATCCCGGTGGACGTCGAGTCCGTGCGCTCCCTGCCTGCTTCCGGTTTCATGCTGACTCAGGATGAGAACGTGGTACGGGTCGAGATGGACGTACAGTACCGGGTCGTCAATCCCGAGCAGTATCTATTCAGCGTGACCAATGCCGACGAGAGTCTGGGTCAGGCCACCGATAGCGCCCTGCGCTACGTGGTGGGTCATACCCGGATGGATGATGTGCTGACCACCGGTCGTGAGAAAGTGCGTCAGGAAACCTGGCAGGTGATCGATGGCATCATCGAGCCCTACCAGATGGGTCTGCAGATCGTCGACGTCAACTTCCTGCCGGCGCGTCCGCCGGAAGAGGTGAAAGACGCCTTCGATGATGCGATCTCCGCTCAGGAAGATGAACAGCGCTTCATTCGTGAAGCAGAAGCCTATGCTCGTGAAGTGGAGCCGAAGGCACGTGGTTCGGTCAAGCGTCTGGAGCAGGAAGCGGAAGCTTACAAGTCCCAGATCGTGTTGAAAGCCCAGGGTGAAGTTGCTCGTTTCAACGAGCTGCTGCCCCAGTATCAGGCTGCCCCCGAGCTGACCCGTGAGCGTATCTATCTGGAAACGATGGAAGAGCTCTATCAGCAAGCCAACAAGGTGGTGGTCGACATGCCGGCAGGCAACAACAGCATGATCTACTTGCCGCTCGACAAGCTGTCCGGCAAGCCGAATGCGGTCCAGTCTGATCGTGCCACTGTCGCCCCGGTCGCAGAGCAGGTCCCCGTTGCCAACGAGGGTACCAACTCTATGCCGACAACGCCGCTGCGTAGCGGTGACCGCTTCAGCTCAGGGAGAAACTGATAGATGAAAAAGCTAGCTATTGGTGCAATCGCTGTGGCTGCCATGGTCTGCTTCTCCTCTGTCTTTATCGTTGATGAAGGTCAGAAGGGGATTGTGGTGCAGTTTGGCAAGGTGAAGCGGGTTGACTCCGGTGAGCCCCGCCTCTATGAGCCGGGCCTACACTTCAAGGTGCCGCTCATCGACCAGGTTCGCAAGATGGATGCCCGCATCCAGACCATTGACAGCCAGGCCGACCGTTTTGTCACCTCCGAGAAGAAAGATCTGATCATCGACTCCTACGTGAAGTGGAAGATCGAGGACTTCTCCAAGTACTACCTGG
>CAMFLW010000041.1 GCA_945957575.1 uncultured Aeromonas sp. | reverse complement strand
ATGCTGCTGCAAGGGTGGCGTCATGAGCTGGTCGGTCACCTGCTGGCACAATAAGCCACCAGACGGTTGCACCTATAAATCAATCCTCACCCTCGGGTGGGGATTTTTATTGGGCGAAAGAGACAAATGGGCATGCTGAAATGTGGAACGCAGGTGGGACATGGCTGGCCGGATGGCGGGAGTCGAGAATGAAAAAGAGAGCAGAGAAGAAAAGGCAGCGGCTAACACCGCTGCTTTTTTTGATCACCAGATAGGCTGGGTCAGGTAGGGGTTGCTCACCTTCTCGCGACCGAAGGTGGAGCTGGGGCCGTGGCCCGGGATAAAGACGATCTCGTCCCCTAGCGGCAGCAGGGTCTCGGTGATCGACTTGATCAGCGTGCTGTGATCCCCACGGGGGAAGTCGGTGCGGCCGATGCTGCCGGCAAACAGCACATCACCAACCCAGGCGAGTTTTTCGGCCTGGTTCAGCAGCACGATATGGCCCGGGGTGTGGCCGGGGCAGAAGTAGACATCCAGCTCGCACTGGCCAAGCTGCACCTTGTCACCCTGCTCCAGCCAGCGATCCGGCGTGAACGCGGGGGTATGGGCGAAGCCGAACATCTGGCTCTGCTGGGGCAGCATGTCGAGCCAGAAGGCGTCCTCCTTGTGGGGGCCGGTAATGGCGACGCCGGTTTTTTCCCGCAGCTCGGCGGCTGCACCGACGTGATCCAGATGACCGTGGGTCAGCAGGATATGAGTCAGGGTCAGGCCGCGCTTGGCGATGGCAGCCAGCAGTTTGTCCGCTTCGCCGCCCGGATCGATCAGGGCCGCCTGATGGGTCTCGTCACACCAGATGAGGGAGCAGTTCTGGGCGAACTGGGTGACCGGGATCACCTCGAATTTCAACATAGAGTTCCTCTCTTGGGATGGGTCAGCCGCGCAGCGCGCTGGCATGCTGCTCGGCGAAATAGTCGAGACAGGCCTGTTTGTCACCGCGGAACACGATGCGCTCCTGCTTGTTGCCAAGCTGATAGAGATACATGGGGTCGTAGTAGCGGGTCAGCAGCAACGTGATCCAGGCCAGATGCAGCGTGGTATCGCCGCTCTTTTCCTGCTCGGTGAGGGCGGTCTGCATCAGGGCATCCAGCTCGCGGTGGGCCTGATCGCCGAGGCGGCGCTTGAGACGGGCCAACGCATCGGTGAGGTAGGCGGCAAACAGCGGCCATCCCTCTTCTTGGCCATACATGGCTTGATAGCGCAGCCAGAGATCGTGCACGTAATCTTCGCGGATCTGCTCGGCCCGATCGATTTGCGGAACGTCCACCACCACCAGCGGTGCCTGACTCATGGCCTCATGGAGGGAGAGGGGCAGGCAGCAGCGGCCGATCAGGCGGCTCTCGTCCTCGACCACGAAGGCATGCTCGCCCTGATGGCGGCGCTTGAGCAATTCGATGGCCATGTTGTTTTCAAAGTTGATGTTGCTGGGCTGGCCGCCGGGCAGCTGACCAAACGACGAGCCCCTGTGATGGGCGTGCCCCTCCAGATCGAGCGCCTGGGCCACATGGTCCAGCATATGGGTCTTGCCGGAGCCGGTCATGCCGGTCAGCACAGTCCAGTGGCACTCTGCAGAGGCCTTGTCCTGGGTGTCGATCAGGAAGCGGCGGAGCTCCTTGTAGCCACCGGCGACGCGGGGGCGAGTGACCCCGGCATCTGCCAACCACTGTTGTACAGTTTGCGAGCGCAGGCCGCCGCGAAAGCAGTAGAGCAGGGCATCGGGCTGCTGGCGCAACTGCGCCAGCCAGCCTTCGAGTCGTTCGGCACGTACTGCTCCCCCCACCAGCTTGTGTCCAAGCTCAATGGCGGCGGCCTGACCCTGCTTCTTGAAGCAGGTCCCCACCTGGGCGCGCTCATCGTCTGTCATCAAGGGCAGGCTGGTCGAGCAGGGGAAGGCCCCCTCCTTGAACTCGATGGGGGCGCGCACATCAATCAACGGCACATCGCCTAAAAAAATCTGGGCGTAGTCCGTGGCCAGTGGCAATTCACTCATTGGACAATCTCGATAAAGCGGGAGCCCTCAAGGGGCTTGATCTGGCCGATGGGCGAGAGCGCAAGGCCAGCTTCGCGCGCGATGGCGAGCAGCTCGGCTTCGCTCTCTTTACCCACGGCGACCAGCAGGCCGCCGCTGGTTTGCGGGTCGCACATGATGTTGCGGGTGCGATCGTCCATGGCATCCAGCTTGTGGCCGTAGGAGTCGTGGTTGCGCAGGGTACCGCCCGGTACGCAGCCCTCGGCGAGGTAGTAATCCACCTCATCAAGCAGCGGCAGCGCCTTGAAATCGAGACGGGCGCTGACGCCGGAGCCTTCACACATCTCCAGCAGATGACCAGCCAAACCAAAGCCGGTGACATCGGTCATGGCATGAACACCCGGCAGTGCGGCAAAACGCTGGCCAATCTTGTTGAGGGTGCACATGGCGTTGGGGGCCAGTTGCTCGTGCTCGGGTTTGAGCTTGCTCTTCTTCTGGGCGGTGGTGAGGATGCCGATACCGATAGGCTTGGTCAGATAGAGGGTGTCACCCACCTTGGCGGTGTCGTTCTGCTTGATGGCGTCAAGGGGCACGATACCGGTCACCGCGAGGCCGAAGATGGGCTCGGGGGCATCGATGCTGTGGCCACCGGCCAGTGAAATGCCCGCTTCATGGCACACCTGACGGCCACCGTCGATCACCTGCTGGGCCACTTCGGCAGGCAGGGTATTGATGGGCCAGCCGAGGATGGCGATGGCAACGATAGGCTTGCCGCCCATGGCGTAGATGTCGCTGATGGCGTTGGTGGCGGCGATGCGGCCAAAGGTGAAGGGGTCATCGACGATGGGCATGAAGAAGTCGGTGGTGGAGACAATGCCCTGACCGTTGCCGATATCGACCACGGCCGCGTCATCCTTGCTGCTGTTGCCAACGATCAGGGTCGGGTCGTTGAAGCCCGGGATCTGGCTCTTGAGAATGGTGTCGAGCACCTTGGGAGAGATTTTGCAGCCACAGCCAGCGCCGTGGCTGTATTGGGTCAGACGAATGGAAGACATACTTACCCCTTGTTTGTGCACCGTGTGCAGAGGCTCTGCGGGAGCCATCTTGGTCAATGCGCGGCCATCTACCGTCATGTAAAGAGCCGCAAAAATAGGTGGCCTTGGCTGCTTCTGGAAGCAGTGATGTCAGGCAGTCACGCAGGGCTGCCGGGTAGGACGGGGAAGAAGAGGCGACAGATGCGCCAACCGCCCCGCCAAGGGCCACAGGACAGGGCATTATGCCACAAATGCCCCCTCCGGTTCGAACAGGAATTCACACAAAGCGAAGGGGATTGGCGGGTGGAAGTTAAGGGAGTAGAACGCTGGCTTGAGCCACTCAATTATCGGCAGGGGTGAAGAGAAATCGTGGAGTTGCCCCGCTGAGGTCGGTTTAACCTCAGCGGGGCTATCAGTTGGCGAAAGCAGATTAGCCGGCTTGCTCCAGCACCGGCTGGCGAGCCTTGCCCCAGCGGCGCAGGCGCCGTTGCAGTGGCCGCTCCAGCAGGTTGTAGCTCAGCGCCGAGAATCCGATCAGCACCGCCAGCATCAGCAAGGTTGCTACCACCCCCAGCAGCGGGTTGGTTTGGCCATACCACCATTCGGTGATCCCCGGCGCCAGATAGTGGATAAGCTCGCAGCCGGTGAGCAGCACCAGCGCGTGGAGCAGGTAGAGGGAGTAGGAGAGATCCCCCAGCCAGTTGGTGAAGCGGTTATCCAGGAGGTGCAGCAGCGGGCTTTGGCGATCGCCTTGGCAGGCGGCAATCCAGATCAGCAGCACGTAGGAGCCGATCAGCAGCAGTGTCAGCTGCTGCGTCATGGTGAACTGCATCAGTGCGAAGGGCAGCACAAAGGCGACCAGCAGCGGCAGATCTCGCTTCATCATGGGCAAGCCTTGCGCGGCCTTGACCCTCGGCAGCAGCCAGAGGCCGAGCACAAATTCACTCACCCCGCGCCCCACCGCCAGCGCGCCGCTGGTGACATCCAGGGTGCCGCGACTGTGCACGATAAAGGCAAGCACCGTCAGCGCCAGCAGGGGGGCGAGATGGCTCCAGCGACTGCGGGTGACCGCCAGCGGAATCAGCAGCGGGAACAGCAGGTAGCTGATCCACTCCACGCTGAGGGACCAGGCGGCGAAGTTCCAGGTCAGTCCGTGATCGGTCACCACCTGCAGCAGCAGGAAGGCACTCGGCAGCGCCTCGGCCGGAGTGAAGGGGGAGCCGAAGGGGGGCATCCCTTCCCACTCCCACATCTTGAACAAAGGGCCGGCGTAGAAGCCCACCCCGTGCTGCGCCTTGTAAAGCTCCCAGCCGACCAGCAGCAGCAGGGTTACCAGATAGAGGGGGTAGACGCGGGTCAGCCGTAGCCAGAGAAAACGGCCATAGCTCACGGTGCGGGGTGTGCGGGTGAAGGCCTCGCCATAGACATGGGCCAGCACCAAGCCGCTCAAAATAAAGAACAGATCGACCCAGAGGTAGCCATTCTCGATGAGTTGGGTGTGGCCTGCGATCGACTCCATCCACTGGGGAAAGAGCAGCAAGCGGGCATGGAACAGCACCACCATCAGGGCAGCGATGCCCCGCAGCGGCGTTAACAGCGGCAATGATTGATTCATAACGGGATCCCTTGTGATGTTCAGCTTGGCCTGACATCGATTTTTGTTGTTGTACCGTCCATCACTCCTGATGGGACGGTTGCCCCGGCTTGGCTGCCGCAGGTGGGATCACACTACGGAAAAGAGAGTCATACGGGTGTGATTTAAATCATAAATGTGCAGTTATTGTGCAAAAAAATTTAAACAGATAAAGACGTGGGACGCAGGCAGGGAAAGAGGAGGAGAGAGAACACCCATACAGCAGAGAGGGTGGTCAACGGGGCGAGGGTCAGGTCTAGAGGCGTTAAGCAAAACAATCAGGCCCGCAAGGGGCCTGATTGATCACAAGGGAAGGTGGTTGCCGATCAGCGGGCGCGTACCACCAGACCCTTGAGGTAGAAGCCTTCCGGATAGGCGGTACCGATGGGGTGATCGGAGGCCTGGGAGAGCAGCTCCAGGATCTGGGCATCGCGACCGGCGTCGAGCGCCGCATCGGCAACGATCTTCTGGAACAGGCTCTGCTCCATCAGGCCGGAGCAGGAGTAGGTCAAGAGCACGCCACCCGGCGCCAGCAGCTGGAACGCCAGCATGTTGATGTCCTTGTAGCCGCGGCAGGCACCCAGCAGTTGGGCCTTGCTCTCGGCGAACTTGGGCGGATCTAGCACGATGACGTCGAACTTCTCGCCCTTCTCGCGATATTCACGCAGCAGCTTGAACACGTCATGACGGACAAACTGGGTGTTGCTGGTATCGAGCCCGTTCAGCTCGGCGTTCTGGCGGGCGATATCCAGCGCATTCTGGGAGAGATCGACGTTGACCACCTCTTTGGCGCCGCCCTTGAGGGCATAGACGCCAAACCCACCGGTGTAGCAGAAGCAGTTGAGCACCCGCTTGCCTTCGGTGTACTTGGCGGCAGCCTGACGGTTATCCCGCTGATCCAGATAGAAACCGGTTTTGTGGCCGTTGCGAATATCCACCAGGATCTTGACGCCGCCATTCTCCTCGATGACCACCGGCTCGTTCGGGGTCTCGCCATAAATGACGCCGGTGCGCTCTTTCAGCCCTTCCTTCTTGCGTACTGCCACATCGGAGCGCTCATAGATGCTGCACTCGGGGTAGAGTGTACGCAGTGCTTGCGTTATCAGCTCACGCTGGAACTCGGCACCGGCGGAGAGAATTTGGCACACCAGAAAATCGGCGTAGCGGTCGATGGTCAGACCCGGCAGACCGTCGGATTCGGCGGCGCAGAGGCGATAGCCGGTGAGACCCTGACGCTTGATCAGCGGATCGCGAGACTCCTGCGCATATTTGAGACGACGGATAAAGAAGTCGAGATCGATGGTCTCTTCTTTATCGAAGGTCCAGACCCGGGCACGGATCTGGGAGCTGCCTGACCAGGCGCCACGGGCGAGCCACTTGCCATCGTTGGCATAGATCTCGACGGTATCGCCGTCAATGGGGTTGCCCTGAACCCGCTCAATCCCCTTGGAGAAGATCCAGGGGTGGCGACGCAGCAGGGATTTTTCGCGGCCTTTGACGAGATAGATGGAAGCGCTCATTGATGTTTGCCAGATGGTCAAAAGAAAAGGGGCCACATTCTATGTGGCCCGCAGGTAAAACTCAAACGGCCCGGTGCATCAGCGTGCCCAAACCGGATGTGACTGACAGATCAGATCCTGATCCCCTTGAGTGCCTGGGTCAGCTCGCTGGCGGTGGCTTTCAGCCCCTGAGTACCGGCTACCGAGGCGCTGGCGGCGGCTTCCACTTGCGCCGCTTCATGGCGCACCTGATCCAGATTGTGAGAGATCTCGGCGGCGACCGAGCTCTGCTCCTCGCTGGAGGTGGCGATCTGGGTGCTCATCTCCAGTACCGCATCGCTGTGGTTGCTCAGCTTCTCGATATCGAGCCCCACCTCGCTGATGAGTCGCTGGCTGCTGGCGGCGCGATCCACGGTTTTCTCCATGATGTCGTTCAGCGCGCCGGTACCTGTCTGCAGCTCTTCGATCATCTGCTGGATCTCCACTGTCGCCTGCTGGGTACGGCTGGCGAGGGTGCGCACCTCGTCCGCCACCACCGCAAAGCCGCGGCCCTGCTCACCGGCCCGGGCCGCTTCGATGGCGGCGTTGAGGGCCAGCAGGTTGGTCTGCTGGGAGATGGCATTGATGACGTTGACCACCTCGTTGATCCGGTTGGCATTGTGGGTAAGCTGCTCGACCGCGCCGGAGGCGTTGCCAATTTCGTCGGCCAAGGTGCGGATCGCTTCTATGGTGCGTGCTACCCGGTTGGCGCCATTGGCCGCTTCTTCACTTGACTGGCGAGTCTGCTGCAGGGTGTCGTTGGCATTGCGTGCCACTTCGCGGATCGCTGCCGACATCTGCTCCATGGCGGTAGCCAGTGAATCCATGTGCTGGCGTTGGGAGCGCGCCATGGTCTCACCTTCGCGGGCATGGTCACGAAACTCGTCGGCGGCCATGGTCAGCGCTTCGGCAGACTCCTCCACCAGTTTGACGATCTGGTGCTGGCGGTCGGTAAAGCGGTCGATGCTGCCCGCCAGGGTGGAGAACTCGTCGCGCACCGGGAAGAAGTTGAGGCGGAAGGTGAGATCGCCGTCAGCCACGGTTTGCAGCGCCTTGTTGGTGGAGTAGAGCGCACCGGAGACAAAGGTCATCAGGTAGTGGGTCACCAGTGCCATCAGGGCTGCCAGTGTGCCGATCAGGATTAGGGTCGAGCCCTGACCCTCCCACATGGAGAGGTTACCGGTGTCGAGCTCGCCGGTGACATAGCCCGCCTGACCTGCTGGCGCGGTGAAGCGGTAGCGATCGCCCTGTTGCTCGAGCCCGCTCACCCCTTGTGGCTGGAGGTGCAGATCGGCCGGCAGGATGAGAGTTGGCTGCTGGCTGACCAGTTGTGCGGTTGTTTCGACCCGCTGTTGCAACTGTTCAATCTTGAGCTTTATCTCCTGATCGTGGCTGTTTGCCAGCAGATACCAGCTGAGAAAGGCGATGATCAGCAGGGGAAGCCAGAACGCGATATGGAATTTTTCACTGATGGTGAGGTGAATGAGATAGCGGTCAACCCACCGGAATTTAACTTCTTTCATAATGGAGCAGCATCCTGCAGAAGATAGAGTGTCGGGCACATTATCGTCTCGGGAATTTTTTTCTTAAGCAGAAGGTGTGAGAAATGGGAGAGCAATCGTTTGTCATTCGGGTGTGGGGGCAGGTACAAGGGGTCGGATTTCGCTACTTCACCCGTGAGCGTGCCTTGCAGCTGGGGCTGCGCGGCCATGCCTACAACCTGGAGGATGGGTCGGTGGAGATCCTCATTAGCGGCCCCGCGCAGGGGGTGCAGATGATGCTGGGTTGGTTGGAGCATGGTCCGCGTACCGCCCGGGTGACCCGGATGGAGTATGAAGAGGCGCTGCCGCCCGGCGGTCAGGGCTTTCACACCAACTGAAGCGGCGGGGGCGAGATGGACGCTGACGAGGAAAGTCTGTTGCTGACTCAGGCAAAGGGTTGGGTCGCCCGTTATCAGGAGGCGGCGCGGGCGGTGCGCGAAGAGGCCAGCGAACCGGCCGTGCATGGCTACCGTATCGCGGCGCGCCGCCTGCTGGCGCTGCTCGCCCTGTGGCGGCCACTCACCTATCATCCCGAGCTGGAGCGCCGTCTGCTGCGCTCGGTCGGGCGACTCTCGGCGCTGCGGGAGGCTCAGGTCTACGCCGAGCGTTTTGGCAAGCCGCCTACCAGCACTGGTAATACCCACAAATCGGCCTGCCGCGTGCCCCTGTTGTCGCGGCGACTGGCCCGCTGGATCGCGGCGGTGGCGCAGGTGCCGAATGGATGGGTATTGGTGTCGCTCTATCAGCAGCATCTGGCCCTGCGCCTTGATGAGGCGCAGAGCGCTCTCGATGAGCATATTCTCTGCGTTGGGAAATCTGCCAGCGACCGTCAGCAACAGTTGCGCCGCTGGCATCTGCTGCGCCTCGAGATCAAGCAGGCCCGTTATGGCGTGGAACTGTTGCTGGATCTGGGGAGTGGAGATCCAAGCTGGTTGAGCACCCTGACTCACTGGCAGGAGCGACTCGGCCAGTTGCAGGATTGGCGTCAATGGCGGCGGAGGTTGCGAGCAGAGCAGGGCCACACCTACCAGCAGACAAAACTGCGACAGCAGTTGAAGCAAAAGATCACTGCCCGTTTGCATCAACTGGACTGCCAGCAGGCGGAGCTGGTTGCGCTCAAACTGGTGATGCAGGCTGGCCACAACAAGGATGACATGCCAAGTTGGGTGGTCAGGTATTCAGGACAAAACGTATCGCCCGCGAAACCCTGTGGTGGATAACCCCGAGGCCGCAATCTGCGGCAGCCATCCGCGACAACCATCCACAAAACTATCCAAGTCAAACATATGAGACAAACAAGAGAGGCCGCTTGGCCTCAGATTGTTGCCAAAGCCAAAATAGTCATCGTAACGCATTGATTTTGTTTGATGAGAGCACCCGATTTGTCTGAAATTAGTTTTTTTTCAATAGTGTGAACGAGTGGCCGCTGGCCACTCGTTTTTTATGTGCCGCATTTGGAGTGACGGGGCGGTTCGTCCCTGTGAAAAGGCGTTGCTCGGGTTTCTGCGGTTGGTCAAGCAGGCATCAGGCCTTTGGATGGGGCCAGGTGATGGCGATCAGATCGCTGACTTCTCAATGATCACCGCTGATGTGCCACAAGGATGCGCCATAAAAAGGCCATTGCAGTGGCAATGGCCTGATGGGGTTGAGGTGTGGCTGAGATTGGCGGAATTAGCGCCCCTTCTTGCCGACCATGATGGCGATCGTCTTGCCAATGATATGTACATCCTGCACCAGCCAGCGCCAGGGGTGGAGCAGGGCGACCGAGTAGGCCAGATCGAACGCCAGCTTGCTGCGCACATCATCGAGCGACTCGTCATAACCCTGATTGACCTGTGCCAGACCGGTAATGCCGGGGGCTACTTCATAGGTGCGTTCGATAAAGTACGGCACCGCATCTTCCAGCCGGTTGGCGATCCCGGGTCGCTCCGGACGGGGGCCGATCAGCGACATCTCCCCCTTGAGCACATTGATAAACTGCGGTAGCTCATCGAGCCGGGTTTTGCGCAGGAAGTCACCGCTGCGGGTGATCCGGCTGTCCCCCTTGCCACACCAGACCGGCCCGGTGGCCGCCTCGGCGTCAGCGCGCATGGTGCGAAACTTGATCATGAAAAAGAGCTCGGTATGGGTGGCGTGGCTGCGCCCGATCCGCAGCTGACGAAAGAACACTGGCCCCGGGCTATCGAGCCGGATGGCCAGCATGATCAGTGGCCACAGCGGCAGCGTCAGCAGCAGGCCAAGAGTGGCACCGAGCAGATCCATGCTGCGTTTGACCACCAGGGTCAATCTTGGAATGGGGTGTGTCATACCGCTTTCTCCTGTGACATGAAACGTATGGGGGCGCGCAGGCAGTAGCGCAGGGTGCCCATGCCGTTGTACCAGTGTCCGAGCACCAGATAGTGGATCTTGCGAAACAGATTGGGCCAGGGGTGCACAGGGGTCAGCTGGATCAGGATGACCAGCAGATACCCCAGCAGTTGCAGCCCCAGCAGCAGCTGAAACAGCAGGGATTGAGTGGCCAGCGGGATGGCGCAGAGCCACTGCAGGGTCAGGCAGAGCGGCATCAACACCCGCAGCCCCTTGCCACTGGCAAAGTTGAAGGCAACCCAGCCGAACTTGGGGTGCAGCAGGGGCAGCAACCGCAGCAGCTGCTGGGTGTTGCCAGCGCCGATCCGCTTGCGCCGTGTCGCCTCCAGCGCGGCATCCGAAATTTCCAGCTCCAGTGCGGCGCAGCGATTGTCATAGACAGCCCGATACCCCTTGGCGATGGCCTGCATCGGCAGGATGAAATCGTCGTTGATGGTATCGGCGGCCAGCGGGGTGAGGCACTCCCGGCGCATCATGTAAAAGGCCCCGTGGGCCCCCAGCATGCCGCCAAGGGCCGACTCGCAGAGCTTGATCTGGCTTTGATAGTGCCAGTAACTCTCCTCGCCCTGGGAGCCCGGTTGCCAGAAGCGGTATGCCTCCCCGACTACACCCACCTTGGGATCGGCAAAATGGGCGACTGCCAGCAGCAGGCTGTCGATGGGCAGTAGGGCCGAGACATCGGTGAGGGCCACCAGATCGCTGTGCACCCGGGTTATGGCCTCGTTGAGCACGGCGACCTTGCCGCGATTGCGGGGGTGATCAAACAGCCTGATCTGCAACTGCTGCAGGGCGGGATCACCGAGCTGGCTGAGTGCAATGGGGTAACTGTTGTCGCTGCAGCCGTCGAAATGCACATGCACCCACAGCTTGTCGGCGGGGTAATCGAGGCTGGCGAGGTTTTGCAGCTTGGCCGCGATGGTCGCCGACTCGTTGTAGACCGGCATCAGCAGGGTGATGGTCGGCAGCGCCTCATCGGCGGCCTCTGCTTTGAATCCCCGATCCAGTGGGCGGGGCGGATTGGCCACCTTGCGCGCCTGCCGACCACCGAATTTGAGCAGCAGGGGATAGCCGACATGGTGGTAGACCACCAGTACAGCGCACAGCCAGAACACGATCATGATCCACTCCATGGGATGCTCCTCTGGTCATCGGGTCGCTTGATCAGCGGCTGTAAAGCTGCTGATAGGCCTGAGCCATCCGGCTCAAGCTGCTTTGCTGGCACACAAACTCTCGGGTGACGGCACGCAGGCTATGGCACTGCAGCAACCCTTGTGCCAGAAGCTGGGCAAGGCGGCCGGGATCCCGCTCCGACAGGATATGGCCGCTGGCCTGACAGACGATCTCTCTGGCCGCCCCCACGTCGCTCATCACCACCGGCACCCCGCAGGCCTGCGCTTCCAGCACGCAAAGCGGCATCCCCTCCGCCAGCGATGGGAGGCAGAAAAGATCCAGCCCCTGATAGAAGCGCGGCATGTTTTCGACCAGCCCCAGAAAATGGACCCGATGGGCGATCCCCAGTTGCTGACACTGTTGTTGCAACGCATTTTGCAAACTGCCGACCCCTGCCAACGCAAGATGCACCTCCTCCGGCAGGGCGCGGATCGCCTCCAGCAGCAAGGTGTGACCCTTGACCGATTCAAGGCGGGCGGCGCAGCCAATCAACTTGACCCCTTGCGGCAATCCCATCTCCTGACGGGCGAGGGCGGCGGCGCCCGGGGCAAAACGCTGCTCATCGATGCCGTTGGGGATCACGGTTGGCGACAGCTGGCCCAGCTTGGCCAGCAGCTGGTTGGCCACCGGCGTGGCATCGGCCACCAGAATGGGTTTGAAGGCGCGCAGCCCCCACAGGGCCAGCGTGCGCTGATGGGGATCATCGAGATACCAGGCATCGTGCTCTGTGTGTACCAGAGTGGACACCCGGGCCAGCCGACTGGCCAGACCGCCATAGAGCATGGGCCCCAGATGGTGGGTATGTACCGCGATGGGCTTGAGTTGGCGCAGCAGTCGGGTGAGCCGCCAGAGGGTCGTAAGCGACCAGCCTGCGGGCTTTTCCAGACAGTGAATGTGGCCCGCGAAGGGATGCAGAGCGGGCCATGCCCTTAGCACATCCCTTTTGCGCCCTTCGAGGGAGATGATATGCACCGGCTGCTCGGCAGGGCTCGCCTGCGTGAGGTTGAGCACCATGGTCTCCAGCCCGCCGGGCTGCAGGTGCTGCACGATTTGAACAACTGGTTGCACGACTGGTTGAACAACAGGTTGTACGACGGGCTGGGCGCTGGTGCTCCCGCGGGGATGGGGTTTGTGCGACGGGGTTGATGACAACATGGTTCGCGCTCCGGCAAGGGAAGGGGTAACACCCCGGATAGCGGGAGAATGCGAATCTTGTACCACTCTTGCGATCTGCCCACAGAGGCGATCTGCTCCTGTAGTGGCACTGCCTTTGCATCGTACGGGGGGAGGGCCTTTCTCAGGGAGTGATGCCATGCCTCTTCAGTTCTATTACAACCTCTACATCATTCTCTTTGCCGCCTGGCGCCGTCGCTATCTGCTGCTGATCCCGGTACTGGTGATGCCGCTGGTGGGCGTGACGGTCGGCCTGCTCACCCCCAAGGAGTATGAGAGCCGCACCACCTTTATGGTGCCGCAAGATGCCAACCAGACCCCGACCCTCAAGGATCTGATCACTCAGGAGAGTCTCAAGGATCGCTTTGCGGTGCTCGAAGCCCTGCTGCGCAGCCGTTATGTACTGGATGGGGTGGCGCGGGATCGCGGTCTGGTCAATGACGAAACCCCGCCAGCTCAGCGCGATGCCATCATGGACTGGCTCTCGAGTGCCGTCTCGTTGCGGCTGATTGGCGATGAGGTGATCGAGATAAAGGTAAAAGCGGATTCGGCGGCCAACAGCGCCGGTTTGCTCGAAGCCATTTCGCGGCGCTTTTTCTTCAACCTGCTCAGCAAGGGGCGCCAGTCGGCGGAATCGTCCGAACGTTTCCTGCAAAGTCAGCTCGACAGCCGCCGCAGCGAACTGCAAGCGGCCGAGCAGCTGCTTGCCGACTTTAAACGGGAGCATGCCAGTGCCTTGCCCCAGCAGCAGAGTACCAACGTCGCCCGTCTCTATGGTTTGCAGGAGCGTTATGCCGAGAGCCTGATCACCCTGCAGCAGGCCAAGGCCCGGGTCGATCAGCTCTCGCTGGGGCAGGAGAGCCAGCTGGCCCGCCAACTGGATGAGAAGCTGCAACTGATGCGCACCGAGCTGGTGTTGCTGCGAGCCCGCTACAGCGACGAGCACAGCAAGGTGCAGAGTTTGCGCTATCAGATTGACCAGTTGCAGCAGGAGTTCGAGCAGCTCAAATCCCAGCCGGATATGGCCCGTGGGCCCGAGTGGCAGCTGGCCCAGACGCAGCTGACGGAGGCGGAGCAAAACACCGCCGGCCTGAAGAGCCAGCTCGATGGACTGGACAAGGTGGTCGACTCCCAGGGCGATACCGAACGCCAACTCGCCGAGCTGGAGCGGGATCTGGCGGTCAAACGCACCCTCTATCAGGATTTGCTGCTGCGCTATGAGAAGGCCAAGGTGACCGGCGATCTGGGCAACTTCGAGCAGGGGGAGCGGATCAAGGTGATCGACAAACCCTTTGCCCCCAGCAAACCGAGCAACTACCCGCTCTGGCTGTTTTTGCTGGCAGGCATTGTTGGTGGGCTGGGGCTCGGCTGCGGTCTGGCGCTGGTGGCTGAACTGGCGGATGCCAGCCTGCGCCGCTCCGATCAACTGGCCGCCCTGGTCAAGGCGCCGGTGTTAAGCCGCATTCCCTACTGCGAGCCGGTGCAGCCCTTGGCACCCGAGCCGAGCTTTACGGAGACCTCCATTTAACAAGGCTCAAATGATTCTTTGTTCGAGTGTGTCCGACAAACCGGACAAGGTGTGACGTGAGGGTATCACTTCTAACCAAGTGGCCAAATTCGCTATACCACTACACGTTATGAGAAAGGCCCACCGAAGTGGGCCATTTGTGATGGTTGCAGCAAGGGTTATATACCAGGTTTTCGTTCCGGGCAGCGACCTATGATATCGGGTGGCAGCTCGCCATTGTCCTGCTCCAGCACCACGTCGAATCCCCATAGTTGGTGGAGATGTTTAAGCACCTCGTGGCGTGAGTCAGCAAGAGGGATCCGGTTGTGGGGAACATAGCGCAGGGTGAGGGAGCGATCCCCCTTCACGGCAACGTTGTAGACCTGAATATTTGGCTCCAGATTGCTGAGGTTGTATTGGGCTGACAGGGTGTTGCGCACCTGACGGTAACCCTCGTCATTATGGATGGCGGAGACCTTGATGTAGTTTTTCAGATCGTCGTCATCAATGGCGAACAACTTCATGTCGCGCATCACCTTGGGACTCAGGAACTGGCTGATGAAGCTCTCATCCTTGAAGTTCTGCATGGCAAAATGCAGCGTCTCCACCCAGTTGCTGCCAGCGTAATCGGGGAACCAGTATCTGTCCTCCTCGGTCGGGTTCTCGCAGATGCGGCGCAGGTCGGTAAACATGGCAAACCCCAGCGCATAGGGGTTGATCCCCGAATAGTAGCGACTGTTGTAAGCCGGTTGATAGACCACATTGGTGTGGCTGTGCAGCACCTCCATCATGAAGCGATCGCTCAGCTTGCCCTCGTCATAGAGGTGATTAAGGATGGTGTAGTGCCAGAAGGTGGCCCACCCCTCGTTCATCACCTGGGTCTGCTTTTGCGGATAGAAGTACTGGCTGATCTTGCGCACAATGCGCACTATCTCGCGCTGCCAGGGTTCCAGCAGGGGGGCATTTTTCTCGATGAAATAGAGAATGTTCTCCTGAGGCTCGGCAGGATATCGTCTGTCCTCCACCCCTGCCGCTTTATGCTGCTTGGGCAGGGTGCGCCATAGCTCGTTGACCTGAGTTTGCAGATAGTCTTCGCGCGCCTTCTGGCGCCGCTTCTCCTCAGCCATCGAGATCTTCTGCGGCCGTTTATAACGATCCACCCCGAAGTTCATCAGGGCATGGCAGGAGTCGAGCAACTGCTCCACCGCCTCGATGCCGTGCTTCTCTTCACACTCGGTGATGTATTTTTTGGCAAACAGCAGGTAGTCGATGATGGAAGAGGCATCGGTCCACGCCTTGAACAGGTAGTTGTTCTTGAAGAAGGAGTTATGACCGTAGCAGGCGTGGGCCATCACCAGCGCCTGCATCGGCATGGTGTTCTCCTCCATCAGATAGGCAATGCAGGGATCCGAGTTGATAACGATCTCGTAGGCCAACCCCATCTGGCCACGCTTGTAGTTGCGCTCGGTGTGGATAAAGCGCTTGCCGAACGACCAGTGTTGATAGCCGATAGGCATACCGACGCTGGAGTAGGCATCCATCATCTGCTCGGCTGTGATCACCTCGATCTGGTTGGGGTAGGTATCCAGCTTGTAGAAGCGGGCGACCCGGGCTATCTCCTGATGGTAAATGTCCAGCAGGTCGAAGTTCCAGTCCGGGCCATCGTCCAGCGGTGCGACTTTTCTTGCGGTTTCTACCATATGACCTCCCTCACGCCGCTTGTTTCTTGAACAGCTCCCGGAACACCGGATAGATATCCTCGACCTTGCGAATATGCTCCATCGCAAAGTGGGGGAACTGGCTGGCTACCGACTCATATTCGTGCCACAAGGTTTGGTGGGCACGGGTGGTGATCTCGATGTACGAGTAGTAGCGCACTCGCGGCATGATGTCCCGCGCCAGGATCTCCCGGCATTGCGGTGAGTCATCGGCCCAGTTGTCACCATCCGACGCCTGCGCCGCATAGATGTTCCACTGGTTGGCTGGGTAACGCTCGTTGATGATGTCATTCATCATCTTGAGGGCGCTGGAGACGATGGTGCCGCCGGTCTCCTGGGAGTAAAAGAACTCGTGCTCGTCCACCTCCTTGGCCTGGGTGTGGTGGCGGATATAGACCACCTCTACGTTCTTGTAGGTCCGGCTCAGGAACAGATAGAGCAGGATATAGAAACGCTTGGCCATCTCCTTGGTGGCCTGATCCATGGAGCCCGAGACGTCCATCAGGCAGAACATCACCGCCTGGCTGGAGGGGACGGGCCGTTTGACGAAGTTGTTGAATTTGAGATCAAAGGTGTCAATAAACGGCACCGCATCGATCCGCCGTTTCAGCTCCCTGATCTCCTTCTCGAGCAGGGCGATTTCGGCAAAGTGCTCGTTGGGATCGGCGGCCAGCAGAGCCAGTCGCTCTTCCAGTTCGTGCAGTTGGCGTTTCTTGCCCGCTTGCAGCGCCATGCGCCGCGCCAGCGAATTTTGCAGGGAACGCACCACGTTGATGTTGGCGGGCACCCCGTTTGAGGTGTAGCCCGCACGGTAGGTTTTCACCTCCATCAGCTGGTTGAGCTGGGTTTTCTGCAGCCTGGGCAGCTCCAGATCTTCAAACAGCAGATCGAGATACTCATCCTTGGAGATCTGGAACACGAAATCATCGGCCCCTTCACCCTGATTGGATGCCTGTCCCTCGCCGGAACCCTGTCCGCCGCCCCCTCCTTTGGGACGGTCAATCTTGTCGCCGGAGACGAACTGGTCATTGCCGGGATGCACCATCTCCCGTTTGCCTCCGTGCCCCTGATGAAAATGGGGCTCGCCGATATCCTTGGTCGGGATGCTGATGCTCTCACCCTTGTCTACGTCCTGAATGCTGCGCTTGGAGACAGCATCCGAGACCGCTTGTTTTATCTGCTTCTTGTAGCGGCGGATGAAGCGCTGCCGATTGACAGCGCTTTTGTTTTTGCCGTTGAGCCTGCGGTCGATAAAATGCGCCATAACTCCCCCTTGAACAGTCAGGGTCAGGATGACTTGCGTACCCTGAGATACCATTCGGAGAGCAGTCGCACCTGTTTGCGGGTGTAGCCTTTCTCCATCATCCGTTCGACAAAGTTATCGTGCTTCTTCTGCTCCTCGGCCGAGGTTTTGCTGTTGAAGGAGATAACCGGCAGCAGCTCTTCCGTGTTGGAGAACATCTTCTTCTCGATCACGGTGCGCAGCTTCTCGTAACTGGTCCAGTTGGGGTTACGGCCTGCATTGTTGGCCCGGGCACGCAGCACGAAGTTGACGATTTCGTTGCGGAAATCTTTCGGGTTGCTGATCCCGGCGGGTTTTTCAATCTTCTCCAGCTCGCTGTTGAGGGACGCTCTATCAAACAGCTGGCCGGTTTCGGGGTCACGGTACTCCTGATCCTGGATCCAGAAGTCGGCGTAGGTGACGTAGCGATCGAAGATGTTCTGACCGTACTCGGAGTAGGACTCGAGATAGGCGGTCTGGATCTCCTTGCCGATGAACTCCACATAACGCGGGGTCAGATAGCCCTTGATGAACTCAAGGTAGCGATCGTGCAGCTCTTGCGGGAACTGCTCGCGCTCGATCTGCTGCTCCAGCACATAGAAGAGGTGCACCGGGTTGGCGGCCACTTCCGCGTGGTCGAAGTTGAAGACGCGGGAGAGGATCTTGAACGCAAAGCGAGTAGAGAGACCATTCATCCCCTCGTCCACACCGGCGTAGTCGCGATACTCCTGATAGCTCTTCGCCTTGGGATCGGTGTCTTTGAGGCTCTCGCCATCATAGACCCGCATCTTGGAGTAGATGCTGGAGTTTTCCGGCTCTTTCAGCCGTGACAGTACCGAGAATTGGCCCAGCAGCTCGAGGGTACCCGGGGCGCATTTGGCCTCGGTCAGCTCACTGTTGATTAGCAGTTTTTCGTAGATCTTCACCTCTTCGGAGACGCGCAGGCAGTAAGGTACCTTGACGATGTAGACCCGGTCGAGGAAGGCTTCGTTGTTCTTGTTGTTGCGGAACTGCTGCCACTCGGATTCGTTGGAGTGGGCCAGCAAAATGCCGTCGAAGGGGAGGGCAGAGAGCCCTTCGGTACCGTTGTAGTTCCCCTCCTGGGTTGCCGTCAACAGCGGGTGCAGCACCTTGATGGGCGCCTTGAACATCTCGACGAACTCCATGATCCCCTGGTTCGCTTTACACAGCGCACCCGAGTAGGAGTAGGCATCGGCATCATCCTGGGCGAAGTGCTCCAGCATGCGGATATCGACCTTACCGACCAGTGAGGAGATATCCTGGTTGTTGTCATCTCCCGGCTCAGTTTTGGCGATGGCGATTTGATCGAGGATGGAGGGGTTGACCTTCTCCACCTTGAACTTGGTGATGTCGCCGCCAAACTCGTGCAGGCGTTTGGCCACCCAGGGGGACATGATGGGACGCAGGTAGCGGCGCGGGATGCCGTACTCTTTCTCCAAGATCTCGCCATCCTCTTCGATATCGAACAGGCAGAAGGGGTGATCGTTGACCGGTGAGCCCTTGATGCGATAGATGGGCACCTTCTGCATCAGGGATTTGAGTTTCTCTGCCAGCGAGGATTTGCCGCCGCCAACGGGGCCCAGCAGATAGAGGATCTGTTTCTTCTCCTCCAGCCCCTGGGCTGAGTGTTTGAGATAGGAGACGATCTGTTCGATGGCCTCTTCCATCCCGTAGAAATCCTTGAAGGCGGGATAGCGTGCCACGACACGGTTGGAGAAGAGTCGGCTCAGTCTGGGGTTGGCTGAGGTGTCTACCATCTCTGGCTCACCGATGGCGGTCAGCAGACGTTCGGCGGCAGAGGCGTAGCAGGCTTTGTCCTGCTTACACATATCCAGGAACTCCTGAATGGTGTACTCCTCTTCTCTCGCTTTTTCATATCGCTGTTGGTAATGCTCGAAGATGCCCATAACTTTGCCCTCGTTATAGTCGCTTACCCTGAAAAAAGTGGATGACTGTTTTTGTGTTGTCCGCTGTTAAAGCCTAGTCAACCGCCTCCAGTAATCCATCACGGTCGAATGGTTAAATTGTGAAGAAACCTGCCCGGTCCTTGTGCGGGGAGGGTCAGCCAACAACACCGCTATGTTACTGACTGTTAAATTATTTTTGCCATGATAGTGAGGTAAATGTCAAAGACATAAAAAATAAATGTTTTTTGGAAAATGAAAACGGCTCGAATAAAGAGAAGGGGCAGAAGCAAAGGGTAGTCACAGTGCGGGTTGGCAGGGATATAGACAAGAAAGTCATTACGTAAACGTAAACGTAAGCCACTCTGGTTGGTGTTATTGCTCTAATTTTTACATTGACGCTACATTTTGAGTGCCCTAGATTGGCGATGTGTGAGCAGCAAGACGCTTTAGCAAGAGAGTTGACTGTTGCCTCACCAAGCTCTGTTTAAGCACGTTTCCGTTGGCTTGACCCTCGCAACCGCGAGGGTCTTCTTTTTTCAGTGTCGGTAAAAATTGTTTCTGCTGGTGGGTGTTGAAGCGGTCAGAACTCACCTGTCAAGGGTAGGCTTGCTGCACTGCTGCCAGGACGCGGGAAAACGGATGCGCGGCCAACTGGCCTGCGCCTGCCAGCGATTTGGCCTTAACCCGACTGGTCAACGGTGTGGCGATACCGCACAAGAAGCGGGCCAGAACACGAGCATCCACTGAGCCGGTCTTGGCAATCAGCGGATCGCACCAGGCGCGGATCCCCACCTCGTTTGGCATGGCCAGTTTGGGCAGGGGGGGCAGATGTGCCACCTCGCCGCGACAGACCGAACAGTGGCCACAATGAACCGGCGCCGCCTCATCGGCGAAATAGCGGGCGAGGCGGTGGCTCAGGCACTCATTCGAGGTGAAAAAATCGAGCATGGCTTGCAGTCTTGCCAGCTCGCTCTGCTCTTTTTGCAGAAACAGGGCGTGCAGGGCATTTGCCTCCTGCTCGTTGTCCCATTCCTGACGGGTGATCCGGTAGACCTCGGTCATCTGCTTGCTTTCAAGCTCGATCCAGCCCTGTTGCTGCAGGTAGTCGAGCGCCGCAACGGCCCGTTGTCGCTCTCCCTGATAGCCCTGCCAGAGGGCATCGAAATCCATGGTGCACCAGCTGCGCGCTTGCGGGGCGCAGGCGAACAGCTGCTCCAGAAACTGGCGGCGATCCGGATTGAAGCGGCTCAATATCTCGTCTTTATCCAGCACAAACTTGAAGCGGTAGTCGGCGTAGTAGCTGTAGGCCGGGGTGATGATACCCGCCATCTCCAGATAGACCAGCAGGGTTTTCAGCGGCAACTGGCGGATATTGGTGTCGTTAGATAGGCGCAGCAGGGTGAATTCCCACTCGCTCCCACTCTGCTTGATGATGGCAAGGAGCTGGAGGATAGCACTCAAATCCGGCGTATCGCCGTAGACGAAGTTTTCCAGCACCGGCAGCTGGCTCTGGTTGGCCAGCACAATACAGCGCGATGGCTGGCCATCCCGTCCTGCGCGGCCAATCTCCTGGCTGTAGTTCTCGATGGATTTGGGCAGATCATAGTGAATGACCCTCCGGATATCCGCTTTGTCGATCCCCATGCCAAAGGCGATGGTGGCAACGATGCAATCTACCTTGCCCGCCATGAAGTCGTGCTGGATCTGACTGCGCAGCGCAGAGTCGAGTCCGGCATGATAGGCGCGGGCGTTGATCCCTTCTCTAATGAGTTGCTCGGCACAGGTTTCTGCGGTGTGTTGCAAGGTGACGTAGACGATGGTGGGGGCCGCCGGATCGTTGGCCAACTCCTGCGCGAGCCAGCTATCCCGCGCATCGGGCGTCAGGGGAATGACCGCCAGATCAAGATTGGAGCGGTAGAAACCGGTGACCACGACCCCCTCCGGCGCGATGCCGAATTTGGTCTGCATATCCTGAATAACCGCCGGCGTGGCGGTGGCGGTCAGCAACAATACCTGCGGGATCTTCAGGTCATGGCGATAGCTCGGCAGCTTGAGGTAGTCGGGGCGAAAGTTGTGGCCCCACTCCGAAATACAGTGTGCCTCATCGACGACCAGCAGCGAGAGCGGCACTCGCTGGATAAAGCGGCGAAAGCGCTCGTTCTTGAGTCGCTCCACCGAAATCATCAGGATCTTGAGTTGGTCATCCAGCGCCTGCTGCATCACCAGGCGGCTCTCCTCCGGACTCTGGCTCGAGTCGAGGGTGGCGGCGCTTATCCCCTTGCTTTTGAGGAAGGCGAGCTGATCGTGCATCAACGCCAGTAGCGGCGAGATAACCAGGGTTAGGTGTGGCAGGGCGAGGGCTGGCAGTTGATAGCAGAGAGACTTGCCGGAGCCGGTGGGAAAGATGGCGGCGGCACTCTGGCCAGCCAGCACCCGGCTGATCACCGCCTCCTGACCAGGTCTGAGTGCGGAGAAACCAAAATATTGGTTGAGCAGGGGTGGGATCATGGCAAGGCTCCGCGGCAAATGGGGGATGATAGCACAGCGATGGCGGTGACGGATGGCATAGGAATGGTCGTGAGGGGAAGGGTAGAGAGTGTCGATAAAACGTACAAAAGTGGGCGGTTGCGCTGTGGTTAGGGTTTTGTTGCGGTTTTTTGTGATAGAAAAGGGATATTTTTTGGTGAGTCTCTGGAAAAAAAAGATGGCGAATGGGATATTCCGTCATGCAATCCGGTGACTGGCGGATCGGCCCGACAGAAGGCTGGCCACAGACACCACATTCGGGCGACAGGGGTCTCCCGATGAGTGGTTGCAGACAGGACTCATGATTCATGCACTACGGTGCTTAGGGACTTTTTTGATGACACAACAACACCCCCTCCTTCGGCTGGTCAATAGCACCAGTCTGGTCAGCCAGATCCTGGTTGGTCTGGTATTCGGTATCTTGCTGGCACTGTTTGCGCCCGAGTGGGCGAAAACGGCAGGTCTGCTCGGCAGTCTGTTCGTTGGTGCACTGAAAGCGGTGGCGCCGCTGCTGGTATTCGTACTGGTGATGGCGGCCATCATTGGTCACAAGCAGGGTCAGAAGACCAATATTCGCCCGCTGCTGGCGCTCTACCTGTTTGGTACCTTCTCTGCGGCCGTGGTCGCGGTGATTGCCAGCTTCCTGTTCCCCTCCAACCTCCATCTGGTGGCCAATACTGCCGAGATCACCCCGCCAGGCGGGATCACCGAGGTGCTGCAGACCCTGCTGTTCAACGTGGTGACCAACCCGGTCAAGGCGCTGATGGATGCCAACTATATCGGGATCCTGGCGTGGGCCATCGGTCTGGGTATCGCCATGCGCCATGCCAACGAGAGCACCAAGGCGCTGATCACTGACCTGTCTCACGGTGTCTCCGCCATCGTGAAAGCGGTGATCCGCTGTGCCCCGCTCGGGATCCTGGGTCTGGTTGCCTCCACGCTGGCAGAAACCGGCTTTGACGCCCTGTTTGGCTATGCCCAACTGCTGGTGGTGCTGATCGGCTGCATGCTGTTTATCGCCTTCGTGGTCAACCCGTTGATCGTCTTCTGGAAGATCAAGCGCAACCCCTATCCGCTGGTGCTGACTTGCCTCAAAGAGAGCGGTGTGACCGCCTTCTTTACCCGCAGCTCTGCCGCCAACATCCCGGTCAACATGGCGCTGTGCGAAAAACTGCGCCTGCCCAAAGATACCTACGCGGTCTCCATCCCGCTGGGAGCCACCATCAACATGGCAGGTGCGGCCATCACCATCACTGTGCTCGCCATGGCGGCGGTACATACCCTGGGTATGGAAGTGGACATGGCAACGGCCATTCTGCTCTCCGTGGTCGCCACCATCAGTGCCTGTGGCGCATCCGGTGTCGCCGGTGGTTCCTTGCTGCTGATCCCGCTGGCCTGCAGCCTGTTTGGCATCAGCAACGACATCGCCATGCAGGTGGTTGCTGTCGGCTTTATCATCGGCGTGTTGCAGGATTCTGCCGAGACAGCGCTGAACAGCTCCACCGACGTGCTGTTCACCGCCGCAGCTTGCATGGCTGAAGATGAAACCCTGCTGGATGTGGCTCCGGTACCGAGCCGCGAAGCCTGATCTCGTAACGCTCAGTTTCGCAACACACTTGCGCCCTCTTCGTAGGGCGCTTTTTATTGTCGGCTTTGCTCTGTATTCCTCTTTGATCAATCTCATTGGCTGATGTGCCGGACATTCTGTCGCCCTTGTCCAGGGCGCTGCCTTATCTTTATCCCTTTGAGTCGTGCTTCCTCCTTCTGTTGTGCGTTACACGTTTTTGCCTGCTCTGCCAAGAGCCGATTGCTATGGCTTACCCCAGATCTTCAAGACAATCACAGCATCACAGCATCACAGCATCACAGCATCACAGCATCACAGCATCACAG
>CAMFLW010000040.1 GCA_945957575.1 uncultured Aeromonas sp. | reverse complement strand
TACCTGAGTTCCTGACTGTCAATTCTCTTTTCCCCGCGATAATGCGAAGAACCATTTTTTTTACCCGCGCGTCGGCAACCGTTGACCAAAGTGACGCTGCAAACACTCCCTCAGCCGTGACAAGGTGATCGGCTTGGCGAGGAAATCATCCATCCCCTGCGCCAGGCAGCAAGCCTTGTCCTCTGCCATCGCATTGGCTGTCAACGCAATGATGGGCATGGTGCAGCCTAACTCCCGCAGCCGTCGGGTCGCCTCAAGCCCATCCATCAGCGGCATGCGCATATCCATCAGGATCAGGTCCGGCTGTTGTTGCTCAACTTGCGCCAGCGCATCCAGTCCATTGGCGGCCAGTCGTACATGGCTCACCAGTTTTTGCAGCATCAGTGACACCACCAGTTGATTCACCGGACTATCCTCCACCACCAGTACATCCAGTGGCAACAAAGGCGGAGCACTCTCCTCCCGCTGGGGCAGACAAGGGCAAGGCAACGCCATGCCTGGCAGCTCGAACCAGAAACAGCTTCCCCTGCCCGGCTCGCTCTTCAGCTGGATCTCTCCCCCCATCAGGGTCACCAGTCGCTTGCTGATGGCAAGACCGAGGCCGGTACCGGAAAAACGCCGGGTCGCCGAATTGTCGACCTGGGAAAAGGGCTCAAACAGGGTGGCCTGATCCGCCTTGGCGATCCCGATCCCGGTGTCAGTCACCGAGATCAACAGCTTCTCATTCTGCCAACCCAGATGGAGAGAGATCTCTCCCTGTTCGGTAAATTTGAGGGCGTTGTCCAGCAGATTGCCCATCACCTGGGAAAGACGCACCGGGTCTCCCTGCAGCTCGGCGGGGACAGCTTCATCGACCCGATAGCTCAGTGTTATGCCCTTGGCGTCGGCACGGTTCTGCAACGGTTCGATCACGGATTGACACAACTGGATCGGGTGCAAGGTCTCGCAATGGAACACCAGTGTCTGGGACTCGATTTTCGAAAAGTCGAGCACATCGTCGATGATGGTCTGCAGCAATCTGGCCGAGTGGGTGGCATGGCGTAGCAACTGCTTCTGCTCGGGTGCCAGTTCGGCGTGCAACACCAGGTCGAGCATCCCCAACACCGCATTCATCGGAGAGCGGATCTCGTGGGTCATCATGGCGAGAAACTGGGATTTGGCACGGTTGGCCGCCTCCGCATCATCCCGTGCATGGGCCAGCTCCTCTTCGCGATGGATCTGGTGGCTGATATCGCGCGCGGTACCGCGATATCCGGTAAAGGCCCCTCCCTGATCAAAACAGGGTTCGGCAGTCACCTCCATCCAGCGGGGGCCGTCGAGCATTGCAACCTGCATGCGTACAGACCGGACCGGTTTACGCTGCTCCAATAGGTCGAGATATGCCTGTGACTCGGCACTCTGCTTGTTACAGACATAGTCATAAAGGGTCAGCCGGGTTGCCAGCGGGGTCATCTCGTCAAGGTAACCCGGCTCGGAAGCATAGCTGAGCCGGTGCTCGGCATCCGTCTCCCAGAACCAGTCGGAGGCCATGGCGGCGAAACTGCGAAAACGGCGTTCGCTGGCCTGCAGGGCCTTGGTTTTTAACTCGACCTGCTCCTGCAAGCGGGCCCGATAGGCAATGTTGACCAGCGCTTGTGAAATCAACGGACGGCAACGCTCCATGGCGGCCTTGCTGGTGAGATCGAAGGTGCCCGCCCGAGCGTGGCGGCAGATGAGGGTAGCGGTAAAGCCGGGGGCCTGCAGCCCGGTCAGCATCACGCTGGCCCAGCCCGGCTCGCTCGCCAGCGGCGCAAGCTCAGGCAGCTGGGCGGGATCGTAAATCACCAAGGTTTCACCCGAAATGGCGCGGGCAAATGCCGGGGTCATGCGCCAGCTGCGGGCTGATAGCATTGGCTCGGTACTGAGGTGGGTACTCCCCTGCTCCCCTTCCCAGGCCACTACATCCGCGTGCTCAAAGCCGATAAAGGGTTTAAGCACCTGGATAAGGCTCTCCAGCACCTGCTCCAGCGTCTTGGCATCGGCGAGGGTGGCAACGCCCCCCAGCAGAGTCTGAGACTCGTGGCGATACTTGGCCTCGCGCTCGCGGCAACGCATAAGGTCGACCAGCGTGGTCTGCAATTTGTCGCCGAGGGCTTCCAGTTCACTGTTGCCAATCATCTTGTTGCCTGCTCTGTTATGTTCTGCCGACTCAACGGGTCAGGAAAATCACGCTCGATACCATCAGGTTGCCGTGGGCCAGCTCGCCATTGGGCAGCCGCCCCTGCTCGCCGAAGGTAAAGGGGGTGATAAAGGGGATCTTGCCGAGGCGAGCCTGGCTCTGCTCGACAAATTGGCACAACATATCACCTAGCGCCAAACGACAACCAGCACAAAAGATGATGAGGGCGCCGATGGGCTGCAATTCCACGTCGACCCCATACCCTGGCTCGATACGCATGGCATTGAGGCTGCGCTGCAGCAACCCTTCCTGACTGCTGTACATCAACAGCAGACGCTCCCCTTGCACCACATCGGTAAAGAGCCGCAGCCCGCCCTGTTCGGTCACCGCTTCGGGATGGGAGAGTTTGTAGTAAGGAATGCCATCCAGCGCTCCCACCTGACGGGCCAGCGGGGTGAGCGTGGTCTCCCGCAAAATCGCCCCTACCGGCCAGGGCTGCACGCGCCCGCACCAGCGGGCATAGACCTCGGCAGCAGGCTGGTGATCGATGGTGAGTACCTCCCGCCCGTTGCAGGCGGTGATCTCACCACTGAATTCGGCAGGCACATAACCGGAGTGAAACTGAAAAGCCAGCTGGCAATCGGGATAGAGCACCGCCAGACCGATGCCATCCTGACTCACCGCCTCATCCCAGCAGAGCTGCCAGTCACCGCTGACGCTGCTATCAGCCGCGGATCCACCGACCACCGGCACCGAGGCACCGAGTTCGGCCTCGATACCGGCCAGCAGCCCCTCCTCCTTGCCGGGACTGGCATGAAACAGGATCAACTGGGGCAGCTCGCCCGGCCGACCACAGTCGCTCATGGCTCGGCGCAGCAACTGCCGCACATCCACCCCGTCACCGCTGGCACCGGCTACCCCGAATGCCCCTTTCTCATCGTACAGAGCTGCAACGGCCAGCCCATATCCGTCTCGGGCGTGGTGTCCCATCTCGGTCATGACACCACCGCAAGAGCTGCACCCAAGCAGACGGGTCGTCGGGAACTGGCGTTTGAGCGCGTCGCGCAGTATCGCCCCCTCATGGGCTTGGGTAAAATAGAGTAACAGCAGGGAGGGGGCCTGATCGGCATGGTGGCGCAGCTGCGCGCAGATATCTTGGGCCGCCAGCGATGAATTCTGGGCGAGGGAGTGAACGGTCAGAAATTTCAACACCATCTCCTTGTTTTATCGAATGGCAGCCTCAAGCAAAAATCATACCTTTATCAAACAATTATCTCGCTTCGCTTGCTAACATAGCGGTCAACTGAGACCAATGACAGGACGCCCATATGTGGCAAAAAAACATCAATGACTTCGATCGGGTCGTTGCCATCGGTGGTGGCCATGGCATGGGACGAGTGCTTTCGTCCCTCTCGTTTCTCGGTCAACGGCTCACCGGCATCGTCACCACTACCGATGATGGTGGCTCGACCGGACGCCTGCGCAAGAGTCAGGAGTGCATCGCCTGGGGCGATCTGCGCAACTGCCTGAACCAGCTGGTCACCGATCCCAGCATCGGCAGCCTGTTGTTCGAATACCGCTTCGCCGGCAAAGGCGAGCTGGCGGGCCACAACCTTGGCAACTTGATGCTGCTGGCGCTCGATAATCTCTGTGTCCGTCCTCTTGATGCTATCAAGCTGATCAGTGACATGCTCAAAATCGAGTCACAATTGCTACCCATGTCTGAATTTCCCACCGATCTCTGCGCCCATATGGAGTGTGGCACCCAGATCCTGGGAGAGGTATCCATCGATCAACTGGCAACACCGCCCCTCTCCCTCGGCCTGATGCCGGAAGTGCAAGCGACCCGGGAAGCGGTGCTGGCATTGCAGCAGGCGGACATGATCATTCTGGGGCCGGGCAGTTTTCTCACCTCCATCATGCCGCCACTGCTGCTGGCCGAGATCGCCCAGGCCATCAACGAGAGCAGCGCCATGCTGGTTTTCGTCTGCAATCTGGTGGCGGAGAACGGTCCTGCCAGCCAGCTGGATCTGATGAGTCAGTGTCGCTGGCTGGAGTCCCGGGTCGGTCAGGGTCGGCTGGATGCCATCCTGGCCCCACAGGGCGCGAGTGATGCGGGGGACTGGCAAGGGCGTGTGATCGAAGCCGAGCTGGGCGAGCTTGAGCTGCCCCATCGGCACGATCGGTTGAAGCTGAAACTGGCGCTGGACCGGATCATCCAGCAACTGCTCAACCAGCGTTAGGCTACGGTCACGGCGCCCCGGCATCCCTGCATGGCGCCGTTACTAATAATCGGCAAGAAACGCGAGCACCTGGGGCAAGGAGGCCTCCAGCAGTTGCAACTGGCGCTCTGCCTCGGCCACATCGGCCTGCTTGCTGGCCATCTCCAGCGCCATCACCTGCTGATAGCTCGGCATGGCGCCGTAGCTGCCACAGGATGATTTCATGCTGTGCGCCACCCGAGCCAACGCCTCCCACTCCCCCTGCTCATAGAGGGGCCTGAGCTGGCTCAATTGCTCGCCCACTTCTTCAATAAAGACTGCGATGACCACGGGCAGCATATCCGGACCGATATCCTCTGCCAGCTGCTGCAACACCTTGCGATCCACCCACTCCATGCGAGGCTCCTCCAGAACGGTATTCAAACAGACCATACTATAGATAGTTTTCGATGTCGTGGCTCAAGGCCAGGCAGTGCTGAAGCACCCAATTGGATGGCTCAGGGAATTAAGTGGCAAAAAATGTGATCAGTATCGAAATAGCGATACTGAAACGCCCGTAAAGACAACAACTTGATTGCCATAAATTAACAATTGATCAACACTCAATGCCGTCAGAGTGATGATGCTCAGCAACACCTCTCATCCCTTTTGCCTTTTATGGCTGCTGCGAAGAACCAGGGTAGTTTTCTACCCTGGTATTTTTTTATCTTGCTCAAGCGCAACCCGATTGGTCGCCACCCGCTCCCCCATGCGAAACAGATTGAATTCGCCGGGCGCCATTTTGACCCAATTCTCATTGCCGGTCAGCGGACGGGTGGTGATCAGGGTCACCACATCGTTGGGGGTAGTCTCGCTTTGAAAGTCGATCACCACCTCCTCATCCAGCAGGCTCGCCTCGCCAAACGGGGCGCAACGGGTCAGCCAGTGCAGGTTGTTGCTGCAGTAGCTCATCACATACTCCCCGTCCGAGAGCAGCATGTTGAATATCCCAAGCACTCTGAGCTCATCACACAAGGTGGCCATGTAGCGAAACATGGCGGGAAAGTTGGCGGGACGCTTGGGATACTTCTGCTCCAACCGGTCGAGCAGCCAGCAGAAGGCGTGTTCGCTGTCGGTGTCTCCGACCGGACGATGGCGACCGGTCGGCAGCTTCTTGTAGCCGGTCAGCTGACCGTTGTGGGCGAAGGTCCAGTAACGGCCCCACAGCTCACGGGTAAAGGGGTGGGTATTTTCCAGTGACACGCAGCCACGGTTGGCCTGCCGAATGTGGCTGACCACGGCGCAACTCTTGATAGGCAGCGCCTGTACCAGTCTGGCGATGGGAGATTGGGCGCTGGGCTCGGGATCCTTGAAGGTGCGAAAGCCCCTCCCCTCGTAGAAGGTGATCCCCCAGCCATCCTTGTGGGGCCCGGTCTTGCCGCCGCGCAGCATCAACCCGGTAAAGCTGAAGCAAATATCGGTCGGCACATTGGCACTCATGCCGAGCAGTTCGCACATATCCGGATGCCCCCTTCCTTGACTACATAACAACTGGCTTAGCACTCGGGCTGGCCAGCAAAATAACAACTGGCTTAGCACTCGGGCTGGCCAGCAAAAACCGGATTAGAAGATCAGAGAGGAGTGCATCACTGGTACTCCTCCCTGCTCCTTTATCGACGAGTTGCCGATTACTTGGCCATCTCTTTTTCGACCAGCTGGATCAGGATGTGGATCACCTTGATGTGCACTTCCTGAATACGGTCGGCATAGCCAAAGTGCGGAACCCGGATCTCGACATCCGCCAGACCTGCCATCTTGCCGCCATCCTTACCGGTCAGGGCGATCACTTTCATCCCTTTGGCGCGGGCCGCCTCGATGGCTTTCAGGATATTGCCGGAGTTGCCGCTGGTAGAGATGCCAAGCAGCACGTCGCCACGGCGGCCGACCGCTTCTACGTAGCGGGAGAAGACATAGTCATAGCCAAAGTCGTTGGAAACGCAGGAGAGGTGGCTCGGATCGGAGATGGCGATACCGGCATAACCCGGGCGGTTCTCGCGGTAACGACCGGTCAGCTCTTCGGCAAAGTGCATGGCGTCACAGTGGGAGCCACCGTTGCCACAGGAGAGCACCTTGCCCTCTTCTTTGAAAGAGTCGGCCAGCAGTTTGGCGGCCGCTTCGATGTTTTTCAGGTTCTGCTCATCAGCCAGGAAGGCCTGCAGCACGCTGGCAGCTTCGGTCAGTTCATTGCGGATCAATTCTTGGTACATGATGTCTCTTCCACTGTTTTTAGTGTGCGTGTAGATCGCGGCTATTCTCGCACAAGCGAATCGCACAGTCGCCCCCCTGCGAGCCACAGCGCTGGCGGCGCGTGAGCGTTATGGGGATCACAGAGAGAAGGTAATGAAGATGTAAACAGCTTGATAACTTTGTGCGTATGAATTACAACAGGGGCCATATCCAACAGGTCAGACCTCTGGATCAGTTACGCCACGTTGGCAACCTAACCACGCAAGGAGCAAGCAATGACGACGACCCTCACTCTGCTCGGGGTGATCCTGGTTATCGGAGCCCTGGCCTATCGCCGGGCATCCCTGTTCATCTCCACCCTGGTCACCGGCACCGCCCTGGTGCTTGGCGCCATCTATGGTCATGTGCCCTTGCTGGTATGGGCGCTGTTCGCGGTGATCGCCATCCCGCTCAATCTGGTGGAATTTCGCCGCAATCAAATAACCAAGCCGCTGTTCAAGATCTACAAATCGATCATGCCGGAGATGTCCCGCACCGAGAAAGAGGCGATTGAAGCGGGCACCACCTGGTGGGAAGCCGATCTGTTCGCGGGCAACCCGGACTGGAAAAAGCTGCACGCCATCCCTGTAAGCGCCCTCTCTGCCGAAGAGCAGGCCTTTATGGATGGTCCGGTCGAGGAAGTGTGCCGCATGGTGAGCGACTGGGAAGTGACCCACGAGCGCGCGGATCTCTCCCCCGAGGTGTGGCAATACCTGAAGGACAACAAGTTCTTCGCCATGATCATCAAGAAGAAATATGGCGGTCTGGAGTTCTCGGCCTACGCCCAGTCCTGCGTCCTGCAAAAACTGTGCGGTGCCAGCGCCGTGCTCGCCTCCACCGTTGGCGTACCCAACTCGCTGGGCCCTGGCGAACTGCTGCAGCACTATGGCACCGACGAGCAGAAGGATTACTACCTGCCCCGCCTGGCGGTCGGTAAAGAGATCCCCTGCTTCGCCCTGACCAGCCCGGAAGCAGGTTCTGATGCCGGTTCCATCCCCGACTTCGGTATCGTCTGCAAGGGCGAGTGGGAAGGCAAAGAGGTGCTCGGTATGCGCCTCACCTGGAACAAGCGCTACATCACGCTCGCCCCCATTGCTACCGTGCTGGGTCTGGCCTTCAAACTGCGTGACCCCGAGCACCTGCTGGGTGAAGAGGAAGAGCTCGGTATCACCTGCGCCCTCATTCCCACTCACATCAAGGGTGTCGGCATCGGCCGTCGCCACTTCCCGCTCAACGTGCCGTTTCAGAACGGCCCGACCCAGGGCAAGGATGTGTTCGTCCCGCTCGATTTCATCATCGGTGGCCCGGCCATGGCCGGTCAGGGCTGGCGCATGCTGGTCGAGTGCCTGTCGGTCGGTCGCGGCATCACCTTGCCCTCCAACAGCACAGGTGGCGTCAAGATGCTGGCCCTGGCGAGCGGCGCCTACAGCTGCATCCGTCGCCAGTTCAAGCTGCCCATCGGCAAGATGGAAGGGATTGAAGAGCCGCTGGCCCGCATCGGCGGCAACGCCTACATCATGGGCGCCGCAGCCAACCTGACCGTGACCGGTATCGACCTTGGCGAGAAGCCCTCGGTCATCTCCGCCATCGTCAAATACCACCTCACCGACCGTGCCCAGAAGTGCATCATCGATGCCATGGACATCCACGGCGGCAAGGCCATCTGCATGGGCCCCAACAACTATCTGGCCCGTGGCTATCAGGGTGCCCCCATCGCCGTTACGGTGGAAGGGGCCAACATCCTGACCCGCAGCATGATCATCTATGGTCAGGGCGCTATCCGCTGCCACCCGTATGTACTGCCGGAGATGCTGGCCGCCAGCCATCCCGACAAGGAGCAGGCGCTGAAAGATTTCGACAAGGCGGTATTCAGCCACGTCGGCTTTGCCATCAGCAACCTGGTGCGCAGCTTCTGGCTCGGTATCACCGGCGCACGCTTTGCCGCGGCCCCTTACAAGGACCAGACCAAGGGCTACTACCAACAGCTCTCCCGCCTCTCGGCCAACCTGGCGTTCCTGTCAGACATGGCGATGGGCACCCTGGGTGGCGAGCTCAAGCGCAAGGAGCGGGTCTCCGCCCGTCTTGGCGACGTGCTGAGCCAGCTTTATCTGGCTTCCAGCGCCCTCAAGCGCTATCAGGATGAGGGACGCCAGCAGGCCGACCTGCCGCTGCTGCACTGGGCACTGCAAGATGCCATGTTCAAGGCACAAGAGGCGATCGACGAGCTGCTGCGCAACTTCCCGAACCGCTGGATTGGTCTGGCCCTGCGTGCCGTAGTACTGCCGCTGGGTCGTGACCTGAACCGTCCGTGCGACAAACTGGATCAACAGGTTGCCCGTCTGCTGCAAACCCCGAGCGAAACTCGCAGCCGCCTGGCCAAGGGCCAATACCTGACTCGCGAAGAGGGCAACCCCTTCGGTCTGCTGGAGCAGGCGCTCGATGACGTGCTGGCCGCCGAGCCGCTGTTCGAGAAAGTCTGCAAGAGCGATGGCATCAAGCGCCCCTTCATGGCACTGGACAAGGTGGCCGACATTGGCCTGGCCGCTGGCGTACTGACCCAGAGCGAAGCCGAGCTGCTGCGCCGCGCCGAGGTAAGTCGCCTGCGCACCATCAACGTCGATGATTTTGACCCCATCGATCTGGTGGCCAACAAGAAGCTGTTTGAAGCCTCCGCTTACCATCACGCGGCCTGATAACCAGCTATCGACAACGCCTCCCTTGTGGAGGCGTTTTTTATGGGCGCTCACCACTATTCACGGCCCGAACAGCCACCACTCGCACGCACAGCTCCCCCGACCAGCTGCGGGCCCCGTGTGGTCAGTCAGGAAAAAAGGCACAATAGCTGACAAATCGAATCACCAAGGAAGCCAAGATGACCCTTGAGCACCTGATCCTGTGGCGCCGCGACCTGCACCGCCTGCCGGAAGCCGCCTGGAAAGAGTTTCGCACCACCAGCCTGATTGCCCACCACCTGAGCGAGCTCGGTTATCGCATTGTGCTTGGCGACAAACTGCTGGCCAGCAATCTGATGATGGGCCGTGATGTGGATGTGGCGGCCGAGAAGGCCCGTGCCCGCCGTCAGGGAGCCCATCCCGACTGGCTGGAGCGGATCGGCGATGTCACTGGCCTGATGGGAGAGCTGGATACCGGCCGTCCCGGTCCGACCCTGGCCTTTCGCTTCGATATCGACGCGGTGGAGGTGGAAGAGTCCGATGCTGAACAACACCAACCGCAGCAGGAGGGTTTTGCCTCCCACAACAAGGGGTGGATGCACGCCTGTGCTCACGATGGCCACACCGCCATCGGCATGGGGCTGGCCAGCAGCCTGATGGGGATGAAAGAGCAGCTGTGCGGCCGTATCAAGCTCTTCTTCCAGCCCGCCGAAGAGGGGTGCCGCGGTGGCAAGGCGCTGGCGGCCGGTGGCGCACTCGATGACGTGGATGCCCTGCTTTCGCTCCATATCGGCATTCACGCTGGCAGCGGCGAGCTGGTGATCAACCCCACCGAATTTCTCTGCTCCACCAAGTTCGACGTCCACTTTATGGGCACCGCCGCCCACGCGGGACTCGAACCCAATGCCGGCAGCAATGCGCTGGCCGCCGCCTGCATGGCCACCACCGCCATGCTCGGCATTCCCCGCCACCGCGACGGCATGACCCGCATCAACATCGGCCAGCTCCACGCCGGCAGCGGGCGCAATGTCATCCCCGACCATGCCGAGCTGCGCGGTGAAACCCGCGGCGCCGATAGCGCCCTCAACGACTACATGTTCAGCCAGGTGCAACGCATCGTCGAAGGCACCGCCCTCGCCCACGGTGTCACCTATCGCATCATCAAGCAGGGTGAGGCCATTGCCCTCGACAACAGCCCGGCGCTGCAAGCCGAGCTGGCGGCGCTGGCCCGCAAGCAGGGGCTCGCCACCATTCAGACCCGCCGCTTTGGCGCCAGCGAAGATGCCGGTTTTCTGATGGAGCGGGTGCAAAAACAGGGGGGCGAGGCGGCTTACCTCATTCTGGGGGCCGATCTGGCGGCACCACACCATCACAACGCCTTCGATTTCGACGAGCGGGTGATGCAACGCGGCGTCGAGCTGCTGGCCGCCTGGGCGCACGCCCGGTTGGGCTGATCCACGCACCCACTAAAAAGGCGGGAATAGCCGTTACGCCATTCCCGCCTGATCCAACCCGGTTAATACGGCGCAATATTACATGGCGCTCAACAACCCCTTGATCACATTGGCATCGATCTGGGCCACCTCATTCTGATCGCCTAACACCCCTTCGGCCAGCTCCCGCTTCTGGGCATGCAGCGCCACAATTTTTTCCTCCACCGTCTGCTCGCACACCAGTCGATAGACGGTGACCGGCTCAGTCTGGCCAATCCGGTGCACTCGATCACTGGCCTGATCTTCCACCGCCGGATTCCACCAGGGATCGAGATGGATCACTGTATCGGCCTCCGTCAAATTGAGCCCGGTCCCCCCCGCCTTCAGGCTGATCAGAAAGAGCGGGATAGCCTCGCTTTTGAAGCGACCTATCGCCTCCTGTCGCTGTTTGGCGCTGCAACTGCCATCGAGATAGCAGTAATCGAGCGATGCGGCTGCCAGACGCTGCCGCAGCAGGGTCAGCAGATCGACAAACTGGCTGAAAATCAAGATCCGGTGACCATTGTCAATGGCCTCCAGCGCCAGCTCCATCGCCGCATCCAGCTTGCTCTGTGACTGAGCCCAATCGGGCAGCAGCAAGGCCGGTGAACAGCAAATCCGGCGTAACCGAGTAAGATTGCTCAGCATCAACATCAAGTTGTGCCCTTCACCACTCTCCATCTGGCTGACGGCTTCGCGGCGGCTCGCCTCATATAGGGCGAGCTCGGGCCCGGAGAGCTGAACATGATGAACGATCTCGGTTTTTTCTGGCAGCTCGGCCAGTACCTCGCGTTTCAGGCGGCGCAGCACAAAGGGGGCAATCACCCCTTTCAACTGAGCGAGATGGTCCGGATCGCGGCTCGCTTTACCAAAGCGCTGCTTAAAATGGGTTTTATTGCCAAGCAAGCCCGGATTGATGAAATTGAACAGGCTCCAGAGCTCCCCGAGATGGTTCTCGACAGGGGTGCCACTGAGGGCGAGTCGAAACTCGCCATCCAGCTTGAACAGCGCCTTGGCCCGCGCCGTGCTGGCATTTTTAATCTGCTGTGCCTCATCGGCGACTATGGTGGCCCATTTAATCTCACTCAGCTCACCTTGGTTGGTCACCAGCCCGTAGGTGGTCAACAACAGGGAACCCGGCCCCAGATTGGCTAACGCCGCCCCCCTGTCTTGCTGCTCATTGAGCACATGCACCGTCAGCTCAGGGGCAAAACGGGCCGCCTCCTCACACCAGTTGGCCAACAGCGAGGTCGGTACAATCACCAGCGCCGGTCCCTGCTCTTTTCTAAGCCGCAGCAGGGTCAATGCCTGAATGGTTTTGCCCAGCCCCATATCATCGGCAAGACAGGCGCCGAAGCGGTGCAGTGCCAAATTGGCCATCCACTGCACCCCCACCCGCTGATAATCGCGCAGTGGCGTCATCAAATCGGCGGGGCAGCGTGCCTCCTGACGCCAGGCCTCGGTCAGCGTGCACCAACCTTGATCCCCGCTGACCGAGCTTTGCTCCAACAGATGCATCAGCGGATAGGCCAAACGCTGGCTCACCTGCTGATTCTCATCCACCAGGGCCGCCAGGGTAGTCAACCGCGCGAGCAAGGTATCGCTCAGCATCAGCTGGGCCTGTTTACCCTCAATGGTGATGTAGCGACGGCCACCGGCCACCTGACGCAGCAACATGCGCAGATCCAGCACCTGCTGCTGATCGACCTGCAACTCACCGTCGATGGCAAACCACTCCTGCTGCTGTTCGATCCGCAGCGTCAGTGACTCTTCACCTAACAGATGAACCCGCTGGCTATCGCTGTGCCACTGCAGACGAACCCCCAGAGCGTCGAGGGCCGCGAATCGATCCAGCATGGGGAGCATATCGACCCCGCTCAGCGACCAGGGGCCCTTGCCTGCCAATTCCAGCACCTTGACCACTGTTTTGCTCAGTGCGTGCTCTTGCTTCAAGGACCGCTGCCAATAGTGATGCGGGGCTTGCCAATCTTTAATAAATTCGACTCCGAGCCCCAAGGGGATCGTCTTACCTCCCGCCAACTGATTGACCAACTGCAGGTTCAGCGTCTCTTTTTGCAGATCAGCCAATAGCACCCCATCGATGGGACAAGGGCTTAACCGAGTGTGACTGCGAAGCGCCGGATGCCCACTGACCCAGTCGAGTTCCGGCTGCTGGTTGAGGGTATCGGCCAATTTGGGCAACGCTTCGGCGGGCAGCTCGGGCATGTGCTCAAGATGGGGCAACAGCGCTTGTACCTGCGGGGGCACCGCCTCGACTTGCCACAAATCCGCCGCTATACGGGTGATTTTCTGGCCGCTATGTGCCGACACCACTTTACCATCGCTCATCAGGGTCGCTTGCCAGCGCCCTTCATGCTCTTCAATGGCCACCAGTGGCGAATTGAACAGCAGGGCGAGCGGCGTCCCTTCGGCCGTTTGCAACCGGGGATGCTCCGCCAGCATCCGTAATGTGTCGATACCCGGCGTACCATAGTAGTTATTACGCATGCTGTGGGCTATGCGCAGATCCTGCTCATCAGCCACTTCGGGATAGAGGTTATCGATATCCCACATATTGTGGATCACCCGGCCGCTGCTCCAGCCACCTTTGACACTCTCTTTCTGCAATCGGCAGACCAGCTCCTTACCCAGCTTGTCCAGTTGCCACACCAGCCGCTCACGCTTTGTTACCTCATGCTGCGGCTGTGGTAAGGCGGCAAGCCAGCGCTCCCAGCGGGCGGGACGGTGGATAGCAAAAATGGCTAGGGTGGTTGGTCGCTCCTGCAACAGACGCAACAGATCCTGACAGAGCGCCATCAACAGATTCTCGGGGGCCGCATTCAAAAAAGGTTCAACCCGCCAGCTGGTCAATTCGTCAACGTCAACGCCCGACTGCCCTGCCTGCCATAGCAGGCAGAGTACCAGCCAGAGTTGCCCCAGAGGAAGATGGATCTGGGAGCCAAACGTCTCAACCGGGGCACGCCACTCACGCATCAGGAGGAGGGGAGAAACACGCTCTTTCTCCCCCAAAAGCTGTAAGGGTTCCACGAGCCAGGGATGCTGTTTCTTTGCCCAGGTGAGCGCCGGTTTCTGCCACTTGGTGATATCTCCCCCCACCACTGCCAGCAGGCCGAACCAGACCACGGTCAAACCACCGGGGAAAAAGCCTTTCTGACCGGTTCGCGCTCGCCATGTCAGCAACGCCAGCTCCAGCTCGCCTGCTTGCCCTGATGCATCCCCTTTATAGTCACGCAGCAACTCGACAAACTCGCGCGGGCCTCTCGCATAGTCAGATGTCCGTTGTGCCAGCAGACAATCCTGCTCGAATTGCATATAAGAGAGCTGCTCCGCTATCGCATCCCCCTCTCCCTCATCCCGCAACTCACCCCACGGGTAACCTTGGATACCATTGAGGAACTCCTCCTCATGCCAGCATCTTGCAATCACTTGTTGCATCGAGAGGGAGAGATAACCAAAGACCCGGGCGCACCCGTAGGCACCGAACAACTCCCGATCTGCCTCCCTCAGCTCACGCTGATACCAGATTGCCTTTTTCCCTTGCATCAGGGTGCTGGCGTAGCTGGAGTAATTCCAGTTGGAGAAACGCACCCCATCCGGAAACGCGTCCGGGTGACTGAAGTGGAGATAAAGCAGATACCAGAACCCCTCAGTCGCCAACGCATAGATCCCGTTTCGCTCCTTACTAATCATCTCGGTATCCACCAGCTCGGCCAATGCAGTTCTCTCTGACGGTTTGAGCGTATGGCCCATCAGCCGTCCAAGCTGGGTCACATTACAATGATGCTGCTTGGCCACATAAAAGAGCAGCTGGTTATGAACAGATGTGAATTGCATGGTAACAGTCCTGAGATGACCGGAATGGCAGTGGTGATAACAGCGGCGTGCAAGTATCAATCCGGGGGATGATGACAAACAAACGGCGGCAATTACTCCGCCCGTTTGCGATGAGTATCAGGGCGACCACCGGTCACAGCATCGGCACGCCCTTCCTCTTTGGCCTTCTCGGCGCGCTTTTTGCGCATCTCGCGGGGATCGGCGATGAGCGGGCGGTAGATCTCGATACGATCGCCGTCGTGCAGCGGCTCGCTCCCTTTCACCGGGCGGCTGTAGATACCGAACTTGTTGACCGCCAGATCGATCTCGGGGTGCTTTTGCACGATGCCGGACTGCTCGATGGCCGCCAGCACGCAGGTCTCGGGCGCCACCCGCAGGGCAATCACCGTCTGCTGCTGCGGCAAGGCATAGACAACCTCGATATTGAGCTGGTCAGACACCGTAGACCTCCTTCGCCCGGTTGGAGAAAGCGGAGACCATGGAGCTCACCAGATCGCGGAACACCTGACCAAAGGCCACCTCGATAAGCTTGGAGGTAAACTCGAAATCGAGATCAAACTCCACCTTGCAGGCATCCACATCGAGCGGGGTAAAGGTCCACCAGCCCGCCAGCTTGCGGAACGGGCCATCCACCAGCTCCATCCTGATCTGGCGGTTCACATCCAGCTGATTGCGGGTAGTAAAGGTCTTGGCAATCCCCGCCTTGGCCACATCGACCGACGCCATCATGTAGTCATCGCCAGCCTCGTGGACACGGCTGCCGACACAGCCGGGCAAAAACTGCGGATAGGCATCCACATCGTTAACCAACTTGAACATCTGTTCTGCACTGAACATCACCAGGGCACTGCGCGTAATTCGGGGCATGGCTTTTCCTCATCCAATCGGCGCGATTTTATCACCATGTTTGGGGTTGTGGAGGTAAAACCTCAGCCAAAGCGCTCAGAAAGCCACCACTTGACCTGCTGCGCGTTTTACAGCCGCCCCCGCCTACGTATAATACGAGCCTCCTAGTCATTGCCGGAAATCGCCCGTCATGAGCAAAAAAAACAGTAAAAACAAAGCCGGGTCCAGCACCATTGCACTCAACAGAACCGCGCGCCACGAATACTTCATCGAAGAGAAGATCGAAGCGGGTCTGTCCCTGCAAGGGTGGGAAGTCAAATCCCTGCGGGCGGGCAAGGCCAACATCAGCGAAGCCTATGTCATCTTCCGCGATGGCGAGGCCTATCTGTTCGGCTCCAGCTTCCTGCCACTGCAAGCGGCCTCCAGCCATGTGGTATGTGACCCGACCCGCACCCGCAAACTGCTGCTGAGCCGTCGTGAACTCGACAAGCTCGAAAGCCTGATCGCCCGTCAGGGCTACACCATAGTTCCCCTCGCCCTCTACTGGAAACAGTGCTGGGTCAAGGTCGAGATCGGCCTGGTGAAGGGCAAGAAAGAGCACGACAAGCGCGAAGATACCAAGGCCCGCGAATGGGATCGGGAGAAAGCTCGAATCATGAAGAACAAGCATCGCGGCTAACCCGCTACTGGCAGGATCAGGACGCCGGTTCACCTTCCCCCAGCGCAGCTGGCTCTTCAGGCTCAGCTGCGTACAATAAATCGGCAAACAGACTGGCTGCCAGAGGGAATGGGTATCAACGCCTTGCTATGACAGCATTTTTGCGTACAATCGCAATTAACAACTTGGGGCTGATTCTGGATTCGACAAGATTCACGAAACCCAAGGTGCATGCCGAGGTGCGGTAGGCCTCGTTAATAAACCGCAAAAAAATAGTCGCAAACGACGAAAACTACGCACTAGCAGCTTAATAACCTGCATAGAGCCCTTCTACCCTAGCTTGCCTGTGTCCTAGGGAATCGGAAGGTCATCCTTCACAGGATCGTGTGGAAGTCCTGCTCGGGGCGGAAGCATTAAAACCAATCGAGCTAGTCAATTCGTGGCGTGTCTCTCCGCAGCGGGTTGGCGAATGTAAAGAGTGACTAAGCATGTAGTGCCAAGGATGTAGTAATTTTGGACGGGGGTTCAAATCCCCCCAGCTCCACCAAATACCGGTCCAACAGTGACCAACGAAGTCCAAGAAACCCGCAGAGCGTAAGGCTTTGCGGGTTTTTTGTTGTCTTATGCTGTCCAATCGGATACGTTGCCATCCAGCCCTTTTAGGCATATCGTTAGGCATATCGTTTTGTATGCCTTCCGGAGCGTATGCCTATGCCTCGTATCACCCGCCCCTTGTCCCCAACCGAGATCAAAGCAGCCAAGCCCAAAGAGAAGGAATACACACTCTGCGACGGGGCTGGTCTAGAGCTCGTCATCAAACCCAATGGCTCAAAGTTGTGGCGCCTGCGTTACTACCGCCCCCTTACTAAACAGAGAAACATGATCAGCTTTGGCTCCTGGCCGGAGATGTCGTTGGCTGACGCGCGAGAGAAACGTTCAGAAGCCAAAACGTTGCTGCAACAAAACATCGATCCCCAACACCATCGAGATGAGCAGACATCCGCCGCGTTATCTCAGAGTGAGCACACATTTGAAGCCGTTGCCAAGCGCTGGTTTGATGTCAAGCGCCCCTCCGTCACCCCGGCCTATGCCGAAGATCTTTGGCGCTCGCTCGAAATGTATCTGTTCCCCGAGATTGGCACTGTGCCTGTTATGGAGATCAAGGCTCAGAGGGCCATCAAGATCATCGAGCCCATCGCAGCGGCAGGAAAACTCGAAACAGTGCGTCGTCTCACACAACGGGTGAACGAGATCATGACCTTTGCCGTCAACTCTGGTCTGATCGATGCCAACCCTTGCTCTGGGATCAGCAAGGTGTTTCAGCGTCCAGCCAAACAGCACATGCCCAGTATTAACCCCAACCAACTACCGGAACTGATGAACAGGCTATCGAAGGCCAGCATCAATTTGCAGACCCGCTGCCTTATCGAATGGAGCCTGCATACCTTAGCTCGCCCCAGCGAGGCTGCAGGAGCCCGGTGGGCAGAGATCGATATGGAAAAGAAACTCTGGCGGATCCCACCAGAGAGAATGAAGAAGCGCAGAGGTCATGACGTGCCCTTGACGCCACAGACACTTGCCTACCTGGACCTAATGCGACCGATCAGCGGCCATCGTGAATTTATCTTCCCTGGGATCCGAAATCCCAAGACACACACTAACGAACAAACCGCCAATGCAGCTTTGAAACGGATGGGGTATGAAGGGACCTTGGTTGCTCACGGCCTGCGAGCTTTGGGCAGCACGACCCTTAACGAGAGAGGATTTGATCGAGACGTTATCGAATCCGCCTTGGCGCACTCTGACAAAGACGAAGTGCGTAGCGCTTATAACCGCACGGATTATCTGGAACGTCGCCGAGAAATGATGGTCTGGTGGTCAGAACATATTGATACAGCATCCAAAATCGGCTCGGCGCTGACGTGGTTGCCATCCACAAAAGCAGGATAATTATTATCTATATAAGGCCTAGTTGTCCAAATCGCGACACTGCCTGCAACCTCGCAGATCCTGTAGAACCGTCTGAGAGCATCTGATGGACCCGCCAGTGAATTGAGCCGTGGGTAATGGATATCGAGCTTGGAATTAACTCCATCAGGTTAATTCCACATTGAGAATCGCATTATGATTTTTTTTAATTCTGTGCGAGATGATGAATGGCTCTTTCGCTTTGGCATTCGACTATTTTTATTTACAGAATGGCTTGACGTATCGCGAACCTCATTAATTTTGCAGTTCAACCCTTTCAAGGTTAGTTTCATAAAAAACATCTTCGCCATGCTGCTTTTGATAATATCAAGCAGCATATGACTATTACTAGGAATACCTACGGCCATTTCTTTTTGTAGGCCATCAGGCATCGTTTCTAATTTAGGTAAGGGCAACATCTGAAGAGTGTTTTTTATCATCATCAGATGTTTTTTGTCAGTATGCGCAATTGAATTCAATGAGCCGGATTGTTTAATTAGTATGTCCGGGGGCGCTATTAGAGGAATAATGGTTTTATTCTCGATAAGAAGAGCTGAAAAAAGTGTCATTGCATAGTCTCCCGACTGCGTCGCAGAAACGTCATCACTACAATATTTTTTTGCACACTTATGCCAACGGGCCTGCGCCTCGTTCAAAAAAATTAAGCTATCGAACATTGCCATTTTTTGATGTAAATAATCGACAATGCTTACAGTAGTCATGTGGCGTTTATCATCTTTCTTTTGAGATTTTAAAACTTTAATAAAATCGACCAAATTACTACCCTGTTGGGTGTCAATATTAAGTCTTTTAGCTAATTCCGAGTACTTTGTGCTACGTGGATTATTGGTAAATATACGAATGCTTTTTGATATTTTTTTATCATACTTACAAAGCAGGCTGAATGACTCCTTATGATAATCGAAGGGATACTCATTTTTAGGGAAACACAATGTGATAAACGTCTCTTGATACCATGGCATCGTCTCAGGTGCATGAATCGAGCTCACCATATTGACAAAGCCTTTTAATGCTGTCGTTTTTCTCAGGTCTGTATTAAAATCAGTTATCGCCCTACTGAAACGGTCTGCATATGCTCGAATACCATTGTGATTTTTTTTATTATCGCTGTAACGTTCAAACTCAAACCTAGCTTTAATCACTACTTTTAAATTTTTATCGTCACAAGTTACATCTTCTAAAAAGTCCCAAAGACCGGCAATATGTTTAGCTGCATTTTTTTCAAAATTACTGACCTTTACATTCAAGTCCTTTCTGAGTAGGTCTTTAAGCAAGACTCTGGCTCTTTCGTTGATTTTATTTGCCAAGCTTGTTGCTTGCTCAACCATGCCAATGAGCGGCTGCTCAGAAATCTCAAGCTCCATACGTATAGACGCTGTGATATCATCGTCAAAAACTAGGTGCTCATAATAACAGCTGATGATGTCGATACACTCTTGGGTTGAGAAGTAATTGGCATAGGGATGTAATGTGTAATGCCGAAAATGCCGATGTGCGACTCTGAGCAGAGACAAAATAGTTAAAAAATATGAACCTATCTTCGTCAGTGGAAACATACTAATTTGTTGAAATTCAGTTCGTGAGTGAAATCGCTCGATAGACTTATCAATACTCACCAGTTCAAATATCTGCCACTCATCCTCAGGAGTGCAGCCAAGCAGTTCCTTTAACTTCTCAATCAACGCTAAGGCATAGTACAAATTCCGGTGATGCTCGTCGCCATGACCATGTCGCAATCGCCACGGCTTTTTGCTCTTTTCACAAGCCATTCGAAGTGGACCAAGCTCATCAAACGATATTGCTATATCAAATGAAACTTGCCGTGCAAGCTCCAACAACTTCAGTCGCAACCAATCTCCCTTTGCTGTCGCCACCCCAACCTCCTATGCATTATCAATGCTCAATTGAATAGGGCCCGAAGGCCCCTCAAAAGAGTCTGACAAGATAGCCAGCCCGAGTCAAACACCGACCAAGCACTGCTGCCTGAATGGCTGCAGTGGTTGCCTGATGGTCTTGGTACGCGGCCTGCCTCTGGCCGTGACTTTCTTGGGTAACGTCCCTTTGAAGAAGGTACGACGTCCATCGAGCTTCAGCTTGGCTACACGGTCTGACTTGGTCAGATAGGCAAGCGCCTTGTGCAAATACTGCCGCTTCTCCTTGTCGTGATGATTGACGACGCCAATCCCACAAAATCGGTATTCGTTAGCCTTAGCCTTCATATTGCAGTTAAAGCCCCGGCCACGCCCGCCAGTAATATACTTCCACTCTTCGATTATGAACCCCGCATGACACACATCACTCCGGAAATTTGCGCCATTCAAAAAAACAACTAAATGGAAATGGTATCCGGTTTCCGGAGCAAACTCCAAGCGACAAGCATAGCCTACCCAGTTGGCAGCCAATGCCCCTTTGCGGCGATTTTTAAGCAATGCATCCTTGTGCTTGATTATTTCATCCAGTGAAAGTGAATCCCGGTGCTCACGCTTGTAGGACAAGTCTACACGCAATACCAACAACCGGGAGTAACGTTGAAATAAGCCGTTAACATAGCGCTGTAATGATACAGTGTTTTTGCGTGCACCTTTCATGAAGGTATATACTTGGCGCATCAGTTCGGATGATTTTAACTCATCCAGTAATACCTTGAGCGTTTCAGTAAGCATGGCTCTTACTTCGCAACTAATAAGACCAAGCTCAAGCATTTCGTGAAGCCCATGCTTCACGATAAAATTACACAAGCATGCTAGTTTAGGGTGCAGGCGATAATAATTCTGATGCTTAAAGACCAACGTAGCATTATTTACGATGGTCGTGAATTTTTTCCCCTCCTTGGTCAGAGTACAGGGGAAACCATTTTTTATGACCACATCAAAGATGATGGGCGGGTAGTTCATTTGCTCAAGTTTGGCAGTGTAACTCAACAATTCACGATAATAACCTACCTCGTTGTGTATCTGGAACAAGCCAACAGTGGGACTCCCGTCAGTGTCAGTGCCAACTTCAAGATTAGATTCTTGAAGTATTTTGATTGCATCAATGTCGATACAACCACGACCATACTTAGACATTCTTACTCCTTAATTTAATTCTTGGTATTAGTCGTGAGTAAGGACATGTGGTCATGTCCTATTCTTATCCCTGGTTACAGGCTTCATCTTGTTGATTACGCCTGTACTCTGTTTCATCATGAATGGGTTATAGTTTCCTTTCATTGTTAGTTGGAGGGTCTATGTATTAGTTATAGGGAATATTAATAACAATAAAAACCAATATTCACACCTCAGTTGTTTAAGGTGTTCTCAGGGGAAATAAATTCATCTCGCTCTTATTTCCCCGAGAATACCGACACCGTGAACGTGGCTGGTTTTTGTATAGTTAGTGTCTATTTTTCTCCTTCTTCTCTAACACGTAATCCACCTTGCTAAGACGTCGATCTCACGGCTCATGGAGCACTCTGTTGTGCCCCATGCTGCCTCAGCAAGAGGGTCTGATCACACCTCTTGGCGTGATTTCAGCCACTCCATAATCTCGTGTTCCAGGAACCCAACCGAGTTGGCCCCGATGCGGATCCGCTTAGGGAACGTCGCATCGAAACGCGGGGACCTCGGGCTCAACATGTCGAAAAATTTCGACTTGCTGATCCCTAGCGCCTGGATCACATCGTTGTTACGTAGTACCTTAATTGCCATCGGTTTACCTCCTTCAAAATGCTCTGTTCAACAACTGCATTTTCTCCAAAATATCTTCCTGAAACGACGCCATTTCCTGCCGTATTGGTTCTATTTATCCAGCCCCTGCTCCATCTCAACATCAGCCTTGGGTAGACTTCCGACAGCAGGAACTTCCTGCGAATGTTGTCCCGCTCCCCGTGCTGCCAAATGCAGCCTCCATGGCCATACCTAGCAAAAAGTTAGTTTCAGAATTTGGAAAGTTAGTTTAATTTCCATGCTAAACAGCAGGTTGCATCATCACCTGCACGGGGGGAGGAAGATCCAGTTCTCTCAACCCAAGGAGAGAAATGTGAGCCGAGCGGGGAGACGTCGATAAGAATTTAACTTGGTGATGCGGCTTAATGTGACCAAATCCAGGTCGTCTCACAGGTATGCCCCTCCTGTCCAAATTGACATATCGGTCATAGCAGCACTCGTCGGAGGATCAGTGCCATTTCCAGAAAATTTCAAACCTACATCACCCCCATGAGTTAGCAGGCAGATGTCTGCATTTCACAATTCCTGGAGGAGATATGGCTCACCTGATCGACACCATGGCCTACACTGGCCAAACCCCTTGGCATGGCCTCGGCAATGTCTTGCCACCGCAACAGTCCCTCGATATCTGGCTACAGGCAGCCGGGATGAATTGGACTATCGAGCAGAGTGACGTAATGTTTAACGTCGCCTCAGATGCACTCCATATTCGCCCTTATTCAGACAGCAAAGTTTTGTACCGCTCTGATAACCTGGAGCCTCTATCCGTCGTTTCTCGCCGATATAACGTGGTTCAGCCTCACGAGGTGCTGCATTTTTATCAAGATCTGGTAGAGGTGGGCGGCTTTGAGTTGGAAACAGCGGGCTCGCTCAAGGGCGGCCGCAAATTATGGGCGCTGGCTAAAACGGGTCAAGATATGAAACTGAAAGGTGGCGACAGGGTAAAATCATACCTGCTGCTTGCCACCAGTTGTGATGGTACGTTGTGTACCACAGCACAATTTACCTCGCTCCGAGTTGTCTGTAATAACACACTGCAAATAGCACTACGGGATAATAATGGGGCTATCAAAGTTCCCCACTCCACTCAATTTAATGCAGCTGCCGTCAAAGAGGCACTGGGCCTTGGTATGGCAAATTGGGATCGTTTCCAACAAGAGATGACATCGTTGAGTAATCGTCCGGTATCACCCGTGGAAGCCCTTAATTTCTTCGGTGAACTACTCAATGATCCGGCTGGCGATGATGAGAATATTATTCTCAGCCGTCCCGCCCAAAAACTGCACGAGCTGTATATGGGCGCAGGCATGGGCTCAGAGCTTGCCAGCTCCCGCAATACAGCCTGGGGGCTGGTCAATGCGGTGAGTGAGTACGTGGATCACCACCGTCGGGCACGCAGTCAGGATCATCGGCTCGATTCCGCTTGGTTTGGTCAGGGTGCCCAACTTAAATCCCAAGCCCTGGATCAGGCACTCACTCTGCTGCAGTAATTCCGCTTCCCCATTCAAACCGCATAACGACCTCACCCGGACTGGCACAAGCCAATCCGGGCGTAGGCGTTTATGCCGTCAACAAGGAGTCGTCATGAAATCAAAAGCCAAATACGGCCAAGCCCTGCGGCTGGCCTCCACTACTCAATTAAACCGCGAGCAGTGGCTC
>CAMFLW010000039.1 GCA_945957575.1 uncultured Aeromonas sp. | reverse complement strand
GTTGATGAGGCAAGGCCAGGGGAAAATAGCGTAAAAAGTGGTGTTGTTACGTCATTTGACTACCATTTCCCGGCGCTAATATGGTTATCATGACTATTTAATCAAAAAACTTGCTATAAGCTGCCACCTCGATAAAATGTGCGGCGAATACCTTTAAGTAGAGGCGCGCTGCCTATGAGTATTTGTGCGGAGGGTGATGCCTGTGATGCACAAGGAAAGGAGTCAGCGCCGAAGTGGCCAGGCCATCATACCGGGCTGCTGGTTCTGCATCTAATAGGTGCAGGACTGCCATAGTCATCCACTATGGAGCGCTACCTGAAGGGGCTGAGGAGTATGACCTCCCCATAGGTTTTGTTTCTTTAGATCCTCTCGGTAGATCTCCACCTGTAATCTTTAGGTGCAAAGAGATCATGGACATTAGTCATTTCGCCGACTCCGGTTGGTCCGTTCTTCCCCCTCTGTTGGCTGTCGCGCTGGCGATCATGACCCGCCGCGTGCTGCTGTCGCTTGGCGTCGGTATTTTAGCCGGCAGTCTGTTGCTCAATCAGTTTTCCCCCCTCGACTCCCTGCAATATCTGCTGGGTACCGTGCTGAAGATTTTCTGGGTCGATGGTGCGCTCAATCGTGACAACGTCAACATGATCCTGTTCATGCTGCTGCTGGGCGGCCTCATCAGCCTGATGAGCGTCTCCGGGGCGACCCGTGCCTTTGCCGAGTGGGCCGAGCGTCGTGCCAAGACCCGCAAGGGCGCCAAAGCGCTGACTGGTATGATGGTATTTGCCTTCTTTATCGATGACTTTTTCCACAGCCTGTCGGTGGGGGCCATCTGCCGTCCGGTCACCGACCGCTTCCAGATCTCCCGTGCCAAACTGGCCTATCTGCTGGACTCCACCGCGGCGCCGGTCTGCGTGCTGATGCCCATCTCCTCCTGGGGCGCCTATATCATCGCCCTGGTGGGCGGCATCATGGCGGCCCACGGTCTGACCGAACAGAGCCCGATCGCGGCGTTTGTCGAGATGATCCCGATGAACCTCTACGCCGTCTTCACCCTCATCATGGTGCTGGTGGTGATCGCCTGTCAGCTGGATATTGGCCCGATGCGTCAACACGAGCAGTGGGCGCTGGAAGGCAAGCTGTGGGATGAGTCCAAGGGCCGCCCCATCGGTCTGGATATGGAGAGCCCGGAAGAGAGCAACGGCGGCATGATTGATATGGTACTGCCGATCCTGACCCTGACAGCTGCCACCATCTATTTCATGATCGACTCCGGTGCTGCGGTGCTGAGCGAGAAAGGGCTGCCGTTCAGCGTGCTCGGCTCGTTCGAAAACACCAACGTCGGCTCCTCGCTGGTCTACGGTGCCCTGTGCAGTCTGGTGGTCTCCATTGGTCTGGCGATGCGCTTGAAGCTGGGCGCCAAGAACTGGATCAAGGCCGCGCCGCAAGGCGTCATGGCCATGCTGCCGGCCATCAACATCCTGCTGTTCGCCTGGACCATAGGTGCCGTGGTGCGCGACGTGGAGACCGGCAAGTACCTGGCTTCGCTGGCCAATGGTAACCTGCCGATCGAAGTGCTGCCCGCCGTGGTCTTTATCCTATCCTGTGCCATGGCGTTTGCCACCGGTACCAGCTGGGGCACCTTCGGCATCATGCTGCCGCTGGCCGGTGACATGGCAGCAGCGAGTGATATCAGCCTGATGCTACCGATGCTGGCTGCTGTTTTGGCGGGCTCGGTGTTCGGGGATCACAGTTCACCCATCTCCAGTACCAGTATCCTCTCTGCCACAGGTGCCGGTTGCCATCACATCGATCACGTGATGACCCAGCTCCCCTATGCACTGGCCATCGCCTTCGGTGCGGCTCTCGGTTATCTGGTGATGGGGTTGATGCACTCCGGTTTTGCCGGTTTCAGCGTCAGCGCCCTCTGGTTTGTGCTCTTTACCAGCTACCACCTGAAAAAGGCCAAAGCGCAGCCAGCGCTCGCGACGGCATAACATTAATAGAGCAAGGGGCCTGCGGGCCCCTTGGTTTTGTCAGGGGCTTTGGTTAGCATGCGCCCCATAAATTCAGTTTCGGAACAGTATCATGGCTTCACTGCACTACAAATTTGCCACCATGAATTCAGGCAAATCCACCCAGCTCATTCAGGCGCACTTCAACTATCTGGAGCGGGGCATGCATCCTCTGGCGATGACGCCAGCCATCGATGACCGTTTCGGGGTCGGGGTGATCAGTGCCCGGGTTGGCCTTGAACTGAAGGTGGACGTGTTCAGCGACAGCTGTGATCTGTTTGAAATGGTGAAAGCGCGCCATGCAAAGAAACATATTGATGTCTTTATCGTGGACGAGGCCCAGTTCCTGACCCGTGAGCAGGTCTACCAGCTGGCCCGTATCGTTGACGAGCAGGATATTCCGGTGATGGCCTATGGTCTCAAGACCGATTTTCGTGGTGAACTGTTCCCCGGTTCCTACCATCTGCTCTGTCTGGCTGACAAGTTTGAAGAGCTGAAGAGCATTTGCTGGTGCGGCAACAAGGCGCATATGAACTCTCGGGTCAATGAAGCCGGGCAGGTGATGCGCGATGGCGAACAGGTGGAGATCGGTGGTAACGATCGCTATGTATCGCTCTGTCGCAAACACTATTTGGAAGGTCGGGCCTACAAGTAAGTCGGCTGCGATATTTGAATCGTCGAGAAGGGCGCCAATCTGGCGCCCTTTTTATTTTCCCCAACTTCTATCGCTGTGGTTCAGTCTATCTCGATATCCACCGGCGCAATGATGGGGTCGGCCACCGGCAGGCGTTGAAACAGCTGGCGAAAATGGTGCTGTACCCGACCGATATCCACTAGCGACATGCCGGAGGCAAAACCGAACCAGACATAGAGGCCGGTGAGATCGCGAAACATCGGTGGCAAATAGCGGGGAGCGGCGATCAGCCCCTCCAGATAGTGCTGATAGAGCACCGGAATGTCATCCAGTGTCACCTTGCCGACAAACAGCATCGGCAGGATCTCGGGCACCCCTTCCAGTACGGCGCTGCGGATGAAGTTGACCGTCTCCACATAGCCACGCACGTAGGAGAGATCCTTGGTAAAGCAGGCACCGCCGCCCACCATGCCGCCACGAAAGACCCGCTGGGTGATCTTGTAGGCGTCGTGCTCGCTGGTGCCCTGCTGCACGAAATGCTGAAACACCTCGATAAAATCGGCGCCGCGCTCGGCCATGTCGATGGCCATCACCCGATCGGAGATACGCTTGGCCCGATCCGGAAAAGAGCTGAAAGTGAGGGTCTCTATCAGGACAGCCAGCCCCTCCTGACAGGCGGTGATCCGCGGTGAACCGGCGCTCAGCCAGGTGGCATAAGGCTGCTGGCGACCGTTGAGGGTGGTGCCGACATGGACCCACCCCTCGTGTACCTCCAGTACCTGCAAGTCCAGCTCGGAGAAACGGGCGTGGGAGTTGAGCTTGATGTAGTCGCCACCGGCAGCGGCATCGGAGACGATGCCATCGCTCAGCTTCACCTGCACAGTGCCGTCACTGAAGTAGCTCGACAGCTTGCCCTGCAGTTTGGCGACCGCGGCTTCTCCTTCGAACTCCTTGGGGTAGGGGCGCACCAGATGGCGCGCGCCGGGCAGGGAGAAGATATCGCACAGGCGGGCGCCCAGCTCCTTGAGAGTCTTGCGATCCCCGCGCAGGTGATCGCTGGCAGAGCCATAAAGCAGCTGGCTGTAACGCTGAAAATCGGGTTGGCCGCGCTGGCGCAGCATCTCGATCACCACCATGTACTGATCGACCGTCTCTTGCAGGATCCGGCCAAGATCGTCCTGTGGCCCCAGTTTTCTGCGGATCCGGTCTCGCAGCTCCTTGAGCTCCAGATATTTGTTGCGCGGATCGAAGCCGAGGGGGAGTGCATCATAGAAGTGCCTGTCGATAGCGGGCAGCTCCCTGCCACCGCTTGCCAGAAAGCGATCCTGCAGATGGCGTGGCCATTTGATGGCATCCAGAATGCGGATGGGTTTTTGCAGGGTGAGCAGCTCATCCGAGAGTGATTTCAGATGGAGGCGATACTTTTCTTGGATGGTCATGGGGCCCCCTGTGGGGCAAGCGTCGTCGTGGATTTGGCTGAGTATATGCATAGCGCTTGCCAAAAAGAAGCGAGCAGCAGGGTTATCGGGTTGGCGTGCTTTTTGTTGATAGCAAATTGGTTTAGACTGCGCCCCTTGATCCCAATCTTGTCGTGGAAATGATGAATATCCCCAGCTCCGAAATGATAATGCGTTGGTTGCAACAGGCTCGTATCGAGCACTATGTCTGCGACCAGTGTCACGGTATCCACATTGTCTCTTTGCAGTCGGTCGATGGTATTCAGGAGAGCCGGATCTTCGTGGAAGAGGAAGGCCTGCTGTTCTCCTCCGAGCTGGAAGTGCGCCCCTCCGCAATGCTGCCGCTGGTCGCCGAACTGGGCCGACTCAATATGCAGTACCCCTCCCTCAAAGTGTTCCTCGATATCATCGATGACAACCTGCCGCGGCTGGTGGTCGGCCACACCGTCTTTACCCAGGCCGGACTCAGCGTCGAGCAGTTCCTGCTGTTCGTGCAAAGCACCATCGCTGCCACCCACGAACTGGTTGCCGAATGCGAACGTTCCGGCTTCCTCAACCTGCCGGAAATCCAGGTTGCACCGGAATCTGTGCATTAAGTGTTCGAACGGTTCGCCAGGTGAAAAAAGCCGTTGACGCGGGCGGGGCTTTCCCCTAAATTACGCCCCGTTCCAGCGCAACGGCGCAGCGAACACCGTGTTGGCTGAACACGTTAAACAACAGACCAAAATTTGGTGAGGTGTCCGAGTGGCTGAAGGAGCACGCCTGGAAAGTGTGTATACGGCAACGTATCGAGGGTTCGAATCCCTCCCTCACCGCCAAATATAACCCGTTGAATTTCAACGGGTTTTTTCATTTCTAGACTTATGTGATTTTTTCCCTGGATCAACTGGGTGGAACAATCATGTATCTGAGTAAAAATGCCTCCGGCACCTACTACACTCATCTCCCACTGCCTAAGTCATTACGTGACCGTGGCTTGCCCTTCGCTATCCGTACTTCCCTTTGCACCAAAGATCGTCAGCTCGCCGTAGATCGAAATCTGGCAGTGGCAGCTCGAACTCGCGAACTTATCGCGGCAACCCCTGCCGATACTACACCTCGCAGTTTCTATCGCTGGATCTACGCCGATCTTGACGCTTTCAACGCTGCGGGGTTCATCCCTCCTCAAACATCGTCCACACCGAGTAAACCTTCTGCTGCGTCTGGCGGATCTGGCCCGCCTCCTGAGAGACCTGGTGGGTTGCCCATTCTGCCTTCTGCAGGCTGTGGCGGGAGCCTTGCTCCATGTCATGGGCGGCGCGGCCAGTGCAGCTTGACTGAGATTGATCAGTGGAGGGAGAGGTTACGCTCTTTGGCCAGATCGCAAAGGTGGAGTTGAGTCGGGTATTCCAGGGGGGGGAGGGCATAGAACTGTACCTGCGTCATCGGAGCGAAGGCGAGGAGAGTAAGGATGATGGTTCTCTATCTGCACAAACGAGGGTTAGGCATGTAAACAAACGTGGTTGCCTAATGCTCTCTTGGAAGGGCCCGGCTCTTCTGGTTGATCCAGAACAAAAACAATGTAGTGATAATGGTTATCATTGTCATTATTTTCTGACAGTGACCACTATGAATCTGACCCCTTCAATGATCGGTATCGCCTCGCCGGATCCCCTCAAGTTTGCCTTTAACGCCAAGACTTCGGCCCATGCCAGTCGGGGCGGCATGCGTCCCTTCCCGCTCGACGAGGCTGGTTGGCAGAGCTGGTGGCAACGAGAGAGTGAAGCAGAGGATCGTGCCCTCTATATCCACATTCCGTTTTGCCGCAAGCGCTGCAGTTTCTGCAATTTCTTCGAAAATGGCGCCAATCCGGCGCGGATCAGCCGCTATGTCGACGCATTGTGCGCATCGCTTGCCAAGGCCGCAGAGACGCCGCTGGTACAAAGCAGCCCCTTCTCGGCTGTCTATGTTGGGGGCGGAACCCCCACCGATATGAGTGCCGATGAGCTGGAAATGCTGGCCAGGGTGATCCGGCGCTTTCCCCTGACGCCTGATGTCGAGGTAACGCTGGAGGGGCGCCTCAACGGTTTTGACAATGCCAAGTGGCAGGCTGCGCTGGGCGGCGGGTTCAACCGCTTTTCGTTCGGGGTGCAGAGTTTTGATACCGGTGTGCGCCAGCAGGCGGTGCGGATCGATGACAGGGATACCCTGCTGACCCGCCTTGGCGAGCTGACTCGGGATGATGCGGCAGTGATCGTGGCGGATCTCATTTTCGGTCTACCCGGTCAGGATGATGCCGTGTGGCAGCAGGACATCACGGATGTGATGGCGAGCGGCGTGCACGGGGTTGATCTCTACCAGCTTATCGCCATGCCGGGCACCAATCTGGATCGGGCCGGGCAGCGGGGCAAGCTGGGCTGGGCTGCCGATGGTCAGCAGCGGGCCGCCATGTACGCTTACGGCAGCCAGCAACTGGAACGGCATGGTTGGGAGCGGCTCTCCTGCAGTCACTGGCGACGCACTCCAGCCGAGCAGAGTCGCTATAACCAGATGGCCAAGCGCGGTGCCGAGATCCTCCCCTTTGGTGCCGGAGCCGGGGGCACAATCCATGGCCATGGCGTGATGTACGGGCGGGATTTGGCTCAGTGGCACGAAGCGCATGAGAAGGGAGTTCGGGCGCCCGGCATGGTGATGGGGCGCAATCCGAATGCGCGGATCGATGGCCTGCTGCGTGGCGCGCTCGACAGTGGCGTGCTGGCACTGGCGCGCCTGCCGGCCTCACTGCGCAGCCATCTGATGCCGCTGTTCGATGCCTGGCGGCAACACGGGCTGGCCGATCTTGCTGGCGATCAGCTGGTTCTGACGCTGGCGGGGCGCTTCTGGAACGTCAATATGCAGGCCGGGTTGTTCGAGTTTTTGCAGCACAATCCGGCCGATGGCAGCGAGCCTGCGTTGCAGCATGGCAAGCACCCGGATGGCAAACATCCGGGAGTACGCCACTCGCTGGTGTAGGTGCTTTACCCGATCGCCAGCAGCACAAAGGGAGCCGACGAGGCTCCCTTTGTCTGGTCAATCAGCTGTTTGGCCAACCAGTCTGGTGTAGGCACGGGACGAATTACTCGTCGTCGCTATCCTGATAGCTGTCGCGCTGGGCCCTTGGCAGACGGCGCATCGGAGTAAATCCGACATCCTCACCCACCACTTCCCGTTTGCGGGCCGGGGCAGGCTTCTTGGCGGTATCGCCTTTGGCTTTGCCCTTGCCTGCTGCCGGTTTGCCCTTGCCACCCTTGGCATTGGCGGCGCCACGGGCGCGCGGTGGGTTTTGCACCGGCTTGCTGCCGGGCAGGGTCTGGCGGCTTGGCTTGCCGCTCGGCTCATACCCTTCGAGGATCTCCACGGAGAGGGATTGACCGATCAGGGCCTCGATCGCCTTGAGCTGACCCAACTCATCATGGCTGACCAGCGAGATGGCCTCGCCACCGCGACCGGCACGACCGGTACGGCCGATACGGTGGATGTAATCCTCCGCCATCTGCGGCAGCTCGAAGTTGATCACGTGGGGCAGCTGATCGATGTCAAGGCCACGGGCAGCGATATCGGTTGCCACCAGTACTCGCACCTTGCCCTCGCGAAAATCGGCCAGCGCCCGGTTGCGGGCCCCCTGACTCTTGTCACCGTGAATGGCGACTGTGTCGAGACCATCTTTCTGCATCTGATGCGCGAGGCGATCGGCGATCTGCTTGGTACGGACAAACACCAGCACCCGCTGCCAGTTGCCACGGCCAATCATGTGAGAGAGCAGCTCGCGGCGGCGCTCCCGATCGACCTGAATGATGCGCTGGGTCACCTGTTCGGCCGCCGTGTTGCTGGGATCGACCTCAATGAGGGTGGGGTCGTTCAGCAGATCATCCGCCAGTGCCTTGATTTCACTGGAGAAGGTGGCGGAGAAGAGGAGGCTCTGCCGTTTGGCGGGCAGTGCCTTCATGATGCGGCGAATATCGACGATGAAGCCCATGTCGAGCATGCGATCCGCTTCATCCAGCACCAGCACTTCCAGCTCGCTCAGGGTCAATGCGCCCTGGGTCAGCAGATCCAGCAGACGGCCCGGGGTGGCCACCAGAATGTCGATACCGAGCTTGATGGCATCCAGATTGGGCTTGATGCTGACGCCACCGTAGGCGATCAGGGTACGAAACGGCAGGTGGTGGGCATATTTGATGATGCTCTCGCCCACCTGGGCGGCCAGTTCGCGGGTCGGAGTCAGTACCAGGGCGCGCACCTGACGGCGACCGCGGCCATGGTTGGCCAGCAGCAGCTGCAGCATGGGCAGGGTGAAACCGGCTGTCTTGCCTGTGCCTGTCTGGGCTCCGCCGAGGACATCCTGACCAGCCAGAATAGCCGGAATGGCTTGCTGCTGGATGGGGGTTGGCTGTTCGTAACCCAGCTCCTTGACGGCCCGCAGGATGTGCGGGGAGAGACCCAGTTCGTTGAATGACATGTTCGAGAGAAACTCCTGAGATGAGCCTTTGGCTCAACGGGCAGCCAGCGTATTGGGGCCAGCCACGATATGGAAATGATAACGGGGGCGTAATATAGCAAAAGAGCGGCCGATGCGCAGTAGCTGTCGCTCCGGCCGCTCTTTATGTGCCGCAAAAAGCAATCAGAGCAGGTCGCGGATGGGGGCGACCAGACTCTCCGGCTTGGTGGTGGGAGCAAACCGCTCCACCACGTTACCATCGCGGTCGATCAGGAACTTGGTGAAGTTCCACTTGACGTTTTCCAGCCCCAGCAGCCCCGGTTTCTCCTTCTTGAGCCACTGATAGAGCGGGTGGGCCTGTTCGCCGTTGACATCGCACTTGGCCATGATAGGGAAGGTAACCGGGTAGTCGAGGGAGCAGAAACGGGCGATCTCCTCGGCATCCCCCGGCTCCTGCTGACCGAACTGGTTGCAGGGAAAGCCCAGGATCTCCAGTCCCTCGGGCCCCAGCTCGCGATAGAGGGCTTCAAGCCCCTCGTATTGGGGGGTAAAGCCGCAGCGGCTGGCCACATTGACCACCAGGATCACCTTGCCGGCCAGTTGGGCGAGCGGGTAGGGGGTGCCATCCAGTTGTTGCAGCGTCAGGTCGGGCAGAGGCATCAGATCATCCTTTTGTTGATTGCATGTCGTTGATTGCACATCAGTTGCACAGTGTGCTTGCAGGGGGAAAAGGGGGATATTCCCATGGTTGCTACGGTATCGCTTGGCTCTTTTAACGGCAAGACGTTACGTTAACGGGCACCGATGCAATGGGGGACTGCTCACACTTTTTTCCTCCATTACGCACCGGGTGAGGGCAGGATCACAATCGGCTCGGAAAAAAGGGGCGCGGCCTGCCAAATCGGGTATTGATGGTGGGACTTCTCAAGAGAAGCAAACCGGTTTGTGCCTTTAGCGGGAAGCCGCTAAAAAGCGCTCTCTTTTCCACATGTTGCGAGTCAATCTTGGACTATCAAGCCGTCATGGATGCCATCTATACCCGAGGTTGGGTGATAGTGGACGATTTTTTAACTGCCGCCGAGGTGGATGCCCTCAAAGGCTGTCTGCCAGAGGAGTGGCAACCGGCCGGGATCGGTCGTGAAGGGCTCCATCAAGGCAACAGCGAGATCCGCCGTGACCAGATCCACTGGTTGGAGCCGTCGCTCGGGGCGCCGGTCGCCGATTATCTCGCCCGCATGGAGGCGCTGCGTCTGGCTGCCAACCGGATGTTGATGCTGGGATTGTTCGACTACGAGGCACATTTTGCCCGTTATCGCTGCGGCGACTTCTACGCGACCCATCGCGATGCCTTTGCCGGTCGCTCCAACCGGCGCCTGACGACGGTGTTCAACCTCAATAACGACTGGCAACCCGAAGCGGGCGGCGTCCTGCGCTTTTATGACAACGACGAGCAGTTCTTGATGGATGTGAGCCCCAGAGGGGGACGGCTGGTGATCTTCCTCTCCGAGGAGTTTCCCCACGAAGTGCTGCCCGCCAATCAGGAGCGTTACAGCATTGCCGGCTGGTTTCGCGTCAATGGCAGCGGCATGGGACGGGTCGATCCCCCTCGCTGACCCATGGGGTTGCGCGGTTTTTGACACAGGGCGCCCTTTTTCACCGCAAGATGTGGTTGGCAGGGCAGCCATCAGCTGACAAGGGTTTGTCTCCCTTGCTACACTGGCGCGCACTTATGTTCGTATCTGGCTTCGTCCGGTTTTGAATGCGGTGGTTTTTGAATGGTCATGACGAAGCCGCTTCTCCCAAGGGATCACATCTAATGAAGAACATGCATGTCTTGCTGCTGTGCGGCGGCGGTGGCTCCGAGCACGAAGTCTCTCTGCGCAGCGCCAATTTCCTCGAAAAACAACTCGCTCTCCTGCCCGGCGTCGAAGTGACCCGCGTCGAGATGTTTGCCGACCGCTGGCTCAGCGCCGATGGTCGCGAGTGCAAACTGGGGCTCGACAAGCTGCTCTCGTTTGACAGCGTGGCCCGTCCGGTAGACTACGTGGTGCCCTGCATCCACGGTTACCCGGGTGAGACTGGCGATCTGCAATCCTTCCTTGAGCTGGCTGGCCTGCCCTATCTGGGCTGTGACGCCGAAGCGAGCAAGATTTGCTTCAACAAGATCACCACCAAGCTGTGGCTCTCCGCCATCGGCATCCCCAACACTCCTTATCTGTTCCTGACCGAACAGGGCGATGCAGCTCTGGCTGAGGCGAAAGCGGCGCTGGCCAAGTGGGGCAAGGTCTTTATCAAGGCGGCCTCCCAGGGCTCTTCCGTTGGCTGCTACTCCGCCAGCAACGAAGCGGATCTGGTGAAAGGCATTGCCGATGCCTTCGGTTACTCCGAACAGGTTCTGATCGAGAAAGCGGTCAAGCCGCGCGAGCTGGAAGTGGCGGTTTACCAGTATGGTGACGAGCTGGTGGCGACCTATCCGGGCGAGATCTGCGTACCGCAGGACAAGTTTTACACCTATGAAGAGAAGTACAGCAGCGCCAGCCATACCGAGACGGCACTGCGTGCCGAGGGGCTGACCCAGGCGCAGGCCGATGCGATCCACGAGTATGCCCTCAAGGCGTTCCGTCAGCTGAAACTGACCCATCTCTCGCGCATCGACTTCTTCCTGACCGACGAGGGCGAGATCCTGCTCAACGAAATCAACACCTTCCCGGGCATGACCTCCATCTCCATGTTCCCGAAACTGCTGGAGCATCACGGTCACCGCTTCGCCGACTATCTTGAGCAGATCCTGCGCAAGGCCAGCTAAGCGGATCGCTCTCGCTGATGGTGCATAACGTTCCAATAAAAATCCCCGCCAATTGGCGGGGATTTTTTTATGCCTTTATCAAGCGGGATAGGGCAGCTTGAAGGGATAAACAGGCGGGTAGAGGATGACTCCTCCCCGCCTGTTACTACCTGTGGGTGTTACCGGTGGTTAGCCGCGAGCCACCCGAAAGCGCACGCTGCGGGAGTGGCACGGCGCCAGCTCGCCAAACTCGCCAGCGGCCAGTTCAAGGGGCAGGGGCTGCTCGTCCATCCGCACCGCTTGCCAGTCGTTCAGGGCGTGTTCGCAGCTCACTTTGCCACCTTTCAGCACAGCCTGCTCGCTCGGGTTGTAGACCCGGATCACCAGCGCCTCTTCATCCTCTGCCTTTTTCAGGGCGCTCAGCATCGGACCAGAGGGATCCATGGAGAGCAGACTGAAGTGGAGCGGGGTGGTGAAGCTCGCCTTGTTGAGCTTCATGGCATCGAACGGGATCTTGTTGTAGCAGCGCACCGGGGTGAGGTAGCTGCGCGCCGCCTGCATCACGTTGGCACTGATATGATCACCGGTAAACGCCAGCAGGCTGAAACGGCAGCTGAGCTTGCCGCGTACCTGAGAGTCCGGGGTCGGCAGCTTGATGCCGGAGGGGCGACCCGGGCGCAGCAGCAGCTCCTCTTTACCGAGTACGCCGACCCCGCGCAGCAGGGTGAGTGCCAGAGTGTCACACTGCTCGCCAATCACTTCAAATTCGCGCAGACCATCGCTCAGCACCGCCAGCCCCTGCTTGCCATCTTGCAGGGCGACGAAGTTCATCAGCTGCCAGACCGGAATGGGTGCCTCTTTCCACCCTTCTGCCTCCCAGTTCGCCATGGCGCTGTCGCGAGTGGGGCGGGTGATGCAGCCAAACTGGTTGTCAGAGACAACGGTGTCGCTCGGGAAGGGGGTGGGGATCAGCACTCGCACCCGGTGATCATCGGCCTGATTGTCGAGCTCCAGCTCGATGTCGATGCGCGGACTCTGATGCGCCAACGTGATGCGGCAGGTGACATCGAGGTGGCCGCTGCACTGGCGGTTGGCACGCTCGGCGAGGTTGGCAGGCAAGGCCATACGCAGTTTGAGAGTGGCGATGCTCTGCCACGCCTGATGGGTGATCTCGCGGGTCACCGCAAACTCGGTGGAGTAGCGCAACCACTCGTCCCGCGATGGTGAGTAGTCATACTCGTCGCCATCATCGGAGCCCTCTTCGAGCGTCAGCACCTGATCAAAGGTGGTGCCGCGCAGCTTGTCCAGGATCTGCAGGGTGCCGTTGTCATTGAGGGTGATGCGGTAAAAATCGTTCTCCAGCAGCTTGCCGCTGGCCGTCACCGGCTGCTCCAGCCCCAGCTGATTGCCCTCGATATGGAGAGTGCAGTAACCCATGGCCGGCAGCGGATGGCAGAGCTGGATGTCGTACTCCATAAAGGGGTCGTAGTTGCCATAGTGCACGATCTGTCTGTCTACCAGACCCGGGTCAATCTCGCGCTTGGCACGGATGAAGTAGGGCACCGGTTGGCCCGCCTCATCGCGCAGGGCAAAGGATTGGGCACGAATGCGGATGCTGGTGTTGATCACCTCCTGACGGGGGAAGGGCATCAGGTTGAACAGGCAGAGCTTGTCGGCCACCTGTACCCCGTCTTCGCACAGCGCCACCGGCATGTTGTCGACAATCTTGCGCATGTAGAAGCGGATCAGGTTCTCGGCCATGTCGTCGGCCAGAATGAAGCGGGTCATCACCTCCTGATGCACCTTGTCGCTGCAGCAGCAGCCGATGCTGTCATGGGCGTGGTTCTTCATGATCTCCTTCCACATCTTCTCCAGAAGCCCGTGGTGGTACTCGAAGCCGAGCGCCCAGGCGATGCTCGCCAGCGGTTCGAGGATGTTGACGATCTTGTTCTCGATGGCTGCGTGGGCCAACTTGATGTCCATCCGGGTGGAGGAGATGGTGCGGTGTACCCGCATGTATTTGCCGTCGTTGAACTCCCCTTTGAGGGTGGCCAGCTGGTCGCGGCACGCCTCAATGCGCTCGAAGACCTGCTCGAAGCGGCTCATGTGGAATTCACGCTGGGGGTAGATTTCGCGCAGCTTGTCGATGATGGCGAAGATGTTCTGTTGCAGCGGCATCTGGTCGTGGCCGTTGGGCAGCAGGATATCCTGGGTCACCGAGGCCTTCTCCAGCACCTCGAAGTAGGATTCGAGCCGCTTGCGCAGGCCCGCCTCATCTTCCGGCAGGTACTTGCCGATGGCGTAGCCGAGCGGCAGCACCTGGGTGGTCACCTCGCTGCCATCGTTGCTTTGCCAGAGGAACTCGGTCTTGTCGGTGCCGTGGCGCTCGGAGCAGCCGCGCCAGAACATGGCCCGATCGATCCCGAAGCCGTTGAAGATGTGGGGCAACTGGGAAGACATGCCGAACGAGTCGGGCAGGTAACCGATCTTCATCGGCTCGCCAAGGCTGAGGCAATCGCGCATCCCGTAGAGCAGATTGCGCAGGATGGACTCGCCGCTCACCTGCATGGTGTCGGTCTGGGTGTACCAGGGGCCGATGATGAGCTTGCCCGCTTCCACCAGTGCCTTCACCCGGGCCTTGTTCTCGGGCTGGATGGCGAAGTAATCCTCCAGCACCGCGGTCTGGCCGTCCAGCACATAGAACTTATAGTCGGGGTCGGATTCAAGCCGCGCCAGGATCTCCGCCATATTGTTGACCAGCAGGATGCGGGACTCTTCGGTGGTGAAGTACCACTCCCGATCCCAGTGCATGTGCGGCGTGATGTGAACTCGTGAAACTGTCATGACAATGATCCTTTGCTGGCGCACGGCGGCCCTTGCCTGCCGTGCGGAAAAATAGTCTGTTCAAAAAGTGGTGGTGAAGATGAGCCTTACTCTGCGGCGACCACCTGATAAGTGCCGCGCTGCATGGCGTGACGGCGCCAGCCGATCAGCACCACAGTGGAGATAAGGGTGCCCACCAGCGCCGCACCGAGCCAGACGGCGGCAGCCGTCAGGGCGCCATGGCCACCATCGTGGAGCAGGAACAGGGAGAAGATGCCGGCCCCCGGGGTGGAGAGACCAATTCCCATGGCACCCACCATGGCGCCGGTGACCACCGAGCCTGCGAGGAAGGAGCCGATCACCCGGATCGGATCTTCGATGGCCATCGGAATGGCGCCCTCGGTGATCCCCGCCAGCCCCAGCAGCCAGGTGGACTTGCCGGTCTCGATCTCGAAGGTCTGGAACAGGCGTGGCGCCAGCAGGGTGGAGAAGGTGACGGTAAAGGCCGAGACCATCTTGACCGCGCCGAAGATGGCGTAAGGGCCATAGACCCCGTTGGCCATGGCGCCGAGGCAGAAAGCGTAGGCCGCCTTGTTGACCGGGCCACCCAAGTCAAACGAGCACATAAAGCCGAGCAGGGCGCCCAGTACCAGCGCATTGGTGCCGGAGAGGCCGTTGAGCCACTCGGTGAGGCTGTTGTTGAGCCAGGCGACCGGCTGGCCGATGACAAACAGCATCAGGCTGCCTGCCACCAGGGTGCCGATCACAGGATAGAGATAAAAGGTGAGAAAGCCGTTGAAGTTGGGGCTAAGGCGCACATGCAGCTTTACCCAGCGCATCAGGTAACCGGCGATAAGACCACCGACTACGCCGCCGAGAAAACCGGAGCCAATCATGTTGGCGGCCAGTCCCGCCGCAAAGCCCGGGCCGAGCGCCGGTTTGTCTGCCAGCGAATAGGCGGTATAGGCCGCCAGCACCGGCACCATCAGGGTGCCCAGCATGCCACCGCCCAGCTTGCGGTACATCCAGAGCCAGGAGTTCTCGGTATCAAACAGATGTTGCAGGCCGAAGATCTGGGCCAGCAGCACAGAGACGGCGAGCACGGTACCGCCCGCCACGATCAGCGGCACGGCAAAGGAGATGCCGCTCAGCAGCGCCTGCTTGAGCTCGGTCTTGAGGCTCACCTTTTTGCCGGTCGGCGCGTCGCTCTGGCTGGGGTTTGGCGTCGGGGCGGTGCGACCGGCCTTGGCCGCTTCCAGCGCATCATTGAGGATCCGCTCGGCATGGCGGATGGGCTCGGCCACCGGCGTCTCGATCCGGGGGATACCGGCAAAACGCTCCTGCTCCTTGATGGCCACCTCGGCGGCGAAGATGCAGGCTACCGCAGCATCGAGCGCCTCTTGCGGCAGGCGATCCTCGATGCCGTTGGCACCCTGCTTTTCGACCAGAACCCGAATGCCCAGCTTGCGCCCCGCTTTTTCCAGATACTCGGCGGCCATATAGGTGTGGGCGATCCCCGCCGGACAGGCGGTGACACAGACCACTGTGGGTTGATTTGTATCTAAGTTGTCTTCTTTTGCTGGTTGCTTGCCGCTATCCCCTTCACCATCGAGCAGCGCCATCAGCTGCTCGGCACTTTTGGCTGCCAGCACCGCCTCGCGGGTATCGTCATCCACTAGGGCGGTGGTGAGGGTGGTGAGCAACTGCATATGGGTGGAGCCTGCCTGATCGGTCGGGATCGCCAGCATGAAGATCAGGTTGACCGGCTCGGGGCCGTCGATCCCCTCCCAACCCAGCTCCTCGCTCAGGGTGGCGACGGCAAAGGCCGCTTCGCGCACCGCATCGCACTTGCCGTGGGGCACTGCCAGCCCTTCGCCAAGGGCGGTGGGGCCCTGCGCCTCGCGGGCCATGACCGCCGCCAGAAAGGCGGCCTTGTCGTGCAGCTTGCCGGCCTGATCGAGCCGATCAGCCAGGGCATGAATGGCCGCATCCCGATCGGCAAACCGGGTTTGCAACGTGATGAGATGGGGGCCGGTAAGACTGGTCAGATTCATGATGATCCTCTGTCAGGTTGGCTTGCCAGCAAGCCGTCATGGTGAAAGTGACAGCGATGCTAACAAACCGGCCGACTGATTTTTGTGAGTGGTATCATACAATTCGTTATTTGTATTGTTTTTGTATTGTTTGGTCAGGGGGATTTGTTAGGTCAAATGAGGCTGAGCCGTTTTGTCTGCCTGGTAACTGGGGTAGAATGGCGCCTCTTCCATTTATCATGGCGCAGAGCCGACGAGGTGGCCTTTCGTGTCGAAAAAACCCATGTATCGCCAGATAGCCGACACCATCCAGCAGTGGATTGCGCAAGGGGAGCTGGCTCCCGGCGATGCCCTGCCCACCGAAGCCGAGCTGCGCGAGCAGTTCGGGGTGAGCCGGGTGACGGTGCGTCAGGCCCTCAAGCAGCTGACCGAACTCAACGTCATCGAGAGCATTCAGGGCAGCGGCAGCTACGTGCGGCAGGAGAAGGTGAACTACGACATCTATCAGCTCACCAGCCTCTACGAGAAGGTGACCGATCCGGCGGCCGAGACCCACAGCGACATTCTCGCCTTCGAGGTGATCAAGGCGAGCAGTGAGTTGGCCGAGCGGCTCAATCTGGTGGAGGGGGCGCTGGTCTACTACGTCAAGCGGGTGCGCTTTATTCGCCAGATCGCGGTGACGCTGGAAGAGACCTGGATGCCGCTCGCCCTCTTCCCCGATCTCAGCTATGCGGTGATGCAGGGTTCCAAATACCACTACATCGAAGAGGTGAAGCAGCTGGTGATCGACCGCAGCGAGCAGGAGATCATTCCGGTGCTCCCCTCGGCGCAGGTAGTGGAGGCGCTCGGTATCGACCCGGCCAAGCCCATTATCGAGAAGGTTTCCCGTGGCTTCCTGCAAGATGGCACCGTGTTCGAGTTCAGTCGCAACTTCTTCAAGAGCGATGACTACAAATTCACCCTGGTCGCCCGCCGCGCCAAGGGGTGAGCAGGCGCCAGCGCCCGAGATAAAAAAGGCCACCAACGTGTTTGCGGTGGTGGCCTTTGTTTTTGGCAGATTGCCGAGCTGAATAGCGGATTGGCTGGTGGTTTGATGCAGCCGCTCTACTGCGCAGAGTCTTTGATAACTTCCTCGACCCGCACCTGCAGGCTCCCTTGTGCCAGGGTGGTGACGAGCTGATCGCCACTGTTGACCTGATCGGCGCGGCTGATGACTTCGCCGCGTGGAGTGCGGGTGATGGAGTAGCCGCGCCCCAGAGTAGCGAGCGGGCTCACTCCATCGAGGCGGGCGGTGAGCATGGCGAGGCGGTGACTGGCAAGGTCTTGCCGCTTGGCAATCAGGGCATAGAGCCGCTCCTCGGCGAGCTGGTGGCGGCGCTTGCCAGCTGCCAAGAGACGCTCCGGACTTTTGCCCTGCAGGCGCAGCTCAAGGTTGGTGAGGCGCCGCTCTCCCTGATGCAGCCGCTGGCGCAATAGCTGCTGCAAACGGGTGGAGAGCTCGTCGAGTCGCTGGGACTGTTGCTCCAGCCGCCGCTTCGGATCCTGATGGTCGAGCCGTTTTTGCAGCAGGATGAAATCGTGGCGGGCGGCGGTCTGCTGGCGGCTCATCGCCTGCAGCAGTCGCTGCTTGAGGTGAACGAGACGCTGGGCACGGGCGCTCTGATCCGGCGCCACCAGCTCGGCGGCAGCCGACGGGGTAGGGGCACGCAAGTCGGCGGCAAAGTCGCTGATGGTGACATCCACCTCGTGGCCCACTGCGCTCACCACAGGGATGGCTGAGTGGGCAATGGCGCGCGCCACCGCCTCTTCGTTAAAGCACCAGAGATCTTCAAGCGAACCGCCACCACGGCCAACGATCAGCACATCCACCTCGGCGCGCTGGTTCGCTTTGGCGATTGCTGCGACGATCTGGCTGATGGCGGCGCTCCCCTGTACCTGAGTCGGGTAGATAAAGACCGGCAGATCCGGGGCGCGCCGTTTAAGCACCGTCAGCATATCATGCAGGGCGGCGCCGGTGGCGGAGGTGATAAGGCCCACCGCCCGCGGTTCACGGGGCAGCGGCCGCTTGCGGCCTTCGTCAAACAGCCCCTCGGCGCCGAGACGGCGCTTGAGCTCTTCAAAACGCAGCGCCAGCACGCCATCACCTGCGGGCTGCATCGACTCGATGATCAACTGGTAGTCGCCGCGCGGCTCATAGAGGGAGACCCGCGCCTGCACCAGCACCTGCATGCCATCCTGCGGGCGAAAGGCCACCCGCCGGTTGTTACCTTTGAACATGGCGCAGCGCACCTGCGCCGACATGTCCTTGAGGGAGAAGTACCAGTGGCCGGAGCTTGGCATCGCCAGATTGGAGAGTTCGCCGGTCAGCCACACCAGCCCCAGATCCTGCTCCAGGATCATGCGCACGGCGCTGTTGAGGCGGGTGACGGTAAAGACCTGCTGCTCGCGGCCGTTCGCCGCACTGGATGGGGTAAATCGGTTCAATGGCGTACCTGTGGTCTGCCCCGGCGGGGCCGGGATAAAACGATAGCTGCTATCTTACCTCAGAGCGCGGCTGGAGCCGAGTCCGGGCAGGTGCTTTGGCAGTCGGTGGCGGCACTTGTTTTATCAGGTCAACTATCAGGCCGCCGGTTATCTTGGTGCAAGGGCAAAATAGCTTGTGGCACTCAATCATGCCCAGAACAGGGCTATTCCAAGGGGAAGTCAATAAACCCAATTGTGGCCCCCTTGCTCTTTGTAAGCACTTTTCAATTTGCGTTATATCCACACCCGTGCAACCAGGTCCGAACTGAGCCCCCATGGGGTCTCTGCCAACAAACCGGATAGGGACCGGAGCCATTGCTAGTTGAATTTGAGCCGAGGGAAAACAGGCTGTATTGATTCGTCACTGCGGAGGGATCTGCGAGTGCATGCAGTGAGAGAGGGCTGACTCAGTTTGCAACAATCAAGAGATCGATACGAAAAAGTCCAGCCATACGGCTGGGCTTTATAATTTCGTTCCCGAATACGGATTGTCGTTGTTCACTCTCGGTCTTCCCCGCAAGTGCGTGATGCCCAAGTCATGCATCTTGGTGAGGTGTCTGGGTGGCTTCATTTGCGGTCATTTGTTAGAGTGCGGTACCAGCGGTAGCTGCCGGCACTGCTCGCGGATAACGCTCTGTTGCAACAACATCGCCGCCTGTTCACCGCTCTCCCGCTCATGTACTTCCCTGCCTACCCCTTGTGGCTGTAGATCTCCTCTATCAGGTAGAGGTAGTTGGGCTGCGCAGCATCAATCATGCGGCCAATACCGAGCTCTTGGCAGAGTGCAGCGGCTAAACCAAGGTGGTCGAGTTTACCAATAGCGATAGCGGGGGTGGCTATGATGCGCTGCCTGCAAAAAGTAGTAATTGATAATTAGTGCCGATCGCCGTTAAGCGGAGCAAATCGAAAATAATGAGGTGTGGAATGACGGCTGGCTCAGTTGCAACAGGTGTTCAGCCAGACCTGGAAAGAGAAGTCACTCTTCCTGTTGACCGGTGAGTAGCATGAAAATTCGTACAATCCCTATTCATCAGGGGATGATCGCATGTCACCGTGAATTAAATAGTAATTATTCTCAACCACCCCCGGTTCGGGATATGATGAGCTTTCGTTCGAATCGCCTCCAGCCGGAGGCGATTGTTTTCATTCTTCTATTTCTGCGTGGCTTCTCTGATGGCCGCTCTTGGGAGCGGTCATGGGCAGAGAGCGCTAAAGGCTGGTGGTGTGAGCGTATTTCTACGATTGAGCTGGTTTTTCAAGGAGCAGTGGCCCCGTTATCTGGCCGCCATCTCCCTGCTGCTGATGGTGGCCCTGTTGACTGTTATTCCGCCCAAGGTGGTGGGTTGGGTGGTGGATGGCATCACCAAGGGCGGTCTCGACAATGGCACCCTGATGCGCTATCTGGCGGGGCTTTTCGGGCTTGGCGTGCTCATCTATCTACTGCGCTACGTCTGGCGGGTGATGCTGTTTGGCGCCTCTTACCGCTTGGCTTATGTCCTGCGCAATCGCCTGTTTAGCCATTTCACCCGGATGAGCCCCGATTTTTATCAGCGTCACCGTACCGGCGACTTGATGGCCCATGCCACCAACGACATTCAGGCGGTGGAGATGACCGCTGGCGAAGGGGTGCTGACGCTGGTGGACTCCATTATGGTCGGGGTATTGGTGCTCTCCATCATGTGCAGCCAGTACTCCTGGCAGTTGACGCTGGTTTCGCTGTTGCCGCTGCCGGTGATGGCCTATTTCATGAACCGCTTCGGCACCCAGATCTACACCCAGTTCAAGGCGGCGCAGGGGGCCTTCTCCAGGCTTAACAACAAGACCCAGGAGGCCCTTTCCGGTGTGCGGGTGTTGAAATCCTATGCGGTTGAATCGCTGGAAGATGAAGGCTTTGCCGAGCTGACCCGGCAGGCGGGGGAGCGCAATATGGCGGTGGCCCGCATCGATGCCAAGTTCGAGCCGGTCATCTATCTCTGCATCGGTTGCTCCTACTTCCTCGCGGTGGCGGGGGGCAGTGTGCTGGTGCTGCGCGATGAGCTGACCCTGGGTGAACTCACCAGCTTCACCATGTACCTCGGCCAGCTGATCTGGCCGATGTTTGCCATCGCCTGGCTGTTCAACATCATCGAGCGTGGTAGCGCCGCCTACTCCCGTATCGAAAGCCTGCTGGGGGAGCGCAGCGATATCGAAGAGCCCGCCCAGCCGGCCGCGTTTACCTCTGCCCTTCCTTTGCAGATCAAAGGGGTGAGCTATCGACTCGAGCAGCGCACCCTGCTTGCGGATATCTACGTTACCCTCAAGCAAGGGGGCATGCTCGGGGTGGTGGGGCGCACCGGGGCAGGCAAGAGCTCCCTGCTCAAGCTGTTGATGCGCCTTGCCAATCCGACTCACGGTTCGATAGCCATGGGGGGCGTTCCGATTGAGCAGCTGCCGCTCGGTACTCTGCGTAGCCAGTTTGCCTATGTGCCGCAGGAGCCATTCCTGTTTTCCACCACCATCGCCGCCAATATCGCCCTCGGCAAACCCGATGCGAGCCGCGAGGAAGTCGAACGGGTGGCGCGCATTGCCTGTGTCCACGATGATATCGTGCGTTTCCCCAAGGGCTATGAGACCGAGGTCGGGGAGAAGGGGGTGACCCTCTCTGGCGGCCAGAAACAGCGACTGGCCATTGCCCGTGCCCTGCTGCTGGAGGCGCCCATTCTGGTGCTCGATGATGCGCTCTCGGCGGTGGATGCCCACACCGAGCAGCAAATTCTGCATGCCCTCAAGGCCCATCATCGCACCCTGATCCTGGTCAGTCATCGCATGACGGCGGTGGAGCAGGCCGACGAAATCCTGGTGCTGGAGCTGGGGGCCATCAGCGAGCGGGGCCATCACGGTGCCCTGATGGCGCACAATGGCTGGTATGCAGATATGGTGCGTTACCAGCGTCTCGAAGAAGCGGTGGAGGAGAGCCTGTGAATCCGACCATTAAACGACTGCTCGCCTACTGCGCCCGCTATCCTCGCTGGCTGATCCAGGCGGGGATTTGCCTGCTGCTTGCCACCGGCGCCGAAGTGGCCGGGCCGCTGCTGATCAAGTTTTTTATCGATGACTATCTGGCGCCACGCAATATCGTGCTGCCCACCATTGCTTTGATTGCGGTGGGCTATCTGGGCTTGCAGGTGCTCTCGGCGGCGGGCTTCTATTTGCAATCCCTGCGCTTCAATCGCATTGCCCAGGCGGTGGTGCAAACTTTGCGCGAGCAGGTATTTGCTACCGCTATCCGCTTGCCAGCCCGCTACTTTGACAAGCATCGCTCCGGCTCGCTCATCTCCCGCATCACCAACGACACCGAGGCGATCATGAACCTCTATGTGCAAGTGATCGGCTTGCTGGTGCAAAAGGTGGTGCTGCTGTGCGGCATCCTCATCTCCATGGCGCTGCTGGATCTGCGGCTGATGCTGGTCTGCTCCCTGTTGCTGCCTGCGGTGGGCGGGGTGATGTGGCTCTACCAGACGCTGAGCGTGCCGGTGGTGCGAGCAACCCGCAGTCTGCTCTCCGACATCAACAGCCGCCTCAACGAGTCGCTGCAGGGGATGCCGGTGATCCAGGCCATGGTGCAGGAGCGCCACTTTGCCAACGCCTTTGCCGAGGTGAACCAGCAGCACTGGGCGGCACGGATCAAGAGCCTCAAGATCAACGGCATCTTGCTGCGTCCGCTCATCGATCTCTTCTACATGATGGTGCTGATCGGCCTGTTGGCGCTGTTTGCCCACGAGGGGGGGAGCCACGCGGGAGCCATTCAGGTGGGGGTGCTCTACGCCTTTATCAGTTATCTGGGGCGGATGATCGAGCCGCTCATCGAGATGACCAACCAGCTCAACCAGCTGCAGCAGGCGATGGTGGCGGGGGAACGGGTCTTTGCCCTGCTCGATGAAACCCGCGAAAGCACCGACGGCGAGCTGCGCCCGCTGGAAGGGCGGGTCAGTTTCGAGCGGGTGAGCTTCTCCTACGATGGTGAGCAGCAGGTGCTGCGGGAGGTCAGCTTTACCGCAAAACCGGGCCAGATGCTGGCGCTGGTGGGCCATACCGGCAGCGGCAAGTCCACCATCATCAGCCTGCTGATGGGCTTCTATCCGCTGGATCAGGGGCAGATCCGCTTCGATGATCACGCACTGGATATCCTGTCGCTGGCGGCGGTGCGCCGCAGCATCGGGCTGGTGCAGCAGGATCCCTTTATCTTCGTCGGCACCCTGGCGGAGAACCTGCGTCTCGGCCGAGCCGGAATAGAAGACGCGCGGCTCTGGCAGGCGCTGAGCGAGGTCCAGCTGGCCGAGTTTGTGCGCAGCCTGCCACAGGGGATCAACACCCTGATGGAGGAGGGGGGCAAGAACCTCTCCGCCGGCCAGCGGCAACTGCTCTCCTTTGCCCGTGCGCTGGTGGGGGACCCGCGCATCCTCATTCTGGATGAAGCGACGGCCAGCGTGGACTCCCAGACCGAGCTGGCGCTGTCGCAGGCGATCTCTGCTGCCCGTCGTGGCCGCACCACCATCGCCATCGCCCACCGCCTCTCGACCATCGTCGATGCGGACGAGATCCTGCTGCTCTCCCGCGGTCAGGTGAACGAGCGGGGCAGCCATGGTGAGCTGATGGCCCTCGGTGGTCACTATGCCCAGCTGTTCGAGATGCAGAGTCAGGGGGCCTGGCTGGAAGAGAAGCGCGCCTGATAGGCACATCTGCTTTGAACTGTGAGATGAACAATAAGAGGGAACCGGTGCGGGTCCCTCTTTTTTGCACCGGGCAAAAGGTCGTAACCGTGAACCCTGTGCTTGTCGAATGGCGCAGATACAGGCAACATGTTGTTTACATTAACTCATCGGATCAGTTCGCATATGGATTTGCA
>CAMFLW010000038.1 GCA_945957575.1 uncultured Aeromonas sp. | reverse complement strand
GCCCCAGCAATCCGGCGATCCTGAAAGAGACCGCAGATCAGTTCCCCAAGCTCGCACTCTTTACGGTCAAGGATATCGAGGGGAATTGGGATAAAGCCCAGAAGAAGCACTTCGCTCAGGGCGGTCTGTTTGACCAGATCTACCAACCCGGTGGTTGAGGCAGGTAACTCCGTTTAACCCCTTTGAACTGGCCCCTGTGCCAGCCGATAGGAGCACCAAGATGAACAAGATCCTCCTGGTTCCCGGTCTGCACAACAGTGGGCCGGATCACTGGCAAAGTCGCTGGCACGAGCATTTTCCCTACTGGCAACGGATGGCGGGCCTGCCATGGGAGAAACCGGATCTCACGGTCTGGAGTGCCAAGCTGGCGAGCAAGTTGAGAAGTCGCCGCAGTCGGGTCCATCTGGTGGCCCACTCTTTCGGTGCCCTGACCGCTATTGCGGCAGCCAGATTGCAGCCGGAGAAGGTCGCCTCGCTCTTTCTGGTGGCACCGGCTGATCCGGCCCGTTTCGGGATTGTCGATGAGCGGCTGGAAGGGCCGTTACAAGTCTCCGCCCAGCTGGTGGCCAGTCGCAACGATCCCTGGATGAGCTTCGAGCGGGCTGAATACTGGAGTCGTCAGTGGCAGGTGCCCCTGTTCGACGCCGGCAACGCGGGCCATATCAATGCCCAGTCCGGTCATGGCGACTGGCATCAGGGGTTAGAGCTGCTTGGTTCACTCTATCGCCGGGCCGAGCTGGTGGTTGCTCCGCAAGCGGCTTCGGCTATCAGAACTGTTGTTGTCTCTGCCATCGGCCCTTAACCAATGGCGGGATATCTTACCGGGTGAGCTGTTGCGAACCCTGCTCTTTGAATGTTGCACTCCGTATTGCTCCATCTCTTAGGTCTTTTGTTTATATAAAAGACCTTTTTTTATTTGGATCGCTCTAAAAGCCTTGTCCCACCGTTGTTAGATAAAAAAGTAATTAGCAAAGTCGCAAATGGTGTTTGTTGACGATGAGGGGAGTGAGCAGAATCAGCATATCGAAAATTCTTCATAACAAATGGAATCGTTATGCGATTTGGTTCTTATTCAGTCCTGCCGGGATTTGGCCCGACCCTCGGCTTTACTCTGCTCTATCTGGGCCTGCTGGTGCTGTTGCCGCTCTCGGCGCTGGTGCTGTTTGCCGCGAACAACCTCACCGCTGCCGAGTTCTGGCAGGTGATAGGTTCACCCCGGGTGCTCGCCTCCTTTCGCCTGAGCTTCGGGGCGGCCTTTGTCGCGGCGCTGCTCAACAGCCTGTTTGGCCTGATCCTGGCCTGGATCCTGGTGCGCTACACCTTCCCCGGTCGTCGACTGGTGGATGCGTTGATCGACCTGCCATTTGCCATGCCGACCGCTGTCTCCGGCATCGCCCTGTGCGCCATCTTCGCCCCCAACGGCTGGATCGGCCATCTGCTGGCGCCGCTCGGTATCCAGCTCGCCTACAACCCTATCGGCGTCGTTATTGCCCTCACCTTTATCGGGTTGCCTTTTGTTGTGCGCACCCTGCAGCCGGTGCTGCGAGAGGCTGAGAGCGAGCAGGAGGAGGCCGCCGCCAGCCTCGGCGCCGATCGCTGGCAGACCTTTATCCACGTGCTCTGGCCGACCCTGATCCCGGCCCTGCTCACCGGCTTTGCGTTGGCGTTTGCCCGTGCCGTGGGGGAGTACGGCTCCGTCATTTTTATCGCCGGCAACCTGCCAATGGTCTCTGAAATCGCACCGCTGATGATCATGAGCCATCTGGAGGAGTACGACTATGCCGGCGCCTCTGCCATTGCCGTGGTGATGCTGCTGATCTCATTCATTTTATTACTGCTAATCAACAAGTTGCAGGCCTGGAGCTGGTCTCGTATCGGAGGGAGCCGGATATGAACGCATCGACACTCGCCCTTGAAGTCGCCCCTCTGGAGGCGGCCCCCGTTCGCAAGGCTCCGGTCGTGATCAGCGAGCCCCAGTGGGTCAAATGGCTGCTCATCACGGTCGGGTTGGGCTGGTTTGCCGCCCTGTTGCTGCTGCCGTTGGCCACCGTCTTTATTCAGGCGCTGAGCCCAGGGCTGGCCTTCTTCTGGCACGCCATCAGCGAGCCGGATGCCCTGAGCGCCCTCGGTCTCACCGCACTGGTGACGTTCTGCGCCGTTCCACTCAATCTGTTGTTCGGGATCGCTGCGGCCTGGGCCATCGCCCGTTTCCGCTTCCCCGGTCGGCAGCTGCTCATCACCATCATCGATCTGCCCTTCTCGGTGTCGCCGGTGATCGCCGGTCTGATGCTGGTGTTGATGTTCGGCAGCCGCGGCTGGTTCGGTGACTGGCTGAGCGAACATGACATCAAGATCATCTTCGCCACCCCGGGGATCATCCTGGCCACCACCTTCATTACCGTGCCCTTCGTGGTGCGCGAGCTGCTGCCCCAGATGGAGGCGCGCGGCCCGGAAGAGGAGGAGGCGGCCATTATGCTGGGGGCGAGCGGCCTGCAGATGTTCTGGCGCGTCACCCTGCCCGGCATTCGCTGGAGCCTGATGTACGGCCTGCTGCTCTGTACCGCCCGCGCGGTTGGGGAGTTTGGCGCGGTGTCGGTAGTTTCCGGTCATATTCGCGGCCAGACCAATACCCTGCCGCTGCATATCGAGATCCTCTACAACGAGTACCAGACCGGCGCCGCCTTTGCAGTGGCAAGCCTATTGGCTCTGTTCGGGATCTTCACCCTGCTGGGGGAAACCCTGTTGGCCCGGCTGCGTGCCCAGCCCACCAAATCTCACTGATCACCGTTTTAAGGAGGCAGCCATGAGCATTCAGGTTCAACAACTCAACAAGCATTTCAATCAGTACGCGGCGCTGGCAGACATCAACCTCGACTTTCACGACGGTGAGCTGGTGGCGCTGCTTGGCCCCTCCGGCTGTGGCAAAACCACCCTGCTGCGGATCATCGCCGGGCTGGAGCAGGCCGACAGTGGCAGCGTCATCATCCGTGGTGAGGACGCTTCCGACCTGCATGTGCGCGAGCGCAACGTCGGCTTCGTATTCCAGCACTACGCCCTGTTTCGCCACATGACGGTGTTCGAGAACGTAGCGTTTGGCCTTAGGGTCAAACCGCGCAGTGAACGCCCGGCCGAGGCGGCCATTCGTGCCCGGGTCAAGGAGCTGCTGGATCTGGTGCAACTCAGCCATGTGGCTGAGCGCTACCCGACCCAGCTCTCCGGCGGTCAGCGTCAGCGGGTCGCGCTGGCCCGCGCGCTGGCGGTGCAGCCCAAGGTGCTGCTGCTGGACGAGCCCTTCGGCGCCCTCGATGCGCAGGTGCGCAAAGAGCTGCGCCGCTGGCTGCGCGAGCTGCACGACGAGCTGCACGTCACCAGCTTGTTCGTCACCCACGATCAGGAAGAAGCCTTGGAGGTGGCGGATCGGGTGGTGCTGATGAACGCCGGACGGGTCGAGCAGATCGGCACCCCGGCCGAGGTCTATGACCAGCCCGCCAGCTCTTTCGTCCACAGCTTCCTCGGCAGCGTGAACCAGTTCCGCGGTCGGGTGGCGGAGCAGGGATTCGGAGTCGGCGAGCAGCTGCTCGGCGGGCCGTCGGCTTCTCATCTTGCTCACGGCAGTGCCGCCATCGCCTATGTCCGTCCTCATGAACTGGAGATTCTGCCAGCCGATGCGCCGGGCGGGATCCGCGCCACCATCACCCGTCTGCTGCCCATGGGGCCACGCATTCGGGTGGAGCTGCGTGGCGATGGCGAAACGAAAGGGGCCCACTACGAGGCGGAGCTGACCAAGGAGGCGGCCAAACTGTTTGCTCCGGGGCAGGGGGTGCGGTTGGTGGCCAGACAGGCGCAGTTCTATCCCGATTACCAGATTTGATGTTGTGTTGCGGGTGGGATGGCCACCCGGTTCAGGCTGTTAGCCGTGCATGACCCGGCCAAATAACAAAAATGAGAGGGGCGAGCAGCTTGTGTTGCCCACTCTTCGCAGGAGGCGACAAGGTGAATTTTCAGCAGTTACGCATTATCCGCGAGGCGGCGCGGCGGGATTACAACCTGACCGAGGTGGCCAATGCCCTGTTTACCTCCCAGTCCGGGGTCAGCCGCCATATCCGCGAGCTGGAAGAGGAGCTGGGGATCGAGTTGTTCATCCGCTACGGCAAGCGGCTGCTCGGCATGACCGAGCCGGGCAAGGAGCTGCTGGTGATTGCCGAGCGCATTCTCAATGACGCCAACAACATCCGCAAACTGGCCAGCACCTTTGCCAACCGCGACTCGGGCCGTTTGCTGGTGGCGACTACTCATACTCAGGCGCGCTATGCCCTACCGCGGGTGGTGAAGGCGTTTCGCGAGCAGTTTCCGCTGGTACAGCTGGAGCTGCGTCAGGGCAGCCCGGAGGAGATAGTGCGGCTGGTGCAGACCGGCGAGGTGGATATCGGCATCAGCAGCGAGCAGCTCGACAAGAGCGAAGGGGTGGTGGCATTCCCCTACTACCGCTGGCACCACAACATCGTGGTGCCCGAGCAACATCCGCTGGCAGGTGAACGGGATCTGACGTTGGCGGCGCTGGCCAACTGGCCTATCGTCACCTATCAAGCCGGGTTGACCGGGCGGGTTCGGGTGGATGAGGCCTTTGCTGCGGCTGGCATCGAGCCGCAGATCCTGCTGACGGCGCAGGACTCCGATGTCATCAAGACCTATGTCGAGCTGGAGATGGGGGTCGGCATACTTGCCGACATGGCGTTCGACGCGCAGCGCGATCAGGGGCTGGTACAGCTCGACGGCAGCCATCTGTTTGCCCCCCACACCGCCTGGATTGGCCTCAAGCAGGGGCAGTTCCAGCACAACTTTGCCTGGCAGTTTATCCAGCTCTGCAACCCCGAGCTGGCGCTGGCGGATATTCAGGCCCGCGCCATGGGCAGCGAGCCGGGGATCGACTTCCAAATTTGACTCGGCGAGGGATGCAAACAGAGGAGCCAGGGAGGGATGGTACCGCGCTGGATTGCTGGATGCCTGATAGTCCTTCCACGCTCAGGGTTTCCCATTGCACGCCACCACACTGGGCATTTTGCCCGACTGGCGCGGGTAGTTACGGCCATCCGGTTGGCTGATACTGCGTTGATCCGCGGCTCACGGTGATATCACCGAGCTGGAACATGATTAAATCCTCATTATCCCGTTTATGGTGGCTCTCTACCGCTACAACCAGTTTATTGAAGTTAATAATCCATTTACTTGCACTCCCTTTCTGACCTATCTCAAATGCGTGTTTTAACAACAGCATAGCCAGCAGACAGTACGCCCCATTTTTTGGTAGCGTGTTGATGCGCATCCCTGCGCAATTTTTGCCAAAGAGTGTGAATGGTTTGGCATTTCTTCAAAAAAGGAGTGGGCCCCGCTGCGGGTGACCCAATAACAAGAGGGAATTTATGAGTTCCATTGCCAGGAATTACTTCAACCAGCTCAACGCCGACTACCTGCAGGTACACAGGCGCAAGGAGGATCTCTTCTGGTCCACCTATATGGGCACCAGCGATGATCAGGCCGGTTTCACCGCGGCCGAGCAGGCCTACAAGGCCTTTTGTGCCAATCCGGCCCGTCTGCCCGAATTGCGGGAGATGTTGGTGCAGGCCGACGAGGATGACCTCAAGCGCGGTCTGCAAGGCTGGATCGCCTTCTTCGAGTGCAATGTGATTGAAGATCCCGCCGCAGCCGCCCTGATGGATGAGCTGGTGGCAGCCGAGGCGGCGCTGTTTGCCCGCCGCAAGGGGCTGAAACTGACCCTGCTGGATGAGCAGGGCCAGCAGGTCGCTGGCAGCCTGCCTGCCGCCAGCACCTCGCTCGCCGCCAGCCCGAACGAGGCTGTGCGCCAGAGCGCGCTCGTCATGTTCCACACCCTGGAGCAGTGGGTGGTCGGCAACGGTTTTCTCGAGGTGGTGGCGATCCGCAACCGCTTTGCCCGCGCCATGGGCTATCGCGACTACTTCGACTACAAGGTGCGCAAGAACGAGCAGATGAGCCCGGAGCAGCTGTTCGCCATCCTCGACGACTTTATTGCCCGCACCGACGCCCGGTTGCAGCAGAGCCTGGCCGAGCTGAAGGCCGCCAAGGGCGAGGCGGCCCTGCGGCCTCACAACCTGCGTTACAGCGTGAGCGGCGACGTGACCCGCCAGCTAGATCCTTACGTGCCCTTCTCGCGGGCGCTGCGGGATTGGGTCGAGAGCTTCCGCCGGCTCGGCATCCAGTATCGCGGGGCGACCCTGACGCTGGATTTGCTGACCCGGGAGGGGAAGTATGAGAACGGCTTCTGCCACGGCCCGGTACCTAGCTTCTTCCAGCAGGGGGAGTGGGTGCCGGCTGTGGTCAATTTCACCAGCCTGGCCGATCCGGCGCAGGTGGGCAGCGGCTGGAGTGGCCTCAATACCCTGTTCCACGAGGGGGGCCACGCCGCGCACTTTGCCAATGTCACCGGCAATGCCCCCTGCTTCTCCCAGGAGTTCCCGCCCACCTCCATGGCTTATGCCGAGACCCAGTCGATGTTCTGCGACAGCCTGCTGGACGATGCCGACTGGCTCAAACGCTACGCCAGAAATGCGGCAGGAGAGGCGATCCCCGATGCGCTTATCAAGGAGATGATCGAAGCGCGTCAGCCGTTTCGCGCTTTTAACGAACGCCAGATCGCGCTGGTGGCCTACTTCGAGCGGAATCTCTACGCCATGGATGAGGCTGAACGCACGCCCGAGGCTGTGCTGGCACTGGCCCGCAAGTGGGAGCGCAAGATCCTCGGGGTCGAGAGCCCGCGCCCGCTGCTGGCCATTCCGCACCTCCTTAATCAGGAGTCGGCCTGCGCCTATCACGGCTACCTGCTGGCGCTGATGGCGGTGGAGCAGACCCGCGCTTACTTCCTCAAGCGCGATGGCTACCTCACTGACAACCCGCGCATCGGGCCGGATCTGGCAGCCCACTACTGGGGGCCGGGCAACGGCATGACTCACGATGAGACGTTGCGCTGTCTGACCGGCGAGGGATTCAGCGCGGTGTCGCTGGCCGAGGCGTGCAACCTGAGCGCCGCTGAGGCGTGGCAACAGGCGCAAGCCTGCATGGCCGCCGCGCAGCAGCGCCCCGCGGCGGGTGAGGGAAGCCCTCTCGACGCCCATATCCGGGTGGTACACGGCGCCGAGCTTATCGCCGACAACAGCGAGTCGGAAACCCGCATGCTGGCGGATTTCGAGGCGTGGATTGCCCAGTGCTACTTTGCTGGAGACGTCAGAGAGATGCAGAGCCGCGTTCAGTAAGTGATGTGATGAAGGCAGGCTTGTTATGAATAGGCAATTGGCAGGCGGGGAAACCTTCCTGCCATTCTTTTGCTCATTGTTCACTACTCATCGATGACCTTTTTTCCACAATTTTCACAGATGGCGTGGCGTTCAAAGCGATCCATGTTGGCCAGAAAGGGGCCGGCGGCCCAGCCGGTAATGAAGTCTTTGATAAGCGCTTTGCGCTTTTGCTCCGGTGTCAGCTGCTGGCCAAAGGATTTGTCGACCAGTACCACGACATGGTTGGTCTCGCGCTGACAGCTTGAGCAGAAGCGCTTTTCGGTGGATGCAAGCAAGGGGTTCTCCTGGTGCGTGGGTGGAGGGGCAAGAGAGTCTACCGCGGCAGACATTGGTTGGTCTTCATTTGACTTCCATTTCTGGCTAGGTGTCAACCAATGCAAAGACAAGATGTGGTTCCATTCCCGATGAAGATGGCGAGTCTGCAAGCGTGATGAGAGGTGCCGTTCGGTCCCTCAGTGGTTTCTGTTTGTCACAAATTGCCACACAGAAAGGTTGCTCGGCACAGAGGGCTGGCGCTGCCGTGGTTGAAGATTGAGATGAAGTCCCTGCCGGATGAAGCGCCGATATGTGGTGTAGACGTACTAGAGTCTGGCGATACAGGGTGAGACCCCGTGGGGGCGAGCCTAGATAGCGGTGTTATAGGAGGGCTGGTTTCGGTTACAGACCCTCCTTGACGGCGATGCATTGGCGCGGGCTCTTGCGCGTCCAGAGCCGTGCTCAAGAGGCGGCCTTCTGGTCGCCCTTGTTCTTGGCCTCCCGTTTAGCCGAACAGACTGGTGGCGTTCTGGCCCGCCATCAGCAAGCCGATGGCCAGCACGCTGAACCAGACCAGGGTCGCGCTCACCAGCAGGTAGCCACTGGCGACGAACAGACCGTCCCGCTGCAACATGCCGGTGCAGAGCAACAGGATGGCCCAGGCAGGCATGGCGTTGGTAAACGGGATGGCGCCCAGGGGCAGCATCAGCAGCAGGGCGGCCAGCATGATCAGCAGGCCGTTGCAGCGGTTGACCGTGTTGCTGCCGGTCAGTAGCAGCAGGCGTGGGCGGATCACGCGATCGACCCGGGCCAGCAGATCCGCCCCCTTGTGCAGGGTCGGTTTGAGCTGGTCGGCGGCGAAGCGGCGCTCCATCAGCATTGCGGGCAGCCAGGGCACCCGGTTGAGGGTGATGCCGATGCCGATAAAGAGGATCAGCAGGCCAAACGGGGTGCTGACCCCGGGGATGGAGACCGGCAGCAGAAAGGGGACGGTGAGCAGCACGCAAAACAGCAGCATACCCTGCTCACCCACCAGCGCGAGCATTTGGCGTAGGCTGATATGGCTCTCGTCAATGGCATGCGCGGTGGCCCGCAGGGTATCCGCGAGGGTAGTTTGGGGGTCATTGAGTGGCGCGGCAACCATTCCCTGATGTCCTTCTGAGTGGTGATGACAGGTCCCTGTGACCCGATTTGGCGCCAGCATACGTGGCAGAGGTTAACCGTCGATGAATGGTGGCGGGTGACGCATAGCGGCAGAAGTGGTGCGGCTCGACAGGGTCTCAGGCAAGGGGCAAATCGCACCATGAAAGTGATCCGGTACAGCCGCCGTTTAGGATGGGCGCAGGATGCCTCAGGTATGCTTTTTGAACAATCACACAGGGATCAGGGGATGATGATGAAGAGAGCCGGGATAGCGATGATGGGGTTGTTGTTGCCACTGGAGCAGGGCTGGAGTAGCGAGGCTGCAACCACATCCGGTTGGCAGGTGACGCCGTTTTTCGGTTACAGCTCCGCCATCGACTTCGAGAAGAGTGACGATGTAGTGCAGCCGATACCGCTCTCGACCTCGCTTGATTCGCTGCAGGGGCAGGGCTCCGGCAGCTGGGGCCTCTTTATCAGCAAGGAGGTGGATGATCCGGGCATGATTGAGCTGCTCTACAGCCATCAGTCCACCACCCTCTCTCCTGACCAGCCGGATCGCCTGACGGTGGATACCCTGCACTTTGCCGGTGCCTTGACCCTCGCTGACAACCTGATGGCGCCCTATATCGGCGCCGGGATCGGGGTGACCCGCTTTGCTGCCTATGACAGCGGGGTGACCCCTTCCATGTCGCTGGCGCTCGGGGTGCAACGGCGCCTCGCCAAGCATCTGGCGCTGCGGGCCGAGGTGCGCGGCTATGGCTCGCTGGTCAACGACAACAACCAGTTTCTCTGCAACCCGGATCAGTACCTGTTCAAGGTGCGCGGGGAGCTGGTAACCCAGTGGCAGGCCAACGTCGGGCTCACCTTCCGGTTTTGACCATCTGGCGGGATACCCAGTGCGCGCCTTTTTTGCTGTCGCGGTCGCTTTGCTGCGGTGCAATGCATCTGACAGGTGACTGCCGATTAGCTATTACGGGTTGCGCCAGTCGCCCACATGCAGCAGTTTCTACCTGCCTCTTTGGCATCATAGAGTGCCAGATCCACCCGCTTGAACAGCGCAGCACTGGACTCTCCCGGCTGCTGTATCCCCATTCCCAGGCTGACGGTCAACGGTTGACCCGGCATCGGCACTATGGTGCGGGTGGTGGCAAGCAGAGTGTCGGCCAGCGGTTGCAGCTCGCTCTCGCAGGCGGCGGGCAGGAGCAGGGCAAACTCCTCGCCACCGATCCGTGCGGCCAGCCCGGATGGTGGGCAGTGATGTTGTAGCAGGGCGCCAAATTGCTGTAGCACCCTGTCTCCGGCATCGTGGCCGGAGTTGTCGTTGATCCGCTTGAAGTAGTCAAGATCGAGCAGGATCAGTGCCAGCAGTGTCTGTTGCTCGACATGCAGCTTCTGCTGGAAGTAGCGCCGGTTGGGCAGCCGGGTCAGATCGTCGTACAGAGCCTGCTGTCTGAGCCTGGCATTGATGTGAAAGAGGTAGTGCATGGTGCTCAGGATGCCGATGCTGCTCAGCAGGATGCCGCCGGATCGCAGTAGATCCTCGGTATAGATGGCGAGCCAGAGGGGCGGTATCACCAGTTCATCCATGATGTCGATGGTTGCGCCCAGGATCCACAGCATCAGGCCACCGGAGAGCAGGCGGTAGGTGTGGGTGGGAAGGGGGGCACACTGCACCACCCAGAACAGGAACAGCATAGTGAGCCAGTTGATCACTTCGAAGGCAAAGCTGACGACGTGAAAGCGTTCGTAGGGGAAGTGGGGCAGCAGCAACAGATGAAGAGCCATGATGGTCAGCATCAATCCACCCAGCAGCGCGATGTGGGCGCGATGCTCTAGATCGAGCCGATGGTAGTGGAGGAGGCTGATATCGAGGCGTTCGAGTTGCATGGAGTTCCTCGGGACAGGGCTGTTATCACCAGATAACACGCGGATTTGGCCGTAGTTTGTCATGACAGTGCCATAGTCTACAACTCGCCTGACAGTGTAAACGAGTTGACCCATACAGCGCTATGTCAATGGCTTCTGCGTAGGAATGGATCAGAATTTGTGCACTTGTGGTGCACCAAGAGTCGCCTGCCCTGTGACAGGGCGGTTCAGGGCAGGTTGGCGCAGCGCGCGCGTCATTTTGGTGCATTAACGATGTAGTAGATGGTTAAGTTTATGATTTAAATGGATTTATACTTATGGCCCGTTTTATGCTTTTTACCTGTCAGACGGTCTCTTGCGGTCATCGGCGGCAGACGCAGTGATGAGGAAGTGGCAAGAGGCATCCCCGTGCCGGGCGCGGGTGTGATTCTGGCGGGTTGCAGCAACACCTTGCGGTTCGCCACAGATTCAATCAGGGAAACGGAGCCGGTCTTGTACCGGTACGACAGGGAAGGAGAGTGCTCTATGGTCAAAAAATGGATGATGGCGGGTCTGACGATGTTGCCTGCCTTGCTGGTTACCCCAAGTTGGGCCGAAGAGGTCGCTCAGGTACAGGCGGCGGTGGCGCCGGTTGCCGCCATGACAATCAACAAGGGTGACAACACCTGGATGCTGCTCTCGGCGGCGCTGGTGATCCTGATGTCGATCCCCGGTCTCGCCCTCTTCTATGGTGGTCTGGTGCGGGCCAAAAACATGCTGAGCGTGCTGATGCAGGTCTTTACCCTGTTCTGCCTCATCTGCGTGCTCTGGGTGATCTACGGTTATTCGCTGGCCTTTACCGAGGGGGGCAATTTCTACGGCTCCTTCAGCAAGGTGCTGCTCAAGGGTGTAACCCCTGACTCCATCGCTGCCACCTTCAGCAAGGGGGTCGGGGTCAGCGAGCTGATCTATGTTGTGTTCCAGGGGGCCTTTGCCGCCATTACCTGCGGCCTTATCGTGGGGGCGTTTGCCGAGCGCATCAAGTTCGCTGCCGTGCTGCTCTTCTCGGTGATCTGGTTCACCTTCGCCTATATCCCGCTGGCTCATATGGTGTGGTACTGGGCGGGTCCGGATGCTTATACCAGCGCCGAGGCTGCGGCCACAGCGACCGCCACTGCCGGCTATCTGTTCCAGCATGGTGCGCTGGATTTTGCAGGCGGCACAGTGGTGCACATCAACGCCGCCGTGGCGGGTCTGGTGGGTGCCTATCTGGTGGGCAAGCGTCTGGGCTACGGTCGTGATCCCATGACCCCCCACAGCCTGACCATGACCATGATCGGTGCCTCCCTGCTCTGGTTCGGCTGGTTCGGTTTCAACGCGGGCTCCGCGCTGGAAGCCAGCGGTATCGCCGCACTCGCCTTTATCAACACCTGGGTGGCACCGGCTGCAGCAGCTCTTTCATGGACGCTGGCCGAGTGGGTGATGAAGGGCCGTCCCTCCCTGCTGGGGGCCGCATCCGGTGCGGTGTCCGGTCTGGTGGTGATCACCCCGGCAGCCGGTTTCGTCGGTGTGGGCGGTGGTCTGGTGATGGGACTTATCAGTGGTGTGGCGGGTCTGTGGGGGGTCCACGGTCTCAAGCGCCTGCTGGGTGCCGATGACAGTCTGGACGTGTTTGGCGTACACGGGGTGTGCGGTATTCTCGGCGCCCTGCTGACCGGCGTTTTTGCCAGCCCGGATCTGGGCGGTACCGGGGTGTGGGACTATGTCACCAATCAGGTTGCCGAGGGCTACTCCATCCTGACTCAGGTGAAGATCCAGGCTATCGGGGTCGGTGTCACCCTGCTCTGGTCCGGTGCCGTGGCGGCGATTGCCTTCAAGGCGGTCGACATGCTGGTGGGTCTGCGGGTGAACGGCGATGCCGAGCGGGAAGGGCTGGATGTCACCTCCCACGGCGAGAAGGCTTACAGCATGTAATCCCGAATGCCAGACAATAAAAAACCGCCGGGATCGGCGGTTTTTTTATGACTCTAAAGCTGCAAAGCCTGAGTTCACACGCTTAGTTCACGACGGCCACGTTGATGCTGCCATTGCCCTGGGTCATGCGCACACGGGCGCCCGGGGTGAAGGTGGGGCTGGCTTTCTGCACGACCACGATGGCTTCGCCGTTCTCTTTCTTGATCTCCAGCTCGACGCCGTCGACCTGATTCATCTTGTTGCCGATGGCGTTGCCTGCCGCTGCACCGGCGATGGCGCCGCCTGCGGCTGCGATGTCGCGTCCGGTGCCGCCACCCACGGTGCTGCCCAGCAGGCCACCGACTACGGCGCCGCCAATGGTGCCAATCAGGGAGTTCTCATCGGCCTGGATCTTCACCGGGCGGGTGGAGATGATGGTGCCGTAGCTGACGGTCTGCACCTGTTTGGCGCGGTCTTTGGTGTAAACATCGCCAGAGTAAACGTCACTGTTGGCGCATCCGGTGATGGTGGTTGCTGCCAGCAGGGCAATAAGGGTCATACGCTTCAACATGGTGGGCCTCCTGGGCTGCACGTAATTTGAACAATCCGGTTGATGAGTGAACTTTACTCCAACCCCGTCACACATGAAATCGGCAAAATGTAACCAATTATGCGTTCTGTAACCGGTTTTGTCCTTGAATCGCAGCTGTACCGGAGAGGGTTTTAACCAGCAGCAGACGGTCTTCTCCGGGGCCGAAATAGTCGGCTACTTCCGCCTGCAATGTGTAACCGAGCCGGTAGTAGAGGCGCTGGGCCGGATTGGCCGGATCGACCGTGAGCCGCAGTTCGCTGATCTGCAGCGCCTGCTGGTTGGCCTCCATCTGGCGCATCATCCGCTCCGCGAGGCCGAATCCGCGCGCCTCGGGCAGCACCGCCAGCGAGAGCACCCAGCCTTGCGACCGCTCCTGACCAAAGCCCCCCAGCACATAACCCACCAGCTGCCCCTCGTATTCGGCCACCAGCAACAACTCGGGCCACAAATCCATCGCCTGACGGAAGAAGAAGGCGGGATAGACATCTTCGCCAAACACCTTGGCATCGATCTGCCAGATGGCGTGCATGTCATTGTGGGTAGCGGTGCGTAGCAGGGGCGGGTTGTGGTGCATCAGGACTCCATTGGCAGCAAACGGATCGGCAACGCCGCTGACCTTGGAGTCAACGGCAGAAAAGGAGTCATAGGGTAGTGGTCATCCCCTGCCGGATGCAAGGGATTGGCGGTTATGGCGGCAGGGGGCGGCTCTGTGGCAGTTTGGGCGCTTTGCGCAAGCCGTCGAGCAGATGGCGGAGGGTGAGCCAGGGGTGGCGCAGCAACATGCGCGGGCCGCTCCACTTCATCACCTGCTGGATCTGTTTGCGCATCGCCGGTGCGTAGCAGTGGATGTTGCAGTTGGCGCAGGTGGGTTTGTGGCCGTGGCCGTAGCGGCAACGACGAAGGCGCTGGTGGGCGAAATCCCGCAGCTTGCGACAGTGACGGCAGTGGGGATCCTGATGATGGTGCTGGCAGTAGAGGCGGATCATGGCGCTGACAGTCCGCTGTTCGCGCACCAGTCTGGGGTGAGCCGTCGCCGCTTTGCCGGTGCTGGCGTGCGCGCCCCTTGCTGGGTTGGCTTGATGAATTTTCATGGTCGCCATTTTCCTGACCAGCCCGGGCAGGGTGTTGATACAGGTCAAAAGGGGGGACAAAAAAACAGGGCCCGCAGGCCCTGTATCATCAGATGAGGCTGGTTGCCTGCTCCAGCCAAGCGAGATCCTCGCCTTCGAGCAGCGGGCTCAGGCGGCGGAACACCTCGACATGGTATTCGTTGATCCAGCGGAATTCGGCCGGGCTCAGCAGGCTGCGGTCGATCAGGCGGGTATCGAACGGCACGTAGGTCAGACGCTCGAAGCCCAGCATTGGCAGCTCGCCGGTCTGCTCCAGCTCGCTCACCACCACCAGGTTTTCGCAGCGGATGCCAAAACCATCTTCCCGGTAGTAACCCGGCTCGTTGGAGAGCACCATGCCCGGTTGCAGGGCAACCATGCTTCCTTTCGGCGCGATGCGCTGGGGCCCTTCGTGGACACTCAGGAAGTGGCCGACACCGTGACCGGTGCCGTGGTCATAGTTGTAACCGGCTTGCCACAGCGGCATGCGGGCCAGCACGTCGAGCTGGATACCGGCGGTGCCACGGGGGAAGCGGGCCTGATCCAGCGCGATATGGCCCTGCAGCACCCGGGTAAACATCGCTTTCTGCTCGTCGCTCACCTCACCCACCTTGATGGTGCGGGTGATGTCGGTGGTGCCATCCATATACTGGGCGCCGGAGTCCAGCAGATAAAGGCTGTCCTGACCAAACGCACGGGGGGTGCCGTTGGTGTGGTGGTAGTGGCACATGGCGGCGTTGGGGCCGAGCGCAGAAATAGTGTCGAAGCTCGGTTCGACGTAGTGTTCCTGCTCGCGGCGGAACGCTTCCACCTGATCGGCCAGGGTGCCTTCATCCACCCCTTCAAACTCGCCGGAGGCGATCAGCCGATCCAGCCAGGCGAGGAAGCGGGTCATGGCCACGCCATCGCGCAGATGAGCGGCGCGCATGCCGGTCAGCTCCACCTCGTTTTTGCATGCTTTCGGCAGCATGGTCGGGTCTTGGCCAGCCACCAGAATGGCGCCCGCCTCTTCCATGATGAGCTGGGTCCAGGCGTTGGCGCTGTCCGGATCGGCCAGCACCTTCTGTTGATCCTCACCGATGCGTTGCAGCACGTCGCCCAGCTTGTCGATGGGGTAGACGGAGACATCCTGCCCCACGTGCTGGCTGAAGGCGAAGCAGTCGATCTTGTCGGTATCGACGAAGAAATCCATGGTGGTGTTGGCGTAAAGCACGGCAAAACCGAGCACTACCGGCAGCCGCTCGATATCGCGACCACGCAGGTTGAGCAACCAGTTGATGGGCTCGGCCTGGGTCAGCAGCACGGCATCGAGGCCGCGTTTGCGCAGATCGGCGGCCAGCTGTTCGCGCTTGGCCTGGCTTGATTGACCCGCCAGCTCTTCGCTGTAGAGGATGACCGGCGTCTTGGTCGGCTCCGGACGATCGCTCCAGTTCAGGTCGATGGGGTTCTGTTCAACGCGGATTAGTTCGATACCGCGGTCGGCCAGCACGGCTTTGGCGTTCTGGTACCAGGTCAGGCTGTGCAGGCGGGCATCGAAGCCAACCCGGGAGCCTGGCGGCAGCTGCTCGACCAGCCACTGGACATGGGGATCTTCATTGAGGTGGAGGAATTCGAACAGGTCGGCGGGAGTTTGCATCCGCGCCTGCACCGTGTAGCGACCATCGACGAAGAGGGCGGCACGCTGGGCCATGATGATGGCGACGCCGGCGGAGCCATTGAACCCGGTGATCCAGTCCAGCCGCTCGGCGTAGGCGGGGATGTACTCGCCGAGGTGCTCATCATCATGGGGGACGATAAAGGCGTCCAACTCCTGCATGGCCAGCTCGGCCCTGACTTGGGCGACGCGGGTTTCAATTATCTCGAAATTATTCATGTCGTTAGTGCCAGATGGTTGCTTTATGAGTGTTCATTTCTTGTGGCCGCCAGCCAGGATCCGCTTGATCGACTGGCCTGCTGCCTCGATATGCTGCCTGAGCAGCACCACCGCCTCATGCTTGCGCCGGGCGCGGCACAACTCCAGCAGTTGGGCGTGTTCACGCTCCGCCTTGTCCACGCCATCGGTGGCAAATAGCAGCTCGAAGCGGACATAGCGGTCACAGCTCAGATTGATCTGGGCGATCAGTTCGAGTGCCTGGGGGCGACCGGCTGCCTGATAGAGGGTGGCGTGAAAGCTGTGGTTCAACTCGGCCCAGTGTTCGATCTGGGTGCCTGACTCCAGGGCGTGATCAAACTGGGCGAGGATGGCCTCTGCCTCGGCGAAGGTGGCTTCCGTCATCTTGTCGACGGCGTGGAACAGGGTATCGGCTTCCAGCAGCGCTCGCAAATAAAAGAGCTCGTCGATGGCTGCGGCGTCCAGCATGGTGACGATAGCGCCGCGGTGGGCCTCGAACTTCACCAGCCCCTGCGCTTCAAGCTGCATCAGGGCTTCGCGCACCGGAATGCGGCTCACGGCCAGCTCCTTGGCGATGGCATCCTGACGCAGAGGGGCGCCGGCGGGGAACTCCCCACGGAGGATCCGGCCGCGGAGGTTTTCCATCACCATCTGGGTTCGGGTCTTGTAGGGTGGCGTCATGGTCGGGTCACGATTGGGCGTTACAAAATTGTATATTGTATAAAGTTTGGCTGAATCTAACCTGTTGCAATAGACAAAGGCAAGGCTTTGGCCCATTAACGGGGTCGATGGTGGCTTTCGGGGCTGTCATAAAAACAAACATGCCGGTCAGCGTGGCTGACCGGCATGATGTCACTGATACGAAGCGAGCCTGTTACAGCTGCGGACCTGCCGCTACCAGACGTTTGCCTTCGTCGTTATCGGTGAAGCGCTCGAAGTTCTTGATGAAGCGCCCTGCCAGATCGACGGCCTTGGCGTCCCACTCGGCCTTGTTGGCGTAAGTGTCGCGCGGGTCGAGGATCGCCGGGTTCACGTCGTGCAGTGCGGTCGGCACTTCCAGATTGAAGATCGGCAGCACCTTGGTCTCGGCCTTCTCGATGGAGCCATCCAGGATGGCGTCGATGATGGCGCGGGTATCCTTGATGGAGATGCGCTTGCCGGTGCCGTTCCAGCCGGTGTTGACCAGATAGGCTTCCGCACCTGCCGCTTCCATCCGTTTCACCAGCTCCTGACCGTACTTGGTCGGGTGCAGGGAGAGGAAGGCTGCGCCGAAGCAGGAGGAGAAGGTCGGCGTTGGCTCTGTGATGCCGCGCTCGGTACCGGCCAGTTTGGCGGTGAAGCCAGAGAGGAAGTGGTACTTGGTCTGCTCCTTGGTCAGCTTGGAGACCGGGGGCAGCACGCCGAAGGCGTCGGCAGTCAGGAAGATCACCTTGGTGGCGTGACCTGCCTTGGAGACCGGCTTGACGATGTTGTCGATGTGATAGATCGGGTAGGAGACGCGGGTGTTCTCGGTACGGGAGCCATCATCGAAGTCGATGGTGCCATCGGCGGCAACGGTCACGTTCTCCAGCAGCGCATCACGGCGGATGGCGTGGTAGATGTCCGGCTCGGCCTCTTCGGAGAGCTTGATAGTCTTGGCGTAGCAGCCCCCTTCGAAGTTGAACACGCCGTGGTCATCCCAGCCGTGCTCGTCATCGCCGATCAGCTGACGCTTCGGATCGGTGGAGAGGGTGGTCTTGCCGGTGCCGGAGAGGCCGAAGAAGATGGCCACGTCGCCGTCCTGACCCACGTTGGCGGAGCAGTGCATGGAGGCAATGCCGCGCAGGGGCAGGAAGTAGTTCATCATGGAGAACATGCCCTTCTTCATCTCGCCACCGTACCAGGTGCCACCGATGAGCTGCATCTTCTCGGTCATGTTGAAGGCAACAAAGTTCTCGGAGTTGAGACCCTGCTCCTTCCAGTTCGGGTTGGTGCACTTGGCACCGTTCATCACCACGAAGTCAGGTTTGAAGGTTTTCAGCTCTTCATCGCTCGGGCGGATGAACATGTTTTTCACGAAGTGTGCCTGCCAGGCCACCTCGGTGATGATGCGCACGGCCAGGCGGGTGTCCGGGTTGGCGCCGCAGAAGCCATCGACTACAAACAGGCGCTTGCCGGAGAGCTGTTTGGTGACCAGTCCTTTCAGATGTGACCACACTTCGGGGGTAATCGCTTTGTTATCGTTTTTACCCTGGTCAGACCACCACACAGTATCCTGGGTAGTGGCATCTTTGACGATATATTTATCTTTCGGAGAGCGGCCGGTGAAGATACCGGTGTTGACGTTGACGGCGCCCAGTTCGGTGACGACGCCGCGCTCGAACCCTTCCAGGTCAGGGCGAGTCTCTTCCGCGAAAAGCTGCTCGTACGAGGGGTTGCGAACGATTTCCTGGCTGTTTTTGATGCCGTACTGGTCCAGTCCTAATTGTTGGGCCAGGGTGGGTTCTGCCACGATTGTCATTGTATTCTCCTGGGTTCAGAGGTTGGTAGGGTTCTATCTGACGGTCATCCTATCACTTAGGTGGTAGAGTTTAGCGATCGCCATCAAACTTTATAAAATAGGGTATGTTTTTGTTATTAAAGTTAAAGGCGGGTTTTGCCCGCCTTTAATTAGTGTAACTGGTTTGCATCATTGTCGGGAGCCCTGCTGAACAGGGTTTCGACATCGATCCCATTAAATTGGTACTGGGCGCCGCAATAATCACAGTGCATGTCGATCTTGCCGAGCTCCTGCACCATCTCCATCACCTCTTCCTTCTCTATCTGCAGCAGAGCCCCTTCGCAACGGGCGCGGGAGCAGGTGCAGCGGAACTCGACCGCCTGCGGATCGAACACCCGCACCTTGTCCTGATGGTAGAGACGGTAGAGGATCTCTTCTGCCTGCAGGCCGAACAGCTCTTCATCCTTGATGGTGCTGGTGAGCTGGGTCAGGTGATCGAAATCGTTGCTGTGATCCTCGCTCTGGGCGGGCAGCTCCTGCAGCATGATGCCGGCAGCGCGCGGCGCACCTTCGTGATAGCCGGTGCGGATCCACAGCTTGGTGGCCAGCTGTTCGGAGCGGGCGAAGTAGTGCTCCAGGCAGCCCGCCAGAGTATCGGCGTCCAGCGCTATGATGCCCTGATAGCGCTCGCCCTGCTCCGGGGTGATGGTGATGATCAGCTGGCCGTTGCCGATCAGGCTCTGCAGCTTGCCATCGCTCGGCAGCTCGCCTTCATAGCGGGCCACGCCGCGCAGCTGCTGGTTGTTGTCACCGTTGATCACGGCCAGACGCACCGGGCCATCGCCCTGCAGTTGCACTGTTATGGAGCCTTCAAACTTGAGGGTGGCGGTCAGCAGGCTGGTGGCGACCAGCAGCTCGCCCAGCAGTTTTTGCACCTGCACCGGGTAGTTCTGGGCTTCCACCACGTGGCGGTAGGTGTGATCCAGCTGGACCAGCTCGCCACGCACTTCGTACTCTTCAAACAGATAGCGATACAGCAGATCTTGGTTGCTCATCATGTATTCCTGGCTTTTCGGTGAGGTAAATCGGGCGGGCTGGGGTTGATGCCAGCCCGGTATCAAATCGGGGTCGGTCAGTACTGTTTGACCTTGAGCAACTGGCGTCGCTCCTGCTTGTCGGGGCGGCGCTCGGGGCTGGGGGCAAACTGGCTGTTGAAGCGGCGCGCCTCGCTGTTCTCGGCCCGTTTTTTCAGGCTCTCGGCGGTCTCTTCATAGAGCTGCTGGGCCAGCGGGGCCGATTTGCGCTGCTCGCTCAAGGCCAGCACCCGCACTTCGCGTTCGTCCTGCCCCTGCCAGAAGCGGATCAGTGCACCCACTTCCACCTGTTTGCCCGGTTTGCTGCGCTGACCATTGTAGTGCACCTTGCCCCCGTCGATCTGATCCCGCGCAATGGAGCGGGTCTTGTAGAAACGGGCCGCCCACAACCACTTGTCGAGACGAACCTCGAGGGCACTTTCTGCATGATTGGGCATGAACAGGCTCCATAACGGGGAAAAGAGGTGGTCGATTATACCAGAGCACGGGGTCGGGATAGAAACCGGGCAGCCGCCGCGCGGGGCGCAAACCATGTCAAGGTGATGCAACATATGGGCAGTTTGCTGATTCACAAGGGAAAGCGCTGCTTTATCGGGTATCCATGGGGGCTGAGAAGGGCCTCCATACCGCGCATATAAAGCTGCCGCCCCGGTTGGGGGCGGCAGCGTTCACATCCATCGACCATGTCAGAGTCAGAAGTGATCGTGCTGATCCGGCTTCTTCTGGTCGTGGGGGCCTTCGCTGTGGGCGATGGCGGTGCGGATGAGATCAACCCCGGCGCGGATAATCAGCACCCCCATGTTGACCAGCTTGACGCAGACCCACATGAAGGTGATGAGCAGGATCAGCTTGAGCACGGTCTGGAACGCCTCCAGGAAGTTCTGCTCCAGCTGGGCGGTCAGGCCGTTGGCGCTGGTCATCAGCCAGGTGTAGACCTCGCGCACGAACGGGATGCGGCTTGGCATCTCCAGCACATCCAGTGCGGCAGGGAGCGCCTGGAAGATGACGATGCTGCCGAACAGGATCAAAATGACACCGATGGCGATGCCGAGGAAAAAGCCAAACTGTCTCATGGAGGGCTCCAGCGTTTGCTGCATGAAATTGAAGATAGCCGCCAATAGTAGGGAGTGCCCTGCTTCATCGCAATCTTCCGTGCATCGCCAGCGCGGCGGGAACGGCGGCGATCTGGCCGCTACCGTTGCCCAACTATCTGATTTCTGGGAGGCTTGTCGCCATTGTGCATAGGGAAAGCAAATTGATATCGAGAACCCTCTTTTTACTCTTGCTGGCGCTGTTTGTCGCTCTGCCAGCCCTGAGTGCCGAATCGGCAGCCCCCACGGCAGCGGCCTGCGCCATCCGCCATCAGGATCAACTGCTGCTGGTGCAGGATCGCATCTCCTCCCGCTACGGTCTGAGCGGCGGCTACATAGATGGCGATGAGCGCCCCGAACAGGCGGCGCTGCGCGAACTCTATGAAGAGACCGGCTTGCGCGGCGAAATCGTCGCGGATCTTGGCCGTTGGCAGAAAGCGCAGGTCTTTGCCTGCCGTACTCTGGAACCTATCATCGCCCAGCAAGATTCCGATTTTGTCTCGCTGCTGAAGGCCCCCAATCTGGGGGGCGAGATCCTTAACGCCCGCTTGATCGCGGTGGACAAGCTGCCCCGCGCGCAGCGCCGCTTCCCGGAGCAGCTCGATTGGCTGCAAGCCCGGCTTGGCGAGCTGCCCGAGAGCGAGGTGCGCTGGCAGGCCGATTTTGTGGCACAGGGGAGTGCGCTGCATCAGGCCGAGATCCCGCTGATGATGCGCCTGCAACAGTGGCTGGGGTCCGATGTCTGGTGGCTGTCGGTCAGCAATCTGTTTGGTTCAGGCCGTTTTCAGCTCGCCCTGACACCTTTGCTGCTCCCGCTGCTGGGGTGGCCGCGGCTGCGCCAACTGCTGTTCGCCATGCTCTGGCTCGGGCTGCTGGTGCAGGCGAGCAAGGAGGGGATCGGCTGGCCGCGTCCCTTCCATCTGCAACCTGAACTGGCGACTCACAGTGCCCAGGGCTTTGGTATGCCGAGTGGCCATACTGCCTCGGCTCTGCTGTTCTGGGGGGCGCTGCTTGGCTGGCTCTGGCCTGCCCGGCGCGGGCGGGCGCTTTCGCTGGCGATGTTGCTGGCCCTCACCACTGGCCTGGCGCGGGTCTGGCTCGGGGTGCACTTTATTTCCGATGTAGCGGTAGGGCTACTGATCGGTGCCGTGCTGCTGGCGGCGCGTCCCTGCTGGCGTGTCGAGGGGGTTGCAGCGGGCTGGCTGCTGCTGATTGCCGCCGCACTGGCGCTCGGGGGACTGACCCAATCGGCCCATCTGACCGGGATTGGGTTGGTGGCTCTCGGGCTCTGGGTTGGCGACATGCGTTCCCTGACCCGTAGCGGTTATCCCCCTATCCTGACCGGCATGGTCACGCTGGCGGGGGGGGTTGTGATCGGGGCCGGGCTGTGGGCGCTGCCGTTGCTGACCAGCAGCTCGCTGACCATCCTGCTTGGTCAGTTATCGCTCTTTTTCGGGCTGGGGCTCTGGTTGAGCGTCGGCCTCTGGTGGATACTCTCTTTCTTGAAATGCAACACTCGACCCAAGGGCAACGGCCCTGACAAGGGAATTCTATGAATACGAAAAAAGTGGATTTGGCCAAGATAACTCTGGGGGTGCTGTTTATCAGCATCCTTATTATCTCCTGTTTCTTGGTGCTGCGACCGTTCTTGCCCGCACTGGTGTGGGCCACCATGATCACCATAGCTACCTGGCCGCTGATGCTGATGATGCAGCGCCTGTTGTGGGGCAAACGGATGCTGGCGACCCTGTTCATGACACTGGTGTTGTTATTAATGTTTGTCATCCCGCTCTTTATGACGCTGGCCAATGTGGCGGAGAAGGCGCCGATGCTGATCGAGCTGGGCACCCATATCAGCCAGTCGCCCCCCCCCGAGCTGCTCTGGCTGCAACAGATCCCGCTGGTGGGGAGCAAGCTCTATGACTTCTGGCAGCAAATTCTGGCGAGTGGCGGTCAGGTGCTGTTTGCCAAGCTGGCTCCCTATTTTGGCCAGACTGCGCGCTGGCTGGCTGCCCAGGCCGGGAATCTGGGGATGCTGCTGGTCCACTTCCTGCTGACGGTCGGGATTTGCGGCCTGCTCTATCACTCCGGCGAGGTGGTGGCGACCGGTATTCGTCGCTTTGCCCACCGTCTGGCGGGCCCTCGTGGTGACAATGCCGCCGTACTGGCCTCCCAGGCGATCCGCGCCGTGGCCATGGGGGTGGTGGTCACTGCGCTGGTGCAATCCTCGGTGGCTGGGGTTGGGCTGTGGATCGCCGGCATTCCCTACACCATGGTGCTGGTGGTGGTGATGTTCCTGCTTATCGTCGCCCAGATTGGCCCCTTCCCGGTACTGATCTCCTGTGTCGGTTATCTCTACTGGAGCGGTGACACCACCTGGGGCACTTTCCTGCTGGTCTGGTCGCTGATTGCCGGCACCATGGACAACTTCCTGCGCCCCTTCCTGATCAAACGCGGCGCCAACCTGCCGCTCATCCTCATTCTGGTGGGGGTTATCGGCGGCCTGCTGGCGATGGGAATTATCGGCCTCTTTATCGGCCCCGTGGTGCTGGCGGTGGCTTATACCCTGCTGGATGCCTGGATCAAGGAGGGCGATCACCAGCCAGAGGCGACCCATATCACGGCCCCGCCCAGAGCCGATTGACGGTTCTACACAAGCTGATGCAAAGAGCCGCCCGATGGGCGGCTCTTTTGTTGATGCTGATAGCGTCAGACCGGTTGTTTCATACCTGAGCGGCAGCGGTTGTTTACAGCATCTGCTTGAGGCGATAGAGCAGGTCGAGTGCCTGACGGGGTGTGAGCTCGTCCGGGCGCACCGCTTCCAGCTCATCGACCACCGGATGGCTCTGGGGCGCCATGGCCACCGGGGCTGGGCGGGTTTCACCGGCGGCCACCGGGGTGGCACTCTCCAGCTCGTGCAGTTTGTGACGGGCCTGCTGGATCACCGATTTGGGCACTCCGGCCAGTGCGGCAACTTGCAGACCGTAGGAGCGGCTGGCCGCGCCTTCCTGCACCGCGTGCATAAAGGCGATGGTGTCGCCGTGTTCCACCGCATCGAGGTGGACGTTGGCGAGCCCACTCATCAGCTCCGGCAAGCGGGTCAGCTCGAAGTAGTGGGTGGCGAACAGGGTGTAGGCGCCGATCTTGCTCGCCAGCTGCTCGGCGCAGGCCCACGCCAGCGAGAGGCCGTCGTAGGTGCTGGTACCGCGGCCAATTTCGTCCATCAGCACCAGACTGCGGGCGGTGGCGTTGTTGAGGATATTGGCGGTCTCGGTCATCTCCACCATAAAGGTGGATCGTCCCGATGCCAGATCGTCCGATGCCCCGATGCGGGTAAAAATGCGGTCGATGGGGCCGATGCGGGCGCTATCCGCAGGCACGAAGGCACCGATATGGGCAAGCAGCACGATCAGCGCGGTCTGGCGCATGTAGGTCGATTTACCGCCCATGTTGG
>CAMFLW010000037.1 GCA_945957575.1 uncultured Aeromonas sp. | reverse complement strand
CCCTGCCGCTGGTGAGCTATGGTGGCACCTCCATGGTGACCCTGATGGCCGGCTTCGGAATACTGATGTCCATTCAGACCCACAGAAGGCTGCTGGCATGATGAGGCGGACATATTCTGCCGGTGGTAGGGGCCCCCTGCCGCTGGTGAGCTATGGTGGCACCTCCATGGTGACCCTGATGGCCGGCTTTGGCATACTGATGTCCATCCAGACTCATAGAAGACTGCTTGCCTAATGAAACGGGTTGGATTGCTGCTCTCTCTCGCCACAGCAGTGGCAACCGCCGCCGTGGAGCCTGATCGGTTGGCCCTGCTCGCCGAACAGCAGCAGGTGGCGCTGGCCGAGTTGCAGGCGGCAGTGGCCAGCGCCCGGCTACGGCAGGAGGTGCTCGACACCATCAGCCGGCCGTGGGAGGCCAAGCCCTGGCACCGCTACCGGCCGCTATTCGTCACCCCGGATCGTATCCGGGATGGCCTGCAGTTCTGGCAGCAGCATGCAGCCACGCTGGCGCGAGCCGAGCAGACCTATCGGGTGCCGGCCTCGCTTATCGTGGCCATCATAGGGGTCGAGACCTTCTACGGTCGCCAGATGGGCCGCCATCCGGTGCTGGACAGCCTCTACACCCTGGGGTTTCACTACCCGGAGCGCAGCGACTTCTTTGCCAAGGAGTTCGCCCAGCTGGTGTTGCTGGCAAGGGAAGAGGGCTGGTCGCTGGATCGCCTCAAGGGCTCCTATGCCGGCGCCATGGGGATGGGGCAGTTCATGCCCTCCAGCTATCGCCACTACGCCGTCGATTTTGACGGGGATGGCAAGCGGGATCTGTTTTCCAACCCGGTCGATGCCATCGGCAGCGTGGCCAACTATTTTGCCAGCCACCAGTGGCGCTGGGGCGAATCCGTGGTGGAGCCCGCCCAGATCGGGTTGATGGCGGTCGAACCTTTGCTGAGATCTGAGCCCGAGCTAACACAACAGTGGTCAGAACTGGCGGCGGCAGGGATTGAGCTCGCCACGCCGCTGGCCCCACAGACGCCGGTCAAGTTGCTGGCGTTTGCCCAAGCCGATGGACCGGAATACTGGGTCGCACGGCATAATTTTTACGTGATCACCCGCTACAATCGCAGCCCACTCTATGCGATGGCGGTGTATCAACTTAGCCAAGCCATTCAGGAAGCGTATGCATCTTCGTCACAAACTCCTCCCGCTCAGCCTGAGCTTGTTGCTGGCCGCCTGTAGCAGCCAGCCGGAACAGAGCTCCCCCGTCGAGCCGCCAGTGCCGGTCAGCAAGCCACCCGTTATCGAGATCCCGCAAGCCACCGGCGCCATTCCGCGCCCCGAGCCCCTGAGTGCCAGCGGCAATCGGGACTACTGGATCGGTAAACAGAAGCACGAGGTGTGGCGCGATATCAAGCACTACAGCGAAGAGGGCACCGCCAGCTGGCTGGCGCCAGACCTGGACGGCCAGAAGACCGCCAACGGCGATGTGCTGGACAGCAAGCTGTTCAGCGCCGCCCACCGCAACCTGCCCATCCCGAGCTATGTGCGGGTCACCAATCTGGACAACGGGCTGGAGACCATAGTGCGGGTCAACGATCGCGGCCCGTTCAACAGCCCGCGCCTGATCGACCTCTCCTACGCCGCGGCCAAGCAGCTGGAGATGGTCGATAGCGGTGAGGCCCGAGTACGGCTGGAGCTGATCAGCGACACCCCGGATCAGATGGTGATCATGGAGCCGATGAAGCCCATCGAGATGACCACGCCCCCCCCGGCTGCGGCCTCCAACACTATGTCGCAAGATGGCTTCCTGGGTGAACCTACGGCACTGGCGATGGCCACTCCCGCTGCCGATCCGGCTCCTGTCAAGGCACCCGCGGCCAAGCCCGCTAAAGCGTCGTCCGTCAAACCCGCATCTGCCAAGGCCGCAGCGCCCGCCAGCAATGGGGATGGCAAGATGATCCAGGTGCTGGCCAGCGGATCCCGGGATCGGGCCGAGGCGATGGGCAAGGTGATGACCCAGCGTTACGGCGTACCCTACCGGGTCGATGCCCATGGCGCCATTTTCCGAGTGCTGATTGGCCCGGTCGCCGCCGACCAACAGGCAAGTGTGCTGGAAAAAGTACGTCAGGGCGGACTGGAACAGGCCTTTATCGTTCCCTGATCGTTCCCTTTTGCCGCGGATGTGACTAACCGCTTACTCACTGTCATCACGTCGTTTTATGGCGTGCTGACAGGGAGTGATGGATAAAAAACCAGTTCTGATCGCCATCTCGGGCTATAACCTGCGGGCGCATCTGGTATAGTTAGGCCCGCATTTTATCCCCATCTGGCTCGCAGGAATTTCAAGATGTCCAAATTTGCCCGTTCAGTTCTTCTGGCCTCACTGATCAGCGCCGCCGCTCAGGCCAACACGCCGGTACCGACTCCGACCCCGAACGCCAACCCCGTGGTTGTTCCCGCCGCGCCGGAGATCTCCGCCAAGGCCCATATTCTGATCGACTACTACTCCGGTCAGGTGCTGGCCGAGCAGAATGCCGAAGAGCGTCTGCCGCCAGCCAGTCTGACCAAGATGATGACCTCCTACATCATCGGCCAGGAGCTGCTGAAGGGGAACATCAAGCGCACCGACATGGTGACCATCAGCCAGAACGCCTGGTCCAAGAACTACTCCGACTCCTCCAAGATGTTCATCGAGGTGGGCAAGCAGGTCTCGGTCGATGATCTCAACAAGGGCATCATCATCCAGTCCGGCAACGACGCCTGCGTCGCCATGGCCGAATTCCTGGCCGGCAGCACCGACTCCTTCGCCAGCCTGATGAACAGCTGGGCCGCCAAGCTCGGCATGAACGACAGCCACTTCATGAACCCGCACGGTCTGGATGCGGAAGGTCACTACAGTACCGCTCACGACATGGCCCGTCTGGGCCAGGCGCTGATCCGCGACCTGCCGGAGGAGTACAAGATCTACTCCCAGAAATCCTTCGTGTTCAACGGCATCACCCAGCACAACCGCAACCGCCTGCTGTGGGATCAGTCCCTGCAAGTAGATGGTATCAAGACTGGCCACGTCAGCCAGGTCGGCTATAACCTGGTCTCCTCAGCCACCAACAACGAAGGCATGCGCCTGATCGCCGTGGTACTGGGTGCCAACAGCGAAGCCTCCCGCGCCGCCGAGAGCAAAAAGCTGCTCACCTACGGCTTCCGCTTCTTCCAGAGCCTGACCCCGTACAAGGCGGGCACCGAGCTGGTCACCCAGAAGATCTGGATGGGCGACAAGCCGGAAGTGAAACTGGGTGTCGACAAGGATGTCTCCGTGCTAGTCACCCGCGGTCAGGGCAACAACCTGAAAGCGGACTTCCAGCTCGACAGCGAGCTGAAAGCACCACTGGCCAAGGGTCAACGCGTCGGTACCGTGTTCCTGAAGCAGGGCGACAAGGAGATCAAGCAGGTGCCACTGGTCGCGCTGGAAGAGGTGCAAGAGGGTGGCTTGATGAGCCGTCTGTGGGACTATCTGGTACTGCTGGTCTCCAGCTGGCTCAAGTAATCGGGACGCACAATCCTCACCATACAGCGGCGCCAATAGGCGCCGCTGCTGTCTGTGACGGACATAAGCAGTGAATAACCCTGTAAACTGCAGGTTCCGCCTTACCCTGATTTGTGGTAAAAAGCAGCACTTCCATCCTGGTCTGACCGATCCTGGCCTTGATCCCGGTCCGAGCCGCGCCCATATAGCTATGAGCCGTGCCCGTATAGACTTGAAATGGCGGCCTTCACGGGCCATCGGCCACTAGCCATCCAAGATGAAGTCATCCCGTTGATGACGCAAAAGGTGAGTAAATGAATACCAAGTTTGATGAACTGCTGGAGTTTCCCTGCAAATTCCCGTTCAAGGTGCTCGGCGTTGCCGACCCGGCACTGCCGGACATGGTGGTTGAAGTGCTGCAGCTGCACGCCCCCGGCACCTACAGCCCGACTGTCCAGCCCAGCTCCAAGGGCAACTATCACTCGGTCCGAGTGACCGTGACGGCCCAGAGCAAAGAGCACATCGAAGCGATGTACCACGCTCTTGGCAAAATTGAGCTGGTGAAGTACGTACTGTAATTTCTCTCTCGCCCCGTTCTGCGGGGCGACTGTTTTTGGCCGCAGCACGCCACGAGGACACCATGTCATCCCAGATCCCCACCCAGTCCAACCTGATTGTCAGGCAGCTGGGTCGCCGCCCCTACCAGCCGGTATGGGACGCCATGAAAGCCTTCACCGACAACCGCACCAGTGACACCCCGGACGAGTTCTGGGTGGTCGAACACGACCCCGTCTACACCCAGGGTCAGGCCGGCAAGGCCGAACACCTGCTCAATCCGGGCAATATCCCGGTGGTGCAGAGCGATCGCGGCGGTCAGGTGACCTATCACGGCCCGGGCCAGCTGGTGCTCTACGTCCTGGTGGATGTGCGCCGCTGCAAGCTTTCGGTGCGCGAGCTGGTGACTGCGCTGGAGACAGCCATCATCAGCACCCTCGCCAAAAGCGATATCCAGGCCTATGCCAAGGCCGATGCTCCCGGGGTCTATGTGAAAAACGACCTCGGCATGGAGGCCAAACTGGCCTCGCTGGGGCTGCGCATCCGCAAGGGATGCTCGTTCCACGGGCTGGCCCTCAACATCAACATGGACATGAACCCCTTCCTGCATATCAATCCGTGCGGCTATGCGGGCATGGCCATGACCCAGACCAGCGCCCTGGGCGGCCCGCAGAGCGTGGCCGAGGCGCAATCCATTCTGGTGGCCGAGCTGGCCCGCCTGATTGGCTATCAAACAATCATCAATACCGAAGAAGCAGCATGAGCAACCCCATGCCGTGCAACCATGAGGGCTCCGAGCAGACCCTGATGGCTACCAACCAGACAATAACAAACACCGAGAGTGAATCATGAGCAAACCCGTTCGTATGGAGCCGGGCGTCAAGCTGCGCGATGGCGACAAGATGGCCCTGATCCCGGTGAAATTCATGCCGGATCCCAACGAGGAACTCCTTCGCAAGCCGGACTGGATGCGGATCAAGCTGCCCCCCTCCAGCCAGAAGATCGAACACATCAAGAGCACCTTGCGCAAAAACAAGCTGCACTCGGTGTGTGAAGAGGCCTCCTGCCCCAATCTGGCGGAGTGCTTCAACCACGGCACCGCCACCTTCATGATCATGGGCGCCATCTGCACTCGTCGCTGCCCCTTCTGCGACGTGGCCCACGGCCGCCCGCTGGCACTCGATCCGGAAGAGCCGAAGAAGCTGGCGCTGACCATCAAGGAGATGAACCTCAAGTATGTGGTGATCACCTCGGTGGATCGCGACGATCTGCGTGACGGCGGTGCCCAGCACTTCGCCGACTGCATCCGCGAGATCCGCGAGCACAGCCCGCAGACCCGCATCGAGATCCTGACCCCGGACTTCCGCGGCCGGATGGAGCAGGCCCTTGAGGTGTTCCGCGAGACCCCGCCGGATGTCTTCAACCACAACCTGGAGACCGCGCCGCGCATGTATCGGGTCGCCCGCCCGGGAGCCGACTACAAGTGGTCGCTGGAGCTGCTGCGCCGCATCAAGGAGATGCACCCCCATGTACCGACCAAATCCGGTCTGATGATGGGTCTTGGCGAGACCAACGAAGAGATCGTCGAGGTGCTTAAAGATCTGCGCGCCCACGGCGTCAACATGCTGACCCTGGGTCAGTATCTGCAGCCGAGCCGTCACCACCTGCCGGTGAAGCGCTACGTGCCGCCTGCAGAGTTTGACGAGCTGAAAGATGTGGCCATGGAGCTGGGCTTTACCCACGCAGCCTGCGGCCCCTTCGTCCGCTCCTCCTACCATGCGGATCTGCAAGCCAAGGGCGAAGAGGTCAAATAACTTCCTCCCAAGCAATAAAAGGAGCGCCTTTTGGCGCTCTTTTTATTGCAATCCCTGACCGTTACCGCTTGATGTAATCAGTCGCCGTTGTCGAAGAGCCCCTGCTGATGCCAGCGTTGCAGCTGGGCCAGCACCCGGGTCTCCCGCGCCGTCCATTGGGGACAGGGCCCCGCCAGTCGGGTCTTGTTGGTCTGCAGCGCCTCGTCGAGGGCAAACCAGCCGGGCACGAAGCCGAGGCGGATCTCGTAGGGCTGCAGTTGCGGCGCCACCAGCTGATCGCCAATCCGGCACAAATAGTAGAGCGAACGGATGCAGTAGGCATCGAACCCCGGCTCGCGGGCGGCGCGATACTCGCGGGTTTCGCCCAGCAGAGCCTTCACCTCCAGCAGCTCGGCGCCACACTCTTCCAACAGCTCGCGAGCCAATGCCACATGGTGGCTCTCCCCCGCCTCGATGCCGCCACCGGGGAACATCAGATCGCCGTTAACCCGGGAGTGGACCAGCAGCAGCTCGTCGCCACGGGGCACCACGGCGCGCACCGTGAGGCGCACCAGAGGGCAGCCATCGGTACGTACCTCGCCATGAACAAAGGAGAGATCGAACGGATTGGGCCAACAGTTGGCCGGGCAGAGGGTCGTCATCACTGCTTCAGGGCCGGTAGTCGCCGCGTTTGAGCTGCTCGATGATCTCCGCAGCCCGCATATCGTAGCCATCCTGATCGGGCTTGCTCAGGGTGTGGTAAATGCCAAAACGCTTGGCAGAGACCTCTGGCACATCCTGAAACGACTCGCTCACTTTGCCCCACAGATAAGCCAGCCCGTACTGTTTCTGGCCCATGTAGAGGGTGCTGAGGGAAGTAAGCAGGCGGCTGTTGACCTTGTCCCCCTCCCGATAGAGGGAAAGACCGTGCTGCAGGGTGGCAATCGCCTTTTTGGGGTCGCTCTTGGCGTAGATACCGCCGAGCGCCAGTTGCAGCTCGGGCTCATCCAGCGCACTGGAGCCTTCCAGCGCCATAAACTGCTGGCGGGCCAGCTCATTGGTGTTGTTGGTCCAGTGCCAGAGCAGCAGGTAGGGATCCTGCGAATTGCGGGTCGCAGCATCGAGCTGTGCCAGTTGATCCCCAGCCGCCAGCATGCCCTCCACCCGCGGGCTCTTCTGTTCGCGAGCATTCTTGTACTCGATGTTGGTAGAGCGCTCGGCACATTTGAGATAGCGCTCAAGGTTGCGCATCAGCTCGTACTTGCGCCGATCCGTCCCCTCCTCCTTCAGATAGAAGCGGCTGCGGATCACATCGGTACGCTCGTAGCGGCACCAGCCATCGTCCACCAGATCCTGACAAAGCTCGGCATGGTTGCTGCAGATATTGTGGATCCGATCGTCATTGCATCCAGTCACGGCAAGGCCGACTGAAAGCATGGTGAAGGTCTGTCGCAGAGGAAAATTGGCCATGGCTCACATCTTGTTGGTAACGCGGACTGGTAACAACGAGAGCCTCGAGTGGCCACCTGTGGCTAGCAAACCGGTTACATATCCATTACAATGCGCGCGCCATATAAGGCCGCGATTGCAGAATAATATAACGAAATATAGACCCCTACACTGATCTGCATTCGACGAATTTTCTATTTACACCAACAACGTGAAATAAAGGATCTGGTCAATGACCCACGAGCACTACTTGCAAGCGTGGCAGGAGAGCCAGGCGCTCGCCGAAGCCATGCAGCCCTTGATTGGTCGCCTCTACCGACAACAGGGGGTCGAGATCACCCTCTACGGCCGCCCGCTGCACAACGCCTCCACCATCGATATCCTCAAGGCCCACCGGGTCGTCCGCCGCCACCAGGGCGCCCCCCTCCCCATCCAGCAAAGCTTTCCCCTGCTGCAGGCCATCGTGGCCCTGAAACCCACCGCCGCCGAGGTTGACCTTGGCAAGCTGGCGGTCGGCTACTGGCAGGATCATCAGGATGAAGCGGGGATCGAGGACTACCTGCAGGCCAGACTGGCACCGGCCCTTGGCCGCGGCCAGATGCCGCAGCCGACCGACGTGGTGCTCTACGGCTTTGGCCGTATCGGCCGCCTGCTGGCCCGCCTGCTGATCGAACGCACCGGCGCCGCCAATCCGCTGCGGCTGCGCGCCATCGTCGTGCGCGGTGGTCGCGACGGGGATCTGGAAAAACGCGCCAGCCTGCTGCGCCGCGACTCGGTGCACGGCCCCTTCAACGGCTCCATCGAGGTGGATGTGGAGCGCAGCGCCATCATCGCCAACGGTACCTTCATCCAGGTGATCTACGCCAACAGCCCGGCCGACATCGACTACACCGCCTACGGCATTCACGATGCGCTGATCGTCGACAACACCGGGGTCTGGCGCGATGAGGCGGGCCTCTCCGAGCACCTCAAGGCGCGCGGTGCCAGCAAGGTGCTGCTGACCGCTCCCGGCAAGGGCGAGATGAAGAACGTGGTGTTCGGGGTCAACCACGAGGTAATAGGGCCGGATGACAAGATCATCTCCGCCGCCTCCTGCACCACCAACGCTATCACCCCGGTGCTCAAGGTGATGCAGGAGAAGTACGGCATCCGCCACGGCCACGTGGAGACGGTCCACTCCTACACCAACGATCAGAACCTCATCGACAACTATCACAAGGGGGAGCGCCGCGGTCGCAGCGCCGCCCTCAACATGGTGATGACCAGCACCGGCGCCGCCAAGGCGGTGGCCAAGGCGCTGCCCGAACTCAAGGGCAAGCTGACCGGCAACGCCATCCGGGTGCCGACCCCCAACGTCTCGCTGGCCATCATCAATCTGTCGCTGGAGCAGGCCACCGATCGGGAGAGCCTCAACGCCTATCTGCAACAGATGGCGCTAAGCTCGGCCCTCCATCGCCAGATCGACTTCAGCGCCAGCACCGAGCTGGTCTCCTCCGACATGGTGGGCTCCCGTTATGCGGGCATCGTCGACTCCCAGGCGACCATCGCCGAGGGGGATCACTGCGTGCTCTACGTATGGTATGACAACGAGTTCGGGTACAGTTGTCAGGTAGTGCGGGTGATGGAGCAGATGGCTGGCGTAGTCCGCCAGGATCTACCGGCATAGCCCGCCAGGAGCTGCCGGGCTGACCCCGAAGTTTATGGCTCAATAGTTCAAGGAGAAGGCCGGATGTCGTTTCAACAGGGTGAGTTTTTACAAGCAATCAGGCAGATGCCCGAAGAGGTGTACGAGCGGCTCAAGACGGCGGTCGAGCTGGGCAAGTGGCCAGATGGCAAGCCCCTCACCGACGAGCAGAAGGCCACCTCCCTGCAAGCCGTGATGGCCTGGCAGGCGATGCATCTCGACAACCCGGAGCATATGAACATAGGTCGCGACGGCGAGATCGTGATGAAGAGCAAGAGCGAGCTCAAGCGTCAGTATCGCGACGAGGAAGAGATAGTACGGGTCGACCTCAACCACTGAGCCTAACCCGGCAGGCCGCTCGCGGCGGCCACAACAGAGAGGGGAGCCATAATGGCTCCCCTCTTTTTTCCTCTCTCTGCAGGATGACTCATTCCCCTCATCCCCGACGCGTCTCCCGCCAGGGGGGAAGGGAGCAGGCTCGCACCTGCGAACAGTGAACGGGCCACCTGCCAACGCTCTTCATGGCAAGCCTCGCGGCCAACCGCACCTCGATCTATCCCCTCTCCCGCCGGGAGAGGGTTAGGGTGAGGGGGAAACCAGTCAAGGGCTCAGCTCCCCGCGCAGGGATTGTTGCATCAACTCGCGAATGCGGTGGGAGGGCAAGTCCTGGCTCAGCAGGAAGTGCAGCTTGGTGAGCGCCGCCTCCGCGGTCATGTCAAAGCCCGAGATCACCCCGGCCCGCGACAGGGCATTGCCGGTGGCATAGCCCCCCATATTGACCTTGCCGTGCAGGCACTGGCTCAGGTTGACGATGATGACGCCGCGGGCAGATGCCTCGGAGAGCAGCGCCAGCATGGCCGGGTTCTGCGGCGCATTGCCCACCCCAAACGAGAGCAGGATCAGCGCCCGTACCGGCTGTTGCAGGATGTTGGCGATCACCTCGCTGGAGATGCCCGGATAGAGGGTCACCACGCCGATGGGCTGGGGGGTGATGTCGTGCAGCACCAGCGGCCGCTCGGAGGGCACGCCCAGCTCGCCCGCTTCCAGCGAGATGGCGATCCCGGCATTGAGCAGCGGCGGATAGTTGGGCGAATCGAAGGCGTGGAAGCCATCGGCGTGCACCTTCTTGCTGCGGTTGCCGCGATAGAGCTGGTTGTTGAAGAACAGCGTTACCTCGTGGATCGGGTAGTTGGCCGCGATGTAGAGGGCGTTGAGCAGGTTCTGCTGACCGTCGGAGCGCAGCTCGGCGAGCGGGATCTGGGAGCCGGTGATGATGACCGGCTTGTGCAGATCCTCCAGCATGAAGGAGAGCGCCGAGGCGGTGAACGACATGGTGTCGGTACCGTGCAAAATGACGAAACCGTCGTACTTGTCGTAGTTGTCGCGAATATCCTCGGCGATGCGCTGCCAATCCGCCGGGGTCATGTCGGAAGAGTCGATGAGGGGCGCATATTCGTGGATATGGTAATCCGGCATCTCGGGGCGATGGAACTCGGGCATCCGCGCCAGACAGTCTTCCATAAAGCCCGCCATCGGCACATAACCGTGGTCGGAACGCTGCATCCCTATGGTGCCGCCTGTGTAGGCGATGTAGATGGACTTCTTCACACCCTCTCCTCTCTGTGGGCCGAAAACCCGCGAATGATAAACCATGCGGGGCGAACCGGCTGTTCAGATCCCCCCCATTGCAGCCGCAGGCTGGAAACCGGCGAATTATAGAGACTGACGCCTCAAATGACAGCCGTTCTCTGCGCCTTTTCGGCGTTTAGTTGCCATATCTCAATGGTGTTAAATTTCACAATAAGACATTAAAACGAGCATTAATACGACAAAGATGGAATTAAACGATGCTTTTTGCTACAATACGCTGGATTTTACTAAAATCTCATCTGGATGCCTGAACATTTCAGGCCCGCACAAGCCCCATATTTTCTGGGGCGGGGAGATGTTTCCCCTTCTTTGTTGGCACATAAGCCACACTGTTTTTATCCCGGCTGAATCTGTGAGTCTTCATCCCGAAGGCACAGCCAATCAACATGGGAGTACTAAATGTTACAACTTGATTCCTACGCCACTCTGGTCGCTGCCACTCTGGTACTGCTGCTTGGCCGGGTGCTGGTCACCCGGGTCGGACTGCTGCGCACCTTCAACATCCCCAAACCGGTCGCAGGCGGTCTGGTCGTTGCCCTGATCCTGCTGCTGCTGCGCTCTACCATGCAGCTGGAGCTGCAATTCGATACCAGCCTGCAAACCCCGCTGATGCTGGCATTTTTCGCCTCCATCGGTCTCTCTGCCGATCTCGCCAGCCTGAAACGCGGCGGCAAGGCGGTGATCACCTTCCTGATGGTGGTCACCGGTCTGCTGCTGGTGCAGAACAGCCTGGGCGTCGGTCTGGCGACCCTGCTCGGTCTGGATCCCCACATGGGGCTGCTGGCTGGCTCCATCACTCTCTCCGGTGGCCACGGTACCGGTGCCGCCTGGAGTGCCACCTTCGCCGAGAAGTACGGGGTGCAATCCGCAGCCGAACTGGCCATCGCCTGTGCCACCTTCGGTCTGGTGCTGGGCGGCCTGATCGGCGGCCCGGTCGCCCGCTATCTGGTGAAAAAGGTGAAGGTACCCGGCGAGGAACACAACCGGGATGATGCACCGCAAGGCTTCGAGATGCCGGATATGGAGCGCCCCCTCACCACCTTCAGCCTGATCGAGACGCTGGCGCTGATCGCCATCAGCCTCAAGGGGGGCGAGATGCTCTCCACCTACCTCAAGGGTGGAGCCTTTGAGCTGCCGGTGTTTGTCTGCGTGCTGTTCGTCGGCGTGCTGCTGCGCAACCTGTTGACCCTGCTGAACTGGCATGAGGTGAGCGATCGCGAGGTCTCCCTGCTGGGCAACGTCAGCCTGTCGCTGTTCCTCGCCATGGCGCTGATGAGCCTGAAATTGTGGGATCTGGCCAGCCTGGCGCTGCCCATCTTCATCCTGCTGGCCGCCCAGACCGTGGCGATGGCACTCTACGCCATCTTCGTCACCTTCCGGGTCATGGGAAGCAACTATGATGCAGCCGTGCTGGCAGCAGGTCACTGCGGCTTTGGTTTGGGGGCGACTCCGACCGCCATTGCCAACATGCAGGCCATCACCCAGCGCTTCGGTCCCTCCCACCTGGCGTTTCTGGTGGTGCCCATGGTAGGCGCCTTCTTTATCGACATCATCAACGCCATGGTGATCAAGCTGTTTTTGGCGATGCCATTCCTGTAATTCCCTTTCCGTCAGACGCCATATGCACCAGACCACTCCTCCCGGAGAGTACCGGTGACCGCAGCCCCCTCTTTGGCTCTTGCCAAGAGGGGGCGTTTTTAAGCAACAGGGGCTACCTGTTCGGCATAGACCTCGGGCAAGCGGTGCAACTGCTGTTTGTCCAGTTGCTGATAGAGGCAAATAAAGCGGGCCAGCGGCTCGTTCATCCTATTTCTCCAGAGAGCGAAACCTTTTAATTGGCTTTCATACGGAGCACACCGGTCAGGATATTCGCTCGATGTAGAGTATCACCTCCCCCAGATGGATGCCGAACTTGCTGATGGCGGCGCGATTGATCAGGCGATCCTCATCCAGCAGATACATCCAGTCATCGAAGCTCACCCGCACCACCTCACCGTCCGGCAGCGCCAGATCGAGTTGATAGCGCCAGTTGAGGGCAAACCCTTGCGTTTTACCCACGGCCTCCCCGACCACATCCGACGCCGTACCACGCCAGTGGCCATCAGCCCCCTTGCTCAGATGCCAGGTACGGGTCTGCTGGCGACCATCATCAAAATAGAACTGCTCGAACAGCTCGCCCTTGCCGTTCTGCCATTGCCCTGTCATCTCGACCCGAAAGCGGCCGGTCACTTCGCCGCTGCGGTCGGTCACCAGACCGTGGGCCACCAGCTTGCCATTGAAGAAACGGGCGAGATCCCACTGCGGACTCTGGCCCCGATAACTGTCGAGACTGGCGCCACAACCACTGAGCAGCAGGGCAAGGCACAATACAAATAGCCGCCGCCCGGGTAGCGGCGACCGTAACAACGACGGGATAAATAACATGGCAGACTCCACTATCAGGATTGGCCGCGCAGACGGCGGGTCAGTGCAGGATCCAGACTGTTGTCAGCCAGCCAGATGGCGAGAAAAGCGGCCGAAAATCGGGGATCGTTGAGGGAGCCAAGGCGCTTCTCTTGCCACCAGAAGTGGCCATGGCCCTCTTCATCGACATAGAAGGTGAGCCGATCGCCCGCAGCGACATCCGGCCAGATTGCGGCGAGTTGCTCCAGCCACTGCTTGCGCTCGGCATCGCTACCCACGCCAAGGCGCTGCCACTCGGACGAAGTGGCGCCGAGCAGATCATCCCGCTCGATGGCTCTGGCATAGGTGAGGGTAAGCGCTTGTGGATAGTGGCCCGGCTGGTAGCGACCACTCTCGCTAAACAGGGTGGCGTCATAGAGCTTGAACCAGAGCCACTGCATCTGCCCCTGCCCGACTGGACGCAGCTTCTGCCAGGGGAGTGTTGCCGCATCGCTGGTCGTCGCAACGAGCAGGCTAAGGGCGGCAAGGTGGAGGCTAATTCCACCCCATATGCCAGTGGTTGGGGTCTTCCAGTTCATGCCAGTCCATCTCCTGTTCCTGCAGGGTGTTGATATCCTGCATCACCACCTGCACCAGCCGACCTTGCGCATCCCGCTGGCAGGCAACCACCAGATAGAAGCGATCCGCGAGCTCATGCTGGCCCTCTTTGGTCCATTTGGAAAAAAGCAACGAGTCGGTCGAAAAGGTGTTTGTCATGACTCACCCTCCAGCTTGACCATTACCCACAGGAGTACGGGTAACCACCACATCCAGATCACTGCCAGCAGCGCCGCACTGATCCCGATGCCCCAGGGTAAGTTTACTGCCCCCATGGCGGCCGCCGCCACATAGGAGGAAGCACCGCCAAATACGCCAAACAGCGCCTGCTGCCAGCGAGGCAAGCGCAGCAGCCAGCGCATACCGTGGGCCAGCGTCAGGGCAAAACCGAGCCAGAGCAGCACCAGCCAGAGGGGAAAACCGGACGGGAACCGGAACAGGCCGAGCTGCCAGAGCAGGACATCCAGCAGACAGCCAGCAACCGCGATGGGGAGCAGCCGCCAGTCACGCTGGCGGCTGGGTGAGAAGAGAAAGTGCAGCAGCAACATTGCCAGCAGCGGGCCCGGCTGCTGCCACTTCACCGCCAGCAACCAGTAGAGGTTGAACCCCAGCAGGTGAGCCCACTGCCACATGGTCAGTGACCGCTTACTGGCACATCACCCGACCAGCCAGCGGGCCCTGGCTTGGCGGCCTCCAGCTGCACCAGACTGATGGTGCGCTCCCAGAATCCCCCCTCGCAATAGGCGAAGTAGAAGTGCCACAGCCGGATGAAATCCTGGCTGTAACCGAGCTTGGGCAGCTCGGGCGCCAGCGCCAGAAACCGCTCGCACCAGTGAGCCAACGTGCGGGCATAGTGATGGCCGTGATCATGCAGCCGCACCAGCTGCATGTCGGTCTCCCGCGCCAACAGCCCCGCCATCTGGGAGACGCTCGGCAGGCAACCACCGGGGAAGATGTAGCGCTGGATGAAATCGACTCCGCGCAGATACTGGGCATGGCGCTGATCGGCGATGGTGATGGCCTGAATCAGCAGTCGGCCACCGGGCTTGAGCAACCGTGACAACTGGCGGAAATAGTCGGGCAGGAAGGCGTGGCCTACCGCCTCGATCATCTCGATGGAGACCAGCTTGTCATAGGTGCCCTCCAGCTTGCGGTAATCCTCCAGCAGCAAGGTGATGCGATCCCCCATCCCCTCCCGCGCAATCCACTCCTTGGCGTAGTCATGCTGGGCCCGGGAGATGGTCGTGGTGGTCACCCGGCAGCCATAGTGGCGGGCGGCATAGACAGCAAGGCCGCCCCAGCCGGAGCCGATCTCCAGCAGATGATCGTCAGGCCCCAGCTCCAGCCGCTCGCAGATGGTGCGCAACTTGGCTTGCTGACCCTCTTCCAGAGTGGCGTCGGCGCTCGGATAGATGGCGCTCGAGTACTGCATATGGCTGTCGAGAAACCCCTGATAGAGGGTATTGCCGAGATCGTAGTGGGCGGCGATGTTGGAGCGTGAACCGGTCAGAGTATTGCGGTTGAGCCAGTGGCGCACCTTGTTGAACGGGAAACTGAGCCAGCCGAGGCGCCGTTCAAGGGAGTCGAGCAGGGTCAGATTGCGGGCCAGCAGCCGCACCAGCGCCACCGGATCCGGGCTGGTCCAGAGCCCCTCGACCCAAGTTTCTCCGGCGGCAATGCTGCCCCCCAGCAACAGGCGACGATAGAAGGCAGGATCCAGCACCACCAGTTCGGCATGCAGATCGGTACCCGCGACGCCAAAGCTGTGGCGCTCACCGCCATCCCGCAGCAGCAGCTGGCCATGTTCGAGGCGACCCAGCAGATTGAGCAGCAGTTGTCTTGCCCCCTTGTCGATGAAAGAGGCAGAGAGGGTTGATTGAGCAAGTTCCATTAGCGGCTCTCCGGATGGGTAAAAATCGGGGTTCGTTTGATAAATAGACGCAGGGCCTGCCAGTAGATCCCGAGCAGCACCTTCATGGTCATCCATGGCCAGCGGGCCAGCAGGGCCACCAGCCCCTTGCGCGACAAGGGTTCGCGCGTGAGCGCCAGGGTTGCGTCAAACAGCTTGGCTTCACCGGATACGGGATGACTCTCGATATGGATCAGAGTCTCCTGCGCGGGCGGCCTGATCCGCCAGTGATAACGCATCGCCAGCCCCATAAAGGGGGAGACGTGAAAATCCTTGTCATGGGGTGCCAGCGCCGCCAGATCCAGCAGGTAGTAGTGACGCTCGTTCCAGGGGGTATTGGAGACTTCTGCCAGCAGATAGCGCGCCTCGCCCTGCCGGTAGCAGAAGTAGAAGTTGACCGGGCTGAAGTAGAACCCCAGACAGCGCACATTGCCGAGCAGCAGTACCCGCCCCTCGGGCTCGGCATCGCCACCCAGCTCGCTCACCTTCTGCCACACCGCCTGCTTGAGGCTTCCCTCACTCCCCTTGAGATAGTCATGGCGGTGAAACGAGAGCAGCCCAGCCCGCTCAACCCCGAACCAGCGCCCCTGATCGAGCTGCGGCAGCTCGTCGAGATCCAGTCCCAGCATAAAGAGGCTGTAGGAGAAGGAGTGGGGCCGCGGCGCAAAACGGCGGTGGCGCACCGAGCCCTGCCAGATGGCGCTGGTGACACCAGCCAGTTCGTCAGCACCCTCATGTTCCGTGGCCACGGTGGCGCCGTTCATAGCTCGGCCCCGAAGCGCCTGGCGACATCCAGCGCGCTGCGCACCCCATCCTCATGAAAGCCGTTGTACCAGTAGGCGCCGCAGAAGTGGGTGTGCTGTTGGCCGCAGATCTCCGCACGCCGCTGCTGGGCAGCGATGGAGGCCTGATTGAACACTGGATGGTGGTAGACGAAGCGCCGCAGTACCTTGCTCTCATCCACCTTGCCCCTGGGGTTGAGGCTGACGCAGAAGGGCTCCGGCGAGTTCACCCCCTGCAGGATGTTCATGTTGTAGCTCACCAGCGGCCGCGCCTCGTCATTGCCATCGAGCTGATAGTTCCAGCTGGCCCATGCCTTGCGGCGGGTGGGCAGGCAGCGCACATCGGTATGGAGCCAAACATCGTTGGCCTGATAGGGTATATCGCCGAGGATGGCCTGCTCCCGCTCGCCGGGATCCGCCAGCAGCGCCAGCGCCTGATCGCTGTGGCAGGCGAAGATCACCTCGTCAAACCGCTCCTCGCCGTAACTGCTCAGGATCACCACGCCGTCCGCTTCCCGCCGCACGCTCTGCACCGGACAGGCGAGGCGGATCTGCGATTGCCAACCCGCGGTAAGGGGGCCGATATATTCCCGCGAGCCGCCCGGGATCACGTACCACTGGGGGCGATTGGCCACATCCAGCAGGCCATGGTTGGCAAAAAAGCGCAGGAAGAAGCCAAGGGGGAAGGCGCGCATATCGGCCAGGGTCGATGACCAGATCGCCGCCCCCATCGGCAAGATGTAGTGGCGGGCGAAGTAGTCGCTAAACTCCCCCGCCAGCAGAAAGTCCCCCAGCGTCAGCTCGGGGACTGCATCCTGATGTTGACCATCTGCCAGCCAGGCCCGTGCCTCCCGGTTGAACCGCAAAATCTCGGCGACAAAACCGTAGAAACGGGGGCTCAGCAGATTGCTGCGCTGGGCAAACAGGGTATCGAGATTGTGGCCGTTATACTCCAGCCCCTCCGGGCTCTTCACCGAGAAGCTCATCTCGGCCGGTTGCCGCGCCATGCCGATCCGCGCCAGCAACTTCAAGAAGTTGGGATAGGTGCGATCGTTGAAGACGATAAAACCGGTATCGATGGCATAGCTGCGGCCAGCCAGATCCACATCGACGGTGGCGGTGTGACCGCCCAGAGTCGGCGCCGCCTCGAACAGGGTGATGTCATGGAGTTTGTGGAGCAGAAAACCGGCGGTGAGCCCCGAGATCCCTGAACCGACGATGGCGATCTTTTTCTTCATGAATGGCTTCCTTTCGATACGAGTGCGCGGCCAAGGCGCAGCCAGATCCCCACCGGCAGCGCACCAAGCAGGCGCAACAACCAGATGAAACGGCGGGGAAAGTGGATCTGGTGACGACCAGCGGTCAGCCCGTCCATGATGGTGCGGGAGGCCTCTTCCACCGTCACCAGACAGGGCATGGGAAAATCATTTTTGGCGGTGAGCGGCGTCTGGACAAAGCCGGGGCGGATCAGGGTCACTCCGATCCCTTTGCTGGCCAAATCAAGGCGCAAGGTATCCGCCAGATAGTCGAGGGCCGCCTTGGAGGCACCATAGGCCTCGGCTCGCGGCAGCGGCAGCCAGCTCACCGACGAGCTGACGATGGCCAGCCGTGATCCCGCCCCTAATAGCGGCAAGAAGGCGGCCAGCGCATGGCCGGTGGCGGTCAGATTGGTGTCGATCACCCGGGCAAACAGCTCGCTGTCAAACCCCTCCGCCACATCCATGTACTCGCAGTTGCCTGCGTTGAGGATCAGCAGATCGAGGGATGGCAACGTGGCGGCTACCCCGCTCATCACGGCCAGCTCCCGGGCATCGAACTGCAGCGGGGTAATGCCGTGCAGCCCCAGCTCCTGTAGTCGTTCGCCATCGCGGCCACAACCCCACACCTGCCAGCCGGCGCGTCGGTAATCTAGCGCCAGTTGACGACCTATGCCGGAGGTTGCCCCGGTGATCAGCACCCGGCCGCTCATGCGCCCAGCCTCATCTTGATAGTGCGCACCACGGGCCCGAGCAGCGGCAACTGCTCGTAGAGCATGGCGCCCAGGTCAAAATAGTCCCGGTGCTGGCACACCTTGCCCGCCTCGTCAAACTCGAGGCGGGTGGCCCCCTCCACCGTCACCGGCTCACCACCACGCAATCTGGGGTGAGAGAAGGTCATGGTCCAGCCGAGCCAGGCCTGCGGCCCTTGCTGCTGCTGACTGGTGATGACGAAACGGCAGTAGGCGAGGCGCTGATAGAGGGCGGCAAAATAGTCGCCAAGGGCCGCCAGCCCCTCGATACGGTGGGCCGGATCGGTAAAGACCACCTGTTCGGCATAGACCTCGGGCAAGCGGTGCAACTGCTGTTTGTCCAGTTGCTGATAGAGGCCAATAAAGCGGGCCAGCGGCTCGTTCATCCTATTTCTCCAGAGAGCGAAACATCTCGATGGCTCTCACCCGGGCAACGGCGTGATCCACCATGGGTGCCGGATAATCCTGTCGCCCCTTGAGCCGCAGCCAGTCGTGGGGCTGATGCACATAAGCGGCGGGAATATCGGCAAGTTCAGTTACCCAGGTACGGATAAACTCCCCTTGTGGATCAAATCGTTGCCCCTGAGTGGTGGGGTTGAAGACCCGGAAATAGGGCGCCGCGTCGGCGCCGGTCCCCGCCGCCCACTGCCAGCCGCCGTTGTTGGCTGCCAGATCGCCATCGATCAGCCGACTCATGAAGTAATCCTCCCCGAGCCGCCAGTGGATATGGAGATCCTTGGTGAGAAAGCTCGCCACTATCATCCGCAGCCGGTTGTGCATCCAGCCGGTGGCGTTGAGGCTGCGCATCGCCGCATCGACAATGGGGTAGCCGGTACGTCCCTCGCACCAGGCGGCAAAGGCATCCGGGTCCCAGCTCCACGGCAGCGCTGCGGTCTCCGGCTTGAAGGGGCGATTCATGGAGAGAGTCGGGATCAGCACCAGCAGGTGGCGATAGAACTCGCGCCAGATGAGCTCATTAAGCCAGACAAAGCCGGGCTGAGCCTTGGACTGGGGCCGGTAGCCAAGGCGCTGCTGGAGCGCCGCCACACACTGACGCGGGCTGATGATGCCCGCCGCCAGATAGGGGGAGAGCACGGACGTGCCTGCGATGGCAGGAAAATCCCGGGTCTCGCCATAGTCGAGCACCGCCTGCTCCAGAAAATCGTTCAAACGGCGCCGGGCTTCCGCCTCCCCCACCGGCCAGCGTGGATCAGTCGTCAGCTCGCCGAGCGCCTCATCAACCGACGCCCGCTCAGCCAACGGCTGCCACGGCAGCTGCTCGCCCCGTGGCGCAGGGGCGCGGTGAATGACAAACCCCTCCTCATCGAGCGCCTTGAGCCAGGCACGGCTGAAAGGGGTGAATACCTTGAACATCTCACCCGAACCGGTCAGCACCCGCCCCGGCGGCAATACGCAACAGCCGTTGAGCCAGTGGCAACTCACCTCCAGCTCTGCCAGCGCGGCGCTGACGGCGTGATCGCGGCGCTGCTCGTCGATCTCGATAGCCTGATTGGCATAGAGCTGGGTTACGCCCAGCTCGCGGCAAAGATCTGCCAACGCTGCGGGCACCTCGGCAAAAGTCTCCACTCGCAGCAGATGGAGCGGGATGCCGAGGGCCGCCAGCTCGCGGCCCAGCAGATCGACCTGCGCCAACATAAAGCGCTGACGGATGGGGGCCATTTTGTGCTGCCGCCACTGGGTGGGGGAGATGATAAAGAGTGCGGCCACCGGCTCATCACCGGCGCAGGCATGCCGTAGCGCAGGGTTGTCGGCAAGGCGCAGATCATTGCGCAACCAGACCAGCTTCATGATTTTTTCCTCCCGCGTCCGCTGGCGCCAGCCGCAGCAGGTGCGTCCACTATCAGCTCGGCAAGGCTCGCCTGCCAGCCGTGGGCTTTAAGCCACTCATCATCGTAGAGACGCCCCAGCTCGCCAAACAGGCGCGTACCGGCGGGCCACCCGGCGGCCAGCTCCTGTTTGCCAAGACCGGTTCCCAGCAGCACCAGCCAGGGGGTAATGGCACGTCCTTCCAGCAGGCTGACATGGCGGGGCTCCACCGCCCCCAGCAGTTGCACCTCATAGCCCTGACCGATCAGCTCGTAGGCGGCCCAGACCAGATCGAGGGGGCCGACCTGTCCCCAGCTCGCCAGCGTGATCGGCACGCCCTTCTCCTGCTCGATCAGGTGGCGGGCGAAGCGGGTATGGAGCCAACCCAGCCACACCTGTTGCAGCAGCTCGCCATCAGGCCGCTCGCGCCACAGCCCCAGCAGCCGCTCCACCAGCGGTTGCAGTACCCGGCTGCGCACCAGCTCGAACGGGTAGCTCGCCAGCAGGTCGTTGAGCTCAGCCTCCGCCTTGCGCTGGTTGAAGGCGAGCAGCGCCTGACTGAACTGCTCCAGGGTCTGCTGCCAGTGATCGCTCACCGGCTGGGCGTGAGGTTCGCTCAAGAGCCCCTTCACCTGCCCGATACTCACCCCCCGCTCCAGCCAGCTCAGGATCTCGCCGATCTGGCGAATATCCTGCTCGCTGTAGAGGCGGTGGCCCTTTTCGGTACGGGCCGGCTGCACCAGACCGTAGCGGCGCTGCCAGGCGCGCAGGGTCACGGCGTTGACGCCGGTGAGGCGGGAGACCTCGCGAATGGGGTAGATCCCCTCGTCAGCCAGAGGAGCAACTTCTTGCGGTAAATCAGACATGACAACGTCCATCAAACAGAGGGGTGAAGCGCCCCGGCGCAAGCCATGCGCCGGGGCAACAGAACGGATTCAGAGCCCGTAACGCAATTTCAGCGTATCGGGGTGGGGATTGAGATAAACCTGCTCGGCAAGGTAGGGATTGGGGTACTCGCGCAGGTAGTGACGGATCAGGGTGAGCGGTACCAGCAAGGGGGAGATGCCGGTGCGGTACTTGTCGATGGTATCGGCCAGCTCCTGCTTCTGGGCCGGGGTCAGCACCCGCTTGAAGTAGCCCTGCAGGTGCATCAGCACATTGGTATGGCTGCGCCGATTGGCTCGCAGGGTCAGCGCCGCCATCAACCCCTTGATGTAGTTGTCGGCCACCTCCTGCAGGTTGGCGGACTTGCCCAGATTGCCGAGCAGCTTGCCAAGCGCCCGGTAGTGGGTGGTGGCGTGGGAGAGCACCAGATACTTGTAGCGGGAGTGGAAGCGGATCAGCGCAGAGGCGGTGATGCCGCGGGCGCAGAGCTGCTGCCAGTCGTGGTAAGCGAAGACCCGCAGCACGAAGTTCTCCCGCAGGATGGGGTCGCACAGGCGGCCATCTTCCTCTACCGGCAGCAGGGGGTTGGCCTCCATCAACGCCTTGGCAAAGAGGCCGATCCCCTCCTTGGCGCTCCCCTCGTTGTTGGCGCCATAGACCTTGACCCGCTCCATGCCACAGCTGGGGGATTTGGCGCAGAGGATATAGCCGGAGATAAAGTCGAGCTGGCGCGCTTTCTGCTCGCTAAAGGCAATCAGCTTTTCGGTGACATCGAAGCTACCGTTGCTCGCCTCGGCGCGGATCTCGCCGTTGCGCTTGACCAGCCGGATGGCGGCACGAGGCGCCCCCAGACCGATAGCCATCTCGGGACAGACGGGGTGATAGTCAAAGTGAGCGCCAAGATCCCGTTCGCAGAAGCTGGAGCGCTTGTGGCCCCCATCGAAACGTACCTCTTGTCCCAGCAGGCAGGCACTGATACCGACTTTAATCTTGTACATGATGACGCTCCTTGTATAAGCATTGATTCAGTTATAGCAGTTATACAAAAAAATGAAAGTTGTATAACTATTTGCGACTGATACGACACAAGGAGAAAAAAGGGATCACCGGAAAAAGAAAAAACCCATGGCGAACGCCATGGGTAAAAAACAAGACACTACGGACTACGGGAAGGAAAATTAGAAGCTGTACTTCACACCCAGGCTGGAGATGGAACCTTTTTGCAGATCCCAGTTGCGATAGGTGTAATCGGCAGTCAGTGCCCAGTTCTGGTTGAGCTTGTAGGCGCCGCCCACTTTGAAATCGTGCATATCGCCGGTCATGTTGGCGTAGCGGTAGGCAGTGGAGAGCTCGACATTGCCGATGTCGTAGCGCAGGCCCACTTCGCCGTACATGCTGCCGCTATCTTTGCGAGCAACAGCATCCCAGCCTTTGTTAGCGATATCGCTGGCAAGTTCACGCTCCAACATGTAGCCGGTCACACCGGTTTCGCCGTAGAGGTTCAGACCTGTGCTGAGCGGGGTAAACACACCGACACCGATGCTGGAGATAGACATGCTGTCGTTGCCGTTGCTGCGAGAGGTGTATTCAGTGCTGCCGCGACCGTAGAAATTGGAGCCGAAGCTTTTAGAGAGATCCAGGCTCAGCCCGCCAAAATCACGGGTGCCTTTGCTGTCATTGCTGAAAGTACCGTTGAGATAGTCGGACTTGGTGTGCGCCCAGGTAGCCGCGCCCTTGGCGTAGCTGAAAGCATCCTGTGCCAGTACAGAGGTGGAAGCAAAACCGGCCAGAACCAGAAGGGAAACAGCGCTCTTTTTCATCTCATTAACTCCATTGATAAGCTCGTCGAGCTGGTATGGAGTCATTGTGCGGGGAAGGCGTGGCGTTGCCGAGCGGCAAGCTGTTGCCAAATCATGTCAGATGTAAGCAGATATTACCCGAGGTGTCAGCGGCAACAAGTTACCGGCCCAAACAGTGTAAATGGGCCGGCGCGGCGAACAATCAGCGGAAAACCACCTCATCAATTTCAACCCTGATCAGCGGCTGGCCGGTCAATCCGGCAGGGCGGGGGATCTCGAGGACCAGCGATGGACGAGCTTGCCCCTTGCGCAGATAGGTCTCCGGCAGGCGGTTCTCGGCGACCCAGAAACGGGCCTCCTGACGGCTCAGTTGCACCCCGTCAGCACTGAACAGGGTCACCATGCCACGGACTCCGACCACATTGCGGCTGCCGGTATTGCTCACCATAAAGGTCAGCGCCAGCGGATCAGATCCCTCGATCTTGTCCAGCTTGACCACCACTCCGTCGCGCGCCATCTGGGCAAGCAGTTCCGGATTGGCTTTGGCCTGATCGGTCAATACCGGGGCAGCGACTGCCACTAGGGCCCCCACTTTCCCATCAGCAGCCACACCCTGCACGGGTTCTGCCGATTTGACCACCAGATACTCCCAGGTGAAGTCATCGTTGAGCTGAACCTGCCGACCATCGGGCAGCGTCACCTGAGAAAGAGGGGTTGCCTGCGCCAGTACGGGGGAAAGGCTCAGGGCAATCAGCAGACGGGAGAAGGGTTTCATAGGGCGAAGCTCGGTAACGGATGAAAAGGCGACAGTATAAACAGTCCCGTCGCCCCTTGCCTATGACAGCACTCACGTTCTGGCTCCCACATGGTTCGCCCACAGGCTAGATGGCGAGATCGTGCCGCTCTTGCTGTGCCATATCCAGAGTCACCAGATCGAACTCGGTGCTCTTGAGGGCGGACAGAATATCCGATTGCCTATCAAAGGCCTGCGCACGCTGATGCTCGGGAAGACGCACCCTGGCCAGGATGGTGGAACAGTCGCACAGGGTATGGAAAAAGACTTGCGCCTCATCCAGCTCCATATCGGCCAGCATCTGCTCAGCCTGATCCACCATCCGCAAATAACGTGGATCAAGCTGCCGTGAACTGGTGAAGCGATTGCTCAAGCAACCGTTGCTTCCCTTGCCCCAGCGATCGAGCTGACGCTTGTTGAAACCATAGCGAAAATCACGGCTCATCACTCCGTTGTCGGCAAAAAACCAGATGGTATTGGCAGGCAGGGAACCAAACTTGCCCAGATAGTCATCTCGCTCCTCCACCGATCCCGAAAGTAACAGAGGCAAATGGGACCACTCTGGATGCGTCTGAAGATGTGCAAGGAGAGCCCGAATCGGATCAATCTGCACTACAACATGAGGAGAACGATCGCAGAAGATCACCTCATCAGTTTTGATGACCCATTGCTCTATGCCGAAGTGCTGGCAATAACGCCGGGCACGTGCAACTTCGCTGCGACTGCGGGTCGGATTATCGAGGGTGATGGCACGGATCTTGGCGCCACTGGCACGGCACAGATCGATGCTGTAACAAGATTCCAACCGCCCCGAAAAAGAGACAATCAGCTCGTCAAAATGTGCCAGTCGCTCAATCAGCAGCTGCTCCCTGGCTTGAAAAGAGTGATCATATCCCTGATTCAGGGCAACAACATTGTTCTCCATTAAACAGATCCGGATGATGAACAGGTGCAGCATTGTGCGAGAAACAAGCTGAACAGATCCATGATGAATCTGGTTAAAACTTGATGATTATCTCCTGTGATTCTGTCGCCAGGCCCTCATTTATGACGTCATAGATGCGCAATCTTGCCTGATGGATCCGATGAGCTCGCAAAAAGCCCTGTGCCTGATCCAGCGAGGTGAAGGTCAGGCGCTCACCCTCGTTATCGGTCAGACAGAGACACTCCCCTTCCGCTTCGATGCAGAGCTGATAACCACTGCCATCCTTGCAGGCGATGATCAGGGTCGCTTCAGGGTAGTGACTCAACCAGTTACGAAACCGGCCATGCTCCATAACGCTCCCAAAGAGGTATTACCCCTTGCCGGTGGCGGGCAAACAGCCCAGCTCAACCAGCTGCTGGCGGCA
>CAMFLW010000036.1 GCA_945957575.1 uncultured Aeromonas sp. | reverse complement strand
CCCCTGTGGCGGTGTCCAGACGATGTTTTGGGACTGAGTATCTTTGATGTCACCGCGTCTTGGCATCGCCGTATTCCATCACATATTCGGATAGTTGGGCCCGGAGTCCCCCTGTGGCGGTGTCCAGACGATGTTTTGGGACTGAGTATCTTTGATGTCACCGCGTCTTGGCATCGCCGTATTCCATCACATATTCGGATAGTTGGGCCCGGAGTCCCCCTGTGGCGGTGTCCAGACGATGTTTTGGGACTGAGTATCTTTGATGTCACCGTGTCTTGGCATCGCCGTATTCCATCACATATTCGGATAGTTGGGCCCGGAGCCCCCCTGTGGCGGTGTCCAGACGATGTTTTGGCTGGGATCTTTAATGTCACAAGTCTTGCAGTGAATGCAGTTGGCGGCGTTGATCTGCAGCTTGGCCGCACCTTCCGTTTCCAGTACTTCAAACACCCCGGCCGGGCAGTAGCGCTGGGCGGGTTCGGCCCAGGTGGGCAGATTGACCTCGACCGGAATGCGCGCGTCCTGCAGCTTGAGGTGGCAGGGCTGATCCTCGTCATGGCTGGTGTTGGCGAGATAGACGGAGGAGAGTTTGTCGAAGCTCAGCTTGCCATCGGGTTTGGGGTAATGGATGGGCGCGCAGCGGCTGGCCATGCGCAACTGACGGTAATCGGGAGCCTTATCGAGCAGCTTGAAGGGCGAGCTTGCGCCAAACAGCCGCTGCTCCAGCCAGTTGAAGGCACCGCCAAACCAGGGACCATAGCGGTGAAGCGCCGCGCCGAAGTTGCGCGCCGCCTTGAGCTCGCGGGCCAGCCAGCTCTGTTGTAGCTCGTCGCCATACCGGGCCAGATCCCGTCCCCCCTCATCGCCCCCCCGCAGCGCCATCGCGACGGTTTTTGCCGCCAGCATCCCCGATTTCATGGCGGTGTGGATCCCCTTGATGCGGGAAAAGTCGAGGGTGCCGGCATCGCAGCCGATCAGCAGTCCACCGGGGAAGTGCATGCGGGGCAGGGCGTGCCAGCCCCCCTTGGTGATGGCGCGGGCGCCATAGCTGATGCGTTCCCCCCCTTGCAGCAGGTCGGCGATAAGCGGGTGATGCTTGAGGCGCTGGAATTCGTCGAACGGGCTGAGCCAGGGATTCTGGTAGTTGAGATCGACGATCAGCCCGACCGCGACCTGATCTCCCTCCATCTGATAGAGATAGAAGCCTCCGTGGCTATTGCCGCCCCCCTGCTTGCCGAGGGGCCAGCCACTGCCGTGCAGCACCTGTCCTGCTTTGCCCTGGCCAGCTGGCAGTTGCCATAGCTCCTTGAAGCCGATGGCATAGTGCTGGGGCTGGGCAGGGCTTGCCAGGTTGAAGTCGGCGATCAGCTGCTTGCCGAGGTGACCGCGGGCCCCTTCGGCAAAGAGGGTGTAGCGGCCGAGCAGCGCCATGCCGGGCACATGATCTGCTTTTGGGTTGCCCGCCCGATCCAGCCCGAGATCGCCGGTGATCACACCCTTGACCCGTCCCGCTTCCATGATGAGTTCGCTTGCGGTAAAACCCGGGTATATTTCGACTCCCAGTTTTTCCGCCTGTTGGCCAAGCCAGCGGCAGAGATTGCCAAGACTGACCACATGGCAACCCTGATTGTGCATCCGGGGTGGCACCGCCCAGGCGGGGAGTTGCAGGGAGCGTTGCTCGCTTTGCAGCAGATGAACCTGATCGTCGCTGACCGGTACACCGAGCGGCGCTTGCTGCCAGCCATCCGGCAGCAGCTCTTGCAAGGCGACGGGATCAAACAGGGCGCCGGAGAGCAGGTGGGCGCCAATTTCGGCCCCCTTCTCCAGTAGACAGATCGAGAGGTTGGCATCCTGCTGTTTCAACGCGATGGCGGCGCTGAGCCCCGCCGGACCGCCGCCGACGATGACGACATCAAATTCCATTGCTTCCCGTTCCATCTTGCCTCTGCGCTCTGGTTGGCCTAGGGTAGTGCTGGTAGTTTACGTAAACGTAAATCAGTTGTAAGCAAAACTGAGCAAGAAAAAGCAAAAAATCAGGCAAGGGTGTACTGCAACAAACGCAGAGGCAAGCGAATGAATTCAATCCAAACAGGCGAGGCATGACCCTATGAAGCTGCTGGTCGCAATCAAACGGGTAGTCGATTACAACGTCAAGATCCGGGTGAAGGGAGACGGCTCCGACGTGGAGCTCGCCAATGTGAAGATGGGGATCAACCCCTTTTGTGAAATTGCGGTGGAGGAGGGGGTCAGGCTGCGGGAGGCCGGGGTCGCCAGCGAGCTGGTGGTGGTGACCTTTGGCCCGGACGCGGCCGCCGAGCAGTTGCGCCATGCGCTGGCACTGGGGGCGGATCGGGCGCGCCATTATGTCACCGATGAGACGCTCGCACCGCTCACTGTCGCCCGCGCCTTGCACAAGGTGTGTGAGCAGGAGCAGCCGGATCTGGTGCTGCTCGGCAAGCAGTCCATCGACTCGGACAACAATCAGGTGGCCCAGATGCTGGCTGCCCTCAATGAGTGGCCGCTGGCGACCTGCGCGTCAGCCCTCAAGGTGGAAGCGGGAGAACTGCTGGTGACCCGCGAAATCGACGGTGGCCTCGAGACCCTGGGCATGCCGTTGCCTGCGGTGGTGAGCGCCGATCTGCGTCTGAATGAACCGCGCTTTGCCTCACTGCCCAACATCATGAAGGCCAAGCGCAAGCCGCTTGATAGCGCTCCGTTCTCGACACTCGCCGTTGAGGTGGCCAATCAGACCCGTTTGCTCGGGGTGATGGCGCCGCCAGCCCGCAGCGCCGGGATCAAGGTGGGCTCGGTGGATGAGCTGGTGGACAAACTCAAACATGAAGCGAAGGTGCTGCCATGAGCGTGCTGATCATTGCCGAACATCATCAGGGCCATCTGGCCGACAACGTGGCACAACTGGTCACCGCAGCCGGCTCCATCGGCGGTCAGGTTGACCTGCTGTTGCTCGGGCAGGGGCTGACCGAGGCGGGTGAACAGGCGGCTGCCATTGGCGGCGTCGACAAGGTGTTGCTTGCCGAACATCCCCTGCTGGCCGACGGGCTGCTGGATGGGGTCGACAAGCTGCTGGCCAGCTGGTGCGAAGGTTACAGCCACTGCCTGATGGCGGCGAGTGCCATGGGCAAGGCGCTACTGCCACAGGTAGCGGCTCGGCTCGGGGTGGAGATGCTCTCCGAGGTGACGGCTATCGAGAGCCGCGATACCTTCCTGCGCCCTATCTATGCGGGCAATGCCATTGCCAGAGTGGCAAGCTCGGCACCCGTCAAGGTGATGACAGTGCGGGCCACCGCGTTTGCCAAGGCGGCGACGGGCGGGCAGGCTCCCATCGAGCACTTGGCCGTGCCCGAATTCGCTGGTCGTACCCGGCTGGTCGAGCGCCGCGCGGTGCGCTCCAGCAGGCCCGAACTGACCGCAGCCCGGGTGGTGGTCTCCGGTGGCCGAGCCCTTGGTTCCAAGGCGCAATTTGCCCTGATTGAGGCGCTGGCCGACAAGCTGGGTGGCGCTGTGGGGGCATCGCGAGCCGCCGTTGATGCGGGATATGTCGCCAACGATCTGCAAGTGGGGCAGACCGGCAAGGTGGTCGCTCCCGAGCTCTATATCGCGGTTGGCATTTCTGGTGCCATTCAGCATCTGGCTGGGATGAAGGAGTCGAAGGTGATCGTGGCCATCAACAAGGACAGCGAAGCCCCCATCTTTCAGGTGGCGGACTACGGGCTGGTGGGGGATCTCTTCACCCTGCTGCCGGAGCTTACCGCCAAACTGTAAATTTGTCAGAAATGGCTGAGCAGTGGTCGTTTGTGCGCTCTGCCTGCCATTTCTGTGCATGTTCCCTGCAAGCCCTGACCCGTTCAGGGCTTTTTCTATTGCAAGGAGGATGCAGAGTGACGGTAAAAGGTTGCGCCAGCTCCCAAAAAGCCTTTGATCCGCTGGCGGCTCTTGTGTAAAACCTGACAAGTCATCGATTACTCTCATCCACTCACGGAAAGCGTCATGAGCAAACAGATTTACAACTTCTGCGCCGGCCCCGCCATGCTGCCGGTTGAAGTCATGGAGCGCGCCCAGCGCGAATTTTGTAATTTTCAGGGGCTGGGAGCCTCGGTCATGGAGCTTTCCCATCGCGGCAAGCCTTACATGGCGGTCGCCGAGAAGGCCGAAGCCGATCTGCGCGAGTTGCTGGCGGTGCCGGACAACTACAAGGTGCTCTTCATGCACGGCGGTGGTCGCGGCCAGTTCTCTGCCGTGCCCATGAACCTGCTGGGCGGCGCCAACAAGAAAGCGGACTTCTTGCTGACCGGTGTCTGGTCCCAGAGCGCTGTGGATGAAGCCAAAAAGTATGGTGATATCCAGACCTTCCAGGGTGTTGCCAAGAACGAGCAGGGGATCTCCCACCTGCTGCCGACCCCGGCGTTTCGCGCCGATGCGGCCTATGTTCACTACTGCCCGAACGAAACCATTGACGGCATCGAGATGTTCGACATCCCGGCCACCGGCGAGGTGCCGCTGGTAGCGGATCTCTCCTCCACCATCCTCTCCCGTCCTCTCGATGTGAGCCGCTTTGGCATCATCTATGCGGGTGCCCAAAAAAATATCGGGCCGTCCGGCCTTGCCATCGCCATCGTGCGCGATGATCTGCTGGATCAGGCAAGAGCCGATGTCCCCTCGATTTTCGACTACAAGCTCACCGCCAAGAACGACTCCATGTTCAACACGCCGCCCACCTACGCCTGGTATCTGGCCGGTCTGGTGTTCGAATGGCTCAAGGAACAGGGTGGCCTCGAGGCGATGGAAGCGCGCAACAAGGAGAAGGCCGACTTCCTTTATGACTATCTCGATCAGTCGCGCTTCTATGGCAATCAGGTGGATGTCAGCTGCCGTTCGCGGATGAACATCCCGTTCCAGCTGAAAAATGCCGAGCTGGACAAGCAGTTCCTGGCCGAATCGGAAGCCGCTGGCCTGCTGGCCCTCAAAGGGCACCGCATTGTCGGTGGCATGCGCGCCAGCATCTACAACGCCATGCCGCTGGAGGGGGTGAAGGCCTTGGTGAGCTTTATGGATGGCTTTGCCAAGCGCCACGGCTGAGAAGAGTGCCCCTATGTGTTTGCTGGTGGCCTCTCGTCACAACCCGTGAGCCGCGTCCAGCTATTGCAGTGATTCAAGACGCCGGGGAGACCCGGCGTCTTTTTTTCAACAGAACCAGCGCGCTGGCGTATGCCGTGCGATTTCCCCTGAAAGTGCCCTTGCCGAGCGGGACGCAGGCTGTTAACGTCCGGACAGGCGTTTATTTTTGAGATAGCACAGGAAGTCTATGAATTCGTTGCGTTTGGAACCCATTTCTCGTGTGGCCGGTGAGGTCAATCTGCCCGGATCCAAGAGTGTCTCTAACCGTGCTCTGCTGCTGGCGGCGCTGGCCCGTGGCACCACCCGTCTGACCAACCTGCTCGACAGCGATGACATTCGTCATATGCTGGCTGCGCTGACCCAGCTCGGGGTCAAGTACAAGCTCTCCGCCGACAAGACCGAGTGTACCGTGCAGGGTCTGGGCCGCAGCTTTGCGGTGAAAGAGCCGGTCAATCTGTTCCTCGGCAACGCTGGCACGGCCATGCGACCGCTCTGCGCCGCGTTGTGTCTTGGCTCCGGCGAATATACTCTGGGTGGCGAGCCGCGCATGGAAGAGCGTCCCATCGGCCATCTGGTGGATGCCCTGCGTGAAGCGGGTGCCCATATCCAGTACCTGAAACACGATGGTTATCCGCCGCTGGTGGTGGATGCCAAGGGGCTGTGGGGCGGCGACGTGCACGTCGACGGCTCCGTTTCCAGCCAGTTCCTGACCGCGTTTTTGATGGCGGCGCCCATGGCGGCCGGTGATACCCGGATCCACATCAAGGGAGAGCTGGTCTCCAAGCCCTACATCGACATCACTCTGCACATCATGAAGCAGTTCGGGGTGGTCATCGAGCACGACAACTACAAGCTGTTCTACATCAAGGGCAACCAGACCTACATCAGCCCGGGTGATTTTCTGGTGGAAGGGGATGCCTCCAGCGCCTCCTACTTCCTTGCGGCTGGCGCCATCAAGGGCAAGGTGCGGGTCACTGGCATCGGCAAGCACAGCATTCAGGGTGATATCCATTTCGCCGACGTACTGGAGAAGATGGGCGCGCGGATCACTTGGGGCGATGATTTCATCGAGGCTGAGCAGGCACCGTTGCACGGGGTGGATATGGATATGAACCATATTCCCGATGCAGCCATGACCATCGCCGTTGCCGCGCTGTTTGCCGAGGGGCCGACCTCCATTCGCAATATCTACAACTGGCGGGTGAAAGAGACCGATCGCCTGCACGCTATGGCGACTGAGCTGCGCAAGCTGGGCGTAGAAGTGGAGGAGGGGCGCGACTTTATTACCGTGACTCCGCCGACCCAGCTCAAGCACGCCGAGATCGATACCTATAACGATCACCGGATCGCTATGTGCTTCTCGCTGGTGGCACTATCCGATACGCCGGTGACTATCAACGATCCCAAGTGCACCTCGAAGACCTTCCCGGATTACTTCGACAAGCTGGCCAGTATCAGCCAGCGCGATTAATCCCTCCAACATGATGGGGCCCGCCTTGTGCGGGCCTTTTTATCTTCGGCTTGAACGCAAATAGCAGCATTTCATTAACTTGCAAGATGTTGGTTAAAAAAACTTTCCTGAGTGATGTAATTTTCTATTTACACTGACTCGGCAGCGGGCTATGTTGATATTTCTTAATCGCAGTTATCTAGCAGGAAGCCTTGTCATGCAGCATCAAACCGACGACGTTCGTATCAGTGAAATCAAAGAGTTATTACCCCCGGTTGCGGTGCTTGAGAAGTTTCCGGCGACCGAAACCGCCTCATCGACCGTGTTTGATTCCCGTCAGGCCATCCACCGTATCCTGAATGGTGAAGATGACCGTCTGCTGGTGGTGATTGGCCCTTGCTCCATCCACGATCCGGTTGCCGCGCTGGAGTACGGCAAGCGCCTCAAGGCGTTGCGCGACGAGCTGAAAGGTCAGCTGGAGATCGTGATGCGGGTCTACTTCGAAAAACCGCGCACCACAGTGGGCTGGAAGGGGCTCATCAACGATCCCTACCTCAACAACAGCTGCAAGATCAACGACGGTCTGCGCATTGGCCGCAAGTTGCTGCTGGATCTCAACGACATGGGGCTGCCGACCGCTTCCGAATTCCTCGACATGATCACGCCGCAATATATGGCGGATCTGATGAGCTGGGGCGCGATCGGTGCTCGGACTACCGAATCCCAGGTACACCGCGAGCTGGCCTCCGGTCTCTCCTGCCCAGTGGGCTTCAAGAATGGTACTGACGGCACCATCAAGGTGGCCATCGATGCCATCGGGGCGGCCAGTGCCCCCCATCACTTCCTGTCGGTCACCAAGTATGGCCACTCCGCCATCGTGGCGACCAAAGGGAACCCGGATTGCCACATCATCCTGCGCGGTGGCCGCGAACCGAACTACAGCGCTGCCCATGTCAGCGAGGTGGTGAAGGGGCTAGAGAAGGCGGGTCTGCCGCAAAAGGTGATGATCGATTTTAGCCATGCCAACAGCAGCAAGCAGTTCAAGAATCAGATGGTAGTGGCGGACGATGTGGCTGATCAGCTGCGCGCCGGCAGCAAGGCTGTATTTGGCGTGATGGTGGAGAGCCATCTGGTGGAAGGGCGTCAGGATCTGGTCGAGGGCTGCGAGCTCACCTTCGGCCAGAGCATCACGGATGCCTGCATCGGTTGGGCCGATACCGAAGTGCTGCTGCGCAACCTGGCGGATGCCGTCGCAACCCGCAACGTCCGCTAAGATGGGGTTTCGTAGCCGAAGTTGACAAAGAGAACGTGATAACCAGAGGCCGCTATTGCGGCCTCATCTATTCGTGTTGTGGCGCGGAGGGATCAGGGCTGGGCATCGGGCCGGAAGCTGGCGCGGATCTGCGGCACCAGGCTCGAGGGGTCGAACCCCTTCTCTTCTCCCAGCACCGGATGGAGCAGAGGCTTGTCCTCGATGGGGGTGATATCCCCCGCCAGCAGCTGGCGGGTCGCCTGACCCATCTGATAGAGCTGGCGCACCGGAGCAAATTGTTCCCCGAGGATAAGAGGATCATCGCTGCGGGCAAAGGCCATCATGGGGATCTGGTAGGTGGCATCGCGCGCCGGTTTGTCACCGTGAATGCCCTTGCCGGCGGACATCAAAAACGGCTGGTGATCGCCAAAGGCCACCACTAGATAGCGTTTACCCGACTGATCGAGACTCTTGATCAGCCGCTCCAGCGAGGCCATGGCATCCACCACCCCGGTGTAGTAGGTGTTGAGCAACTGGGTGTCACTCTCGCTCTGGTTCGGGCAGGCGCCGCTGAGCTCCTGCCCCTGATAGCGGGGGCCATCGAAGGGGCCGTGCCCCTGCATGGTGACCGCGTAGGCAAACAGCGGCTTGTCATCCTGTTCGCTGCGCTTGAGCAGGTGGTCGATCAGCGCATCATCGGAGATATAGAGCCCCTTGTGCTCCAGGGTAGTGAAGTGGGTGTCGAACCAGCGCTCCTGGTAGCCGAGCGCCGGGATCGCCTTGGCGCGACCCCAGAATTTTTCCACATAGGGGTGGACGAACAGGGTCTGGTAGCCGCTCTGTCTGGCGCTCTGGGCCAGCCCCGGCACCTGCTGCGAGAGGTAGTAGTAGGGCACCACACCCTGCTTGAGCAAGCCCACCGGCAGGCCGGTGTTCATCTCGAACTCCGCCAGCACCGTCATGCCGCCGGTGGTGGGAGAGTGGATGGTCTTGTGCCACTGCTGCACGCTGGCGGGCAGGGATAGGGTGGGGGCCGGGGCGCAGATCCGCCCCTGCCAGTCGAGCATCAGCGACTCATATTGCAGCACGATCACCAGATCCCAGCGCGGCGCAATACCTTGGGGTGGATGGCTCAACTGCGGGGTCAGCTCGTTGATCTGCAAGGGGTAGCGGAACACACTGCCGTTTTGCAGCATCTCGTCCACCAGATTGAACAGATAGAGGCCGGGGCCGGAGCGGATGATGTCCCTGTGGTAGTTGACCGCGCGATCCACGTAGCGAATGTTGGCTCCCAGCAGCTTGTTGCCGGTCTGGGTGGCAAAGACGCACAGCGCGAAGAAGGCGACAGTGGCAGCGGCCGTGCGCAACACCCAGCGTGACAGGGCGAAGCGCCAGCAGAGAAACAGGAATAGCAGACCGCCGAAGATGGGCAGGATGGGATGTTGATCGAGCAGGATCCGCAGCAGCGCCAGCAGGTTGCCAAAATCATCCCCGCCGAGCGGCACGCCGTAGATAGCGATCTTCATAAAGTTGGCCAGCAGGCCGATGCCCGAAAGCGCAGTGAAGACCAGCCCCATATAGAGGTTGAAGCCAGCCAGCGCGCAGAGACTCCAGCCCAGCACCATACTGCCCCAGGCCAGATAGTAGTGCTCCGGTCGAAAGCCTGACCAGAGCAGAAACTCCCCCAGTTTGAACACCACGAAGCCGTGCAGCAGCACGAAAGTGAGGTTGCCGAGCAGCAGGCTGCCGATGATGCGCCAACGCAGACTGCGGCGTAGCCTTGGCAGCACCGTTTTGAGCACGGCGGCGCTCAGCGCTAGTACCAGTGTCAGGCTCACGATCAGGTAGGTTAGGTTGAAGCCCTGCTCCGGCAGGGTTTGCAGGATCTGGCTGAAATCGCCGCTCTCGGGGCGATCTTTGAGCAGCAGACCGATGCGCAGCTGATAGCGGCTGGCCAGTGCATCGTCCGGGGCGCGCAGGGTGCTGTTGAGATCCAGAGTACAGCGGTTATTGCGGCACACCTGACGCTTATCCACCGCCTGACTGAGCTGGTCGATCCGCTCCCCTTTGTCGTTGAGTAGCTCCACTCGCACCTTGTCCCCCGCTTGCAACGGTCCCCGCAACTGCCACTGACTGCGCACCACCAGATAGAGGCCACGGCTGTCACTTTTATAGAGCAGGGCGTGGCGGGTGAGGGTGGCTAGCGGATTGTCGGCGGGACCCAGTACCAGCGGTTGGGCACGGCCCAGCCAGCTGCCGGGGTTGATCAGCGGCAATAACAGGGTCAGCAGCAGCAATCCGCCCAGCAGGGCCAGTAGCCCAGAGGGCAGACTCAGGACACGGGGACGGCCTGAGGAGGGGCGATTCATATAAGCTCATCCTTTGAGCGAGTAAGGGAGAGATCGTTCATCCGTATAGAGTTTGACCCGATGGTGCGGGCCTTGTTCCAGCTTGTCAATTTAATGACCACTTAATGAATATTTGGTTACGGCCCAACCTTGCAAATTGTGATCCCGATCGAGGGGTTGTTCGGAATATGTGATGAAAGCGTCATCATGGGGTTTTGCCGCTGGCCTGGGAGAGATCTGCTGTTTAGTCTCTCGATAGCGACTGGAGGTACATGTATGAATCCCAAGGTGATAGCGCGTCAGGCCAGATTGCTGCGCATGCTGGAGAGCAAGGAAGAGATCCGGATCGGACGCGAGCGCGACTGCCCGCTACCGCTGGCCCAGCTGGTCAAGCTGAAGGATAGCCATCCGGCGGTGGTCAAGGTCTTTCGCCACGGTCTCACTGCCGAGGTGTTTCACCTCAAGGTGGAGGGGCATCACTGGTGCCTCAAACGGCGGCGTCAGGATTCATTAGTAGCCAACCTAGATGGCAAGACCGCCTTTCTGACCGAGCTGGAGCGGCGACGCGAAATCGAGGCGCTGCGCGAGCTGCATCCCACCATTCTCTCCCACGTAGTCTGCACCAGCTTTGGTTCGGCGCGGGCCGGGGTGCTGGTCTCCCCCTGGTTGCGGGGAGTGCCGGTCCATCAGCTCAATGAACGTAATCTAGCCCAGATGCTGGAGGTGCAGGGGGAGCTGGCGCGCTGGGGCTGGTTTGACTGGGACCCGAGCCCGGGCAACCTGCTCGACGACGGCGAGCAGATTTGCGTGTTCGACTTTGGCTATATGTGGACCTTCGATCCCCGCTTTGAATACAACTCCAACGGTCTGGTCGATCCGCAGTTCCATGTGCCGGAGCGACTGGAGACCCGCACCCTGTCAGGACTCTGGCTCGATGAGGGCGATCCCTTGCCGCAATTTCGCTACTGGCGCGAGCTTTGTCTGAAATGGGTGAAACGGGAGATCCATCACCTGATCCGCGAAGGCGCCAGTGCCCCGGTGCTGGCCCGCCTGCACGCCCTGCAAGGGGAGTGGCGCGCGGCGCTGGCGAGCGACGAGGCGCTGGTCGCCAACTGGTGGCGGGACATGTATCGCAGCCACCGGCTCGATGTGGCCGATGATCTGAGCGGCCAGAGCTGCGGCCCGCTGACCCTGCGTCGCCTCGACTGGCTGATGCAGGCGGTGACGGATCATTATCCGCTGCTGGTGGACAATCTCTCGCCTCAGGAGACGGAGCTGGGGCAGACCGGGCTGCTGGCCCGCTTGCAGCAGCTGCGCCGGGAAGCCGTGGCTTGCCAGTTACCTGCCACCAGCCTTGCCTGAGCCAACACTTTCGCAGGATACAAATGAACAGGGCGCCTTGCAGGCGCCCTGTTGCATGTTCGAAATTGCCTCGCGGCGAGGGTCAGTCCAGCAGCTCCTGATGGAGGCGGTTGACGATATTGCCTGCCTCGCTCTCCTTGACCAGGAAGCAGAGGTTGTGGGCGCTGGCGCCGTAGCAGATCATCCGGATGTTGTGCTCGCGCAGGGCGTCAAAGACCTGACTGCCCACCCCGTTCACTTCGCTCATCCGGTTGCCGATCAGCGCCACCAGTGCCAGACCGGTTTCCACTTCCACCTTGCAGAGCTGCTCCAGCTCGGCCAGTACCTTGTCGCTCAGGATTGGCTCGCCGTTGCTCTGGCTGCCGGTGTGATCCAGGGTCAGTGACACGCTCACTTCCGAGGTGGTGATGAGGTCGACCGAGATGCGGTGACGGGCCAGAATGCCAAACACTTCGGCCAAAAAGCCGTAGGCGTGGAACATGTTGAGGCTGTGCAGGGTCACCAGCACCTGCTGGCGGCGCAGGGCGACGGCGCGAAACAGCGGGCTTGAATCTGTGCTGGCGCGGATCCAGGTACCACCGGCGGCGGGGTCTTTGGCGGAGCCGACAAACACCGGAATATTCTGGCGCACCGCCGGTTGCAGGGTAGCGGGGTGCAGCACCTTGGCGCCGAAGGTGGCCATCTCTGCCGCCTCGACAAAGCTGATTTCGGGAATGGGGCGGGCCCGGGTGACGAGGCGCGGATCCGTGGTGTAGATGCCGGGCACATCGGTCCAGATCTCGATACTGGCGGCATCGAGCGCTTCGGCCAAGAGGGCTGCGCTGTAGTCAGAGCCGCCGCGACCGAGCGTGGTGGTGCGACCATCGCCATCGGCACCGATAAAGCCCTGGGTGATGATCAGGCTGTCGCCCAGTTGCGGGCCCAGCGTCTGCTGGCAGAGGGTACGGGTGGTGGCCAGATCGACGGTGGCCTTGCCAAAGCGGCTGTCGGTGCGCATCAGCTGGCGCACATCCTGCCAGTGGGCCTTGACGCCGCGCTGGTGCAGCAGCTCGGTAAAGAGGCGGGTAGACATCAGCTCGCCGCAGGCGATGAGGCGATCGGCCAGCTCCGCATCGGTATGCTGGTGGGCCTGCTGGGCCATGAGGCGAATTTCGTCGAGCTGACCATGAATGAGGGCGCTCACATCAATGGGGTTGCCGAGATCGGCCAGAATGGCATGCTGGATCCCGGCCAGTTTGGCGAACTGCTCATCGCGGCCTGCTGCGTCCAGTTCCCCTTGTGCCAGGGCGACCAACAGGTTGGTGACACCGGCGCTGGCGCTCAGTACCACCACCCGGGTGGCGGGATTGGCCAGCACGATATCGGCGCAGTGGTTCATTGCCTGGAAGTTGGCGACACTGGTTCCGCCAAACTTGGCGACATTGATCGGGCTCATTGCTTACTCCTGTCTTAATATGAAAATCCGGATCCATCGGGCAAAAAGAGAGGAGGAGGCTGAAAATGGCAGGAATGATCGAAGCTATCCCGGCCAGAAGCACTCCACCCGCAGAGCCCATCCCGTACCCGCCCCTGACGGGGCGCGGTGGGGGATGACCACTACCGATGACAACCCGGGGGATTCAGCCCCCGCAGCCGACACTGAGGTATCCAGTTGCCTCAGATGTCTCGGCGCTGCTCCCCCTGACCCAAGTTCACCGGACGCTGGTGTCCTCCCTTGGGCTGCCTGGGCAGCGCTCCTCTTCTGGCTCCACCAGGGCGGTGGAGTGCATTTAGAAATACCCTGCGTTGGATTGCACTGTCAATCGAGTTTGTGAAAAAGTTCAAGTTGTCGGCTAACTCAACACAGAATCAATGGGTTAGGCAATGGTCTTTGACAAAACCTTGGAACGGCGCTGCCAGTTGTAGAGACGCTGGCGTGCCACTGGCAGATCTTCCACTTCCAGCGGGTCGAAACCCCGTTCCCGAAACCAGTGGATGGAGCGGGTAGTGAGCACAAACAGGCGACGGATCCCGAGCCGTTTAGCCCGCTCGGCCACCTTGGCCACCAGCTGATCCCCCCGGTTGGAGTTGCGATAGTCGGGATGGATGGCGACGCAGGCCATCTCCGCCATCGCCTCTTCCATAAAGCAGTAGAGGGCCGCGCAGCCGATGATGAGGCCATCGCGCTCGATGATGGTGAACTTGTCGATCTCCATCTCCAGCTGCTCGCGGGAGCGGCGCACCAGAATGCCTTCCTCCTCCAGCGGGCGAATGAGATCCAGAATGCCGCCGATATCCTCGATGGTAGCGGCGCGGGCCTGCTCGGCACTTTCCCGCACGATCTGGGTGCCGAGGCCGTCACGGCTGAACAGCTCCTGCAGCATGGCGCCATCATCCTGATAGCTTACAAGATGGGAGCGAGGCACGCCGCCGCGGCAGGAGGCGATCGCCGCGCGCAGATAACGGGCGGTGCCGGACATCTCTTCGCCCGCCTGCTCCAGCTCCACCAGCAGCTCTTCGGCCTGCTCGGGGAAGAGCTCGGAGATGGCTTCGCCGTGTCTGTCCATCACCCCCTGGGTGCTGCTGAAACAGATAAGCTTGTCTGCCTTGAGGTCGACCGCCACCCGGCGAGCCACCTCTTCCGAGCTCAGGTTAAAGCTCTCGCCGGTGACCGAGCAGCCGATAGGGGAGATGAGCACCAGACTCTTCTGATCGAGCTGGCGGGTGATCCCCTCCACGTCGATGCGGCGCACCCGGCCGCTGTGGCAAAAGTCGATGCCATCATCTACCCCGAGCGGTTGGGCGGTGACGAAGTTGCCGCTCACCACGCTGATCCGCGCCCCCTGCATGGGTGTGTTGGCGAGCCCCATGGATAGCTGGGCGGTGATGTCATATTGCAGGCCACCACACACCTGTTTGATGATGGTAAAGCTCTCGTCATCGGTGACCCGGATCCGCTTGTGGTACTGGGCCTCGATACCGGCGCTGGCCAGCGCTTCATCATTTTGCTGACGTGAACCAAACACCAGCACCAGGCGTATGCCCAGTGTCTGCAGCAGGGCGATATCGCTGACGATATTGGCGAAGTTGGGGTGGCAGATGGCTTCTCCCCCCATCATCAGCACAAAGGTGGCACCCCGATGCACATTGACATAGGGGGTGGATTGCCGAAAGGCATTGACCAGACTGGGTTCGCGTTCACGCACTTGATATTTCTTCCATAAAAAAACAGCGATTGGCTCAATATATGAAAATTAATTCACAAATCAAGACTAAATATTGATTTTGGCCGTTTCTGGTCTACGAGGGGCGGCTTGGCCGTGCGGATCGGGAAAGAGTGACGGAGGGTGCAGATGGCCGTTGGGGCTAGTGGGGAGGGGCCGCCGGTTGATCCGGCGCGATAAACTGCTATCTTCGATGATCCTTTTCGTCAGCTGTGTGATTTCACAGGGTTTTATACAAGGACAGAATTCATGGAACAGATTATTTCACCGGCAGATGCCCTGCCGGGACGACGCGAAGCGATGGTGATTGGTCAGCAGCATGCGGTGAATGGCAACCCGACTCAGGGCCCCTGGCCGGAAGGAATGGCGGTGGCCTGGTTTGGCATGGGTTGTTTCTGGGGCGTGGAGCGCCTGTTCTGGCAGCAGCCGGGGGTCTACTCAACCGCGGCCGGTTATCAGGGCGGCGTGACCCAAAATCCTACTTACAAAGAGGTGTGCAGCGGCCTGACCGGCCATGCCGAGACGGTGCAGGTGGTGTTTGATCCGGCGGTCATCAACTATGGCGATCTGCTCAAATTGTTCTGGGAGCAGCACGATCCGGCGCAGGGGATGCGTCAGGGTGGGGACATTGGCACCCAGTACCGCTCGGTCATCTTCTATGGCGACGAGAGTCAGCAGATCATTGCCCAGCAGAGCATGGCGGCTTATCAGCAGGCGATGGCGGCAAGCGGCGACAGCCGTGCCATCACCACCCGCATTCTGCCGCTGGCACCTTTCTACTACGCCGAGGATTACCATCAGCAATATCTGGAGAAAAATCCGGATGGCTATTGCGGATTGGGTGGCATTGGAGTCTGTTTGCCGCCGGGCCTGAATCGCTGAACAGGTTTGTAGTCGATTTTTTAATAAAAGTGAAAATAAATGGTCGGAGGAGGGAACTTATTGCGACCAGTCGGGACTAACTAGGTAGCGTCCAGGGATCGGATGCGAAGTCCAGACACATTTCTTGCCTTGATAACCGCCTGATGAATGAACGCACTGGCGGGTTGAAAATGATAGCAAGCAGGGCTGCCCACCAAGGCGGCCCTTTTCCTGTCTGCGTGTTTTGTAATCTGGCGCGGGACGGGAGAACCGGACGGCAGATCAGCCGATGGCGCTGTCGAACAGGTTCTTGATCAGGTCGATAAACTCGATGAGGAAGGTTTTTTGTTCCGGGTTCGGGGCGCGCAGCCAGACCGCAGAGAGCACCTCTTCCAGATCGGCGACCACGGCGTCGGCCTCCTGCATGATGGCGAAACGTACCTTGGGATCGAGCTCGGGATGCTGCTCGCAAATGGCCATCAGGTTGCTGGCAACCCGGCCACTGACCAGATCTTCGATGGTCTCTTCACCGTTACTCTGCTGCTGGGATTCAAACAATCCCAAACTCTCCACCAGATACTCGATCAGCGAGATATAGCCTTCACTTTCTACCACCATGGTTGCTGCCTCAATACAGTAACAATACGAAAATTAAGCGTATTTTAGTGACTTGACCTAGCTTGGCAAGCTGCTGTGCAGGCGATGGCGAGTAAAACTGACTCCGCCCCGCTCCACGCTCTCCAGCCCGGTCAACGTAAAGCCATGTCGTAAAAATAGCTCATAACTGAAGGCGCTGGCCTCGGTGGTGATGAGGGTCAGACCGAGCCCTCTGGCCCCCGCGAGCGCCGTGGTGAGCAGCAGATTGCCCAGTCCCTGGCGCTGATGGTCGGCGCTCACATAGAGCAGGCTGAGGTGGCCATCGGGGCTCAGGGTGACAAACCCGAGGGGCACATTTGCCTGCTCCGCCACCCAGCCGTGATGCTCGCGCAGCTGACTGACAAAGCCCGGATGTTGTGAACCGAGGGCCCACTGCTCCACCTGCTCGGCGCTGTAGTGCTCGGGACCGCTGCGTCGCACCGCCTGCTCAAACAGGGTCATGAGGGCGGGGATATGTGCCTCACCAAGGGGGACAATACAAAGTGCTGGACTAAGTGCTGGCGTCATAAGGTCTGGCCGTCAGTGGGGGAGAGGGGGCGCGGCGCCTGTGGCCGTTTGGCTTTGGGCAGACCCGCGACAACCCGTTCATAGGAGTGGTGCACCCAGCCCTGCCACAGATCATCTGGCAAGGTGCTGTTCAGGGTCACTGTGTTCCAGTGTTGCTTGTTCATATGCCAGCCCGGTTTGACCTCGGGGTGGATCTCGCGCAGCAGCAACGCCAGCTCGGGCTCGCACTTGAGGTTGATGGTAAGCGGCTCGGCCTGCCAATCCACCAGCGCGAACATCTTGCCCGCGATGCGGTAGACCAGGATCTCCGGGCCAAACGGCGTATCTTCGGTGGCGCCCGGCAGGGTCAGCAGAAAGTGGCGCAAACGGGTCAAATCCATGGTGGGTTCTCGCGCAAGGGGTGATCCGGGTCATGTCAGGCGCATATCTATCGGCGGGCCTGTTCTGTTAATATGCGCGCAGCCGAGTATACCCCCCATCACCAAGGGAGCCTATTGGATGTTGTATCACAAGACTTTCGAACTGGGTCCCGAGCGGGATTGGGTGGTGTTTGTTCACGGCGCCGGTGGCAGCTCCTCCATCTGGTTCAAGCAGCTGCGCGCCTATCGCGAGCACTTCAACGTGCTGCTGCTGGACTTGCGCGGCCACGGCCAGTCTCACCAGCTGCAACAGGTGGTCAAGGGCCACTACAGCTTTCGGGAAGTGACCGAAGATATCGTTCGGCTGCTCGATCATCTCGATATCCGCCGCGCCCACTTTGTCGGCATCTCCCTTGGCACCATCCTTATTCGCCATCTGGCCGAGCTATGTCCGGAGCGGGTCAAGAGCATGGTATTGGGGGGCGCCATCCTGCGGCTCGATATCCGCTCGCGGGTGCTGGTGCAGTTGGGCCGACTCGGCCAGCACTTCCTGCCCTATATGTGGCTCTACCGGCTGTTTGCCTTCATCATCATGCCGCGCCAGCACCATCAGGAGTCGCGCAACCTCTTTGTGCGCGAGGCCCGCAAGCTGTGCCAGAAGGAGTTCAAACGCTGGTTCCGCCTCGCCACCGAGGTTAACCCGCTGATGCGCTATTTCCGCGAACGCTCCCTGCCCATTCCCACCCTCTATGTGATGGGGGAGGAGGATCATATGTTTCTGGCACCGGTGCGCGAGCAGGTGGCCCGCGATGCCAGCTCTTCGCTGGCGGTGATCCAGCAGTGCGGCCATGTCTGCAATGTGGAGCAGCCGGAGCAGTTTAATCGCCGTACGCTGGCGTTTATTCAATCGCTGGGGGGCGGGAGGAAATAAGGGGCCGTTACGCTGTGCATTCAGGTCGCGCTACAGCGGCATCGCAAGCAGGCAATGAGTTAAGCCTTACCAAGGGGCAATAGACGTCCCCTTATTGGCGGTCCCCCCTGTAAGCCGCACCCTTTCAAGCTGCAAGGGGCGATCTGCGCCCCGAATTCTTTATAATGCTCCCCTTTAAAACCGCCGGATCCCGGTCCGGCGCAAGCTGATGGCCGCTGTGCCGTCAAGCAGAACATCAGGATTGAGAAACAGTTATGCATACTCTGGAACAACTGCGCACAGGTGAGCTGTGCGGTGTCCGCCATCTGAAGCTTTCTGAAAAACTGGCTGTTTTCCCCACCGAGATCCTGAGTCTCAAAGAGACGCTGGAGGTGCTGGATTTGACCGGTAACCAGCTAAGCACGCTCCCCGACGAGCTGGCCGGGTTTGGCAAACTGCGCATCATCTTCTGCTCCGAGAACCGCTTTACCGAGCTGCCCGAGGTGTTGGGGCGCTGCCCGGCGCTCACCATGGTGGGCTTTAAGGCCAACCGGATTGCGACCGTCTCGGCCAAAGCGCTGCCCGCAGGTTTGCGCTGGCTGATCCTGACCGATAACGCCATTGAACGGCTGCCGGATGAGCTGGGCCAGTGCGACGCCCTGCAAAAGCTGATGCTGGCGGGCAACCGCCTGCGCGAGCTGCCGGCGAGCCTTGCCAACTGCCGCAATCTGGAGCTGCTGCGCATCGCTGCCAACCACATCGAACGCTTCCCCGAGTGGCTGCTCTCGCTGCCGCGCCTTTCCTGGCTTGCCTACTCCGGCAACCCCTTTAGTGAAGGGGAGGAAATGCGGGCCATCAATGATACCCATGTCACGCACCTTGCCTGGAACACACTGGTGTTGGGTGAACTGTTGGGGCAGGGGGCATCCGGCGTTATCCATCGCGCCACTATTTTTGATGACATGGTTGGTGACATTGCTGATAAGAGCGCCGATGAGGTGAGTCAGGAGAGCGACAGAGGCGATGCCAGCCAGGTGGCGGTCAAGCTGTTCAAGGGGGCTGTGACCAGTGACGGGCTGCCTCGCTGCGAGATGGCTGCGTCGCTGGCGGCGGGTACCCATCCCAACCTTATCAAGGTGATGGGCAAGGTCGCGGATCACCCCTCCGGCATTCCAGCACTGGTGATGGAACTGATCGACCCGGCCTTTGCCAATCTGGCTGGGCCGCCGAGCCTGGACTCTTGCACCCGGGATGTCTATCCCGAGGGGCTGCGCCTCTGGGGGCCGGATGCGCTGGCGATGGCTCATGGGATCGCCTCGGTGGCGGGCCATTTGCACCGCGCTGGCATCATGCACGGGGATCTCTACGGCCACAATATCCTGTATACCCGCGGGCCTGACGCGCCGGCTCACGCCCTGCTGGGGGATTTTGGCGCCGCCTCTTTGTATGAGCGCAGCAACCGCGAGCGGGCCGTGGGCCTTGAGCGGCTGGAAGTGCGTGCCTTCGGCTGCCTGCTGGAAGAGCTGCTGGCCCATTGCGATACGCAAGACTCACCGCTCGATGGGTTGCATCAACTCAAAGCGGCCTGTCTCTCGGAACTCCCCGCCGATCGCCCCGATTTTGCTTATATCGAGCGTCAGCTGGCGGCCGCTCGCGCCACGCTGTCGTGACCTTTCTGGCGTTGGCAGGCACAGGGTGGCTTGCCAACGCCATTCCCTTCTCTCATGAATGGTTATCAATGCATGATTTGCATGGATTGGTGTGCCTCTGCCCGTTATAAACGTACCCAATAACGTCCATTGCGACAGCGAGGCGCCTGGCACGGGGGCGTCCCGTTATTCGCCCGATAAAACGCAGAGGCTGCGCGGCAAAAAGGGGAGGGCAGAGGGTTGCGCGGTGCCGGTTAAGTTGTGATATTGAGGCATCTTTAGTACAGAAGGATAATAACGATGGAAGCTGCGTTTTGGCATCAGCGTTGGGAAGAGAACCGGATTGGCTTTCATCAGGTGGACTTCAACCACTGGCTGCAATCCTGGTGGTCGGCCCAGCAAACGGACGAACCGGTGCTGGTTCCCCTGTGCGGCAAGTCCCGCGACATGCTCTGGCTGAGCGGTCAGGGTCATCCGGTCGATGGTGTCGAGCTATCCAGCCTTGCCGTCAGCCAGTTCTTCAGTGAAAACCAGCTCGCCGCGACCCTGAGCGAAGTGGGCCCTTATCAGTGCCATCAGGTGGACAGCCTGCGCATTTTTCAGGGGGATTTTTTCGCCGCCCCCAGTCTGGGCCGCCGTTACCGGCTGGTCTATGACCGCGCGGCGCTGATCGCCCTGCCGACCGAGATGCGCCGCCAGTATGCGGCCCTGATCAGTTCACTGGTCGAGACCGGTGGCCAGATCCTGCTGGTGACCCTTGAATATCAGCCTGAGCAGCAGAGTCAGCCCCCCTTCTCGGTGGGTGAGATGGAGGTGCGGGCGCTGTTCGAGCGCGATTTTCGTATTGAGGTGCTGGGGCGCGCCGCCGAGGTGGATCACCCGCGGGTGCTGGCGGGTCAACTCTCCTACTTCGATGAGGTTGCCTACCGGCTGGTTCGCCGGGGTTAACGGATGGCCAAAGTGTGATCCGCGCCGCCAAATTGTCGGGCTGCACGCTCTTTGCTACCTCCTTTGACGTAGATCAACGTGATTGGCGGGGGGAGTGCCTAATATGAGGCTGTTTCTCAATCACTGTTGGCATTGCAAAGCGAGTATCGGGTCTTTCCCGCTTGCTGATCAGCAACTCAGTGTCTGATTTTCACGCTCATGTTCACTTTTGGCGGCTTTGGTCGCAATTGTTATGGTTTTTCCAGCCGACCCTGATGGGTCGGCTTTTTATTGCCTGCGATTTGCCGTGGGCAGGAAAAAACAGGGATAGCGAGGCCTGATCAGGCCTCGAAGGTGGCGGCATTGAGCCGAAAGGCCCGTGGATCATCGATAAACTGGCCGGTGATCCGCTCGTCATGTTCGTGCCCCTGACCATAGCTGCAGAGGATCAGCCGATCGGAGGTGCGCGACCGCAGCTGGGTGATAAAGCGCACCAGGTCGGCGCGGCTCAACTTGCCCACCTCGTCGCAGACCCGTTCCCGCTGATCAAACCCCAGATCCTTGTTACCGATGCTGACCCACAGCCGCTGGCCGCGACTGCGCAGATTAGCATCCCGCTCGCTGAGCTGGGCCTGCAGCCCGGCCTTGCTCTCCTGCCACTGCTGCTCGGTAAATTCGAGCATGGCCAGCGGGAAGAGGTCGATAAACTCCTCCACCGCATCGAGCAGGATCTGCGGCCCCGCTACCGGTGACTGGATATAGAAGATCAGGCCCGGGTGGCGATTGAGGGGCAGGTTGCCAGCCCCCACCACATAACCCAGTTGCTGGCGGGTGCGCAGCTCGTGGAAGAAGGTGGAGGACATGATGTGGTTCGCCAGGGTAAAGCAGGCGAGATCCCGCGCCCGGGTGGTGCGGGATTGGTAGTAGACCAGGAGCGCCGAGTCCTCGTGATCGCAACCCTGCTCGCGAATAAGGGTGCCCCGGTCCTGAATTGAGATGAGCGGACGGCGGGTCTCGCCGCTCGGCTTGCTGCTGGTGCCATTGATATCGCTCAGGTGGCGCTCCATCAGGGCGGCCAGCTCAAGCGCTTCAGCTGCAGTCCAGTCGCCATGCACCAGTGCCTCGACATGCACCTCGCCAAACAGCTGGGCCACGAAGCCGGGCATCTCCTCCAGCTCGACGGTGCGCAGGTGGCGCAGCAACTGCTCGAACGGCGGGTTGTTCGGTTGCAGCAAACTGGTGAGCTGGTTGAAAAGCTGGGAGATGGGGCGCGCCTTGGACTGGTTGTCCCAGTTGCGGATGAGCTGCTCCTTGATTTCGGCAAAGCGGGCCGGATCCGGGTAACCCAGGGTGCGGTTGCCGAGGATCATGTCGAGCAGCAGCGGCTGCTTGTCGGCAAAGCCGCTCAGGTTGATGGTAAAGCCCCCCTGATGGGCATAGATCTGGTAGCCCAGCCCCGCCAGCTCAGCCGGATAGGTGAGGGCGTTGAGGTGGTCGGCCAACAGCTCCACGGCGAGGCGCGCCATGGCGATATTGCGCGGATTTTTGACCGCATGTTCGCTGTCGATGGAGATATAGAGATTGCCCTTGGGCACGCTGAACAGGTGCTCATGGAGGTGCCAGAGGCGAAAACCGGGGCGATCGATAAGGCAGGCGGGCATGTCGGCGGCAAGCTCTGGCGCGCGCGGATCGAGCCGGCTGCTGATAAAGGGGTTGGGCTTGGGCAGCGCCAGCGCCGGATCCGGCTCGCTTTGCTGCCAGCGAATTTTCTCGGCCTCGGTAATGGTCGCCACGCTGTAGGGGGTCTGATACCAGCGGGCCAGCCGATCGGTCGCCACTTCCGGCGCAGTGATGGTAATACGCAAATTGTGCGGGGTGAGCTTGGCGAGGAAGCGGCGGATCAGCGGCTCGTCATATTCGCGCATCATGTAGTCGCCGTAGAGCAGATCCTCAGGTTTGTAGCTAAAGAGGTTGAGCACCAGCCCCGACACCGTATCGAGGGGGCGGCCGCGCTCCTGAAAACGGAACGCCGATTCGAGCACGGTCCGTTTTTCGTCATAGCGCCAGCTCTGCAGCCCTTCGCGGCCAATCAGTTTCAGATAACCAAACAGGGCGGCGAGGATGTCATCCACATGCTCAAGGCCCAGAGGGGTGAGGCCGAAGTTGACGCCAAAATCCTTGAAATTGGCGCCGCTGATGCCACCGCCTGCCGAGAGCTGATTGACCCAGCCTTTCGCCTTGAGCAGGGAGAGCAGGCTGCCATCCCCCTCATAACCAATCAGATGGCTCAGGAAGGTGAGGGGCTTTTTGTCGTAAAACTCGTCCACATTGGGCAAGGGGAAGCTGAGCGAAAGCTTGCGGGTCTCCTTGACCGGATTGATGTGGATGCGGACGCCGAGATCATCGAGCCGGTAGAGCGGCATGGTGAGGGTCGGGGTTCCCAAATTGCGATTCAAAATGGGAGCAAAGTAGCGACAGCACCACTGCAACTGGGTATCGATGGATTCCGGCGAGATCATCACCAGCGCCATGCGATCCGCGCTGTAGTGGCTTTCGTAAAAACGGATAAGGTCGGAGCGCAGATCCCGTCCCGGCAGATCGGCCAGGGTATCGAGGTTGCCCACCGAGAACTTGGAGAAGGGGTGGGCCGGGTTGACCGTCTCTTTATGCACCTGATAGCTGCGGCGCATGTCATCCTGCAGCTTGAGGCGATACTCGGAGTCGACCGCGTTGCGCTCCTTGTCCACCCACTCAGGATCAAACGTGGGGCAGATAAAGAACTGGGAGAAGCGATCCAGCCCCGCTTCGAAGAAGCCGTTGTCGATCTCGAAGAAGAAGTTGGTGAACTCGGTACCGGTCCAGGCGTTGTTGCTGCCGCCATGACGGCTCATAAATTGCTGGTACTCACCAGGCTTGGGGTAGGTGCAGGTGCCAAGAAACAGCATGTGCTCCAGAAAATGGGCCATTCCCTGCCGGTCGGCGGGATCGTCAAAATGGCCAGTATTGACCGCCAGCGAGGCGGCGGATTTGTCGGTGTCGGGATCACAAATCAACAAGACCCTGAGCCGGTTGGCCAGCTCCAGAAAATGGTATTGCCGATGGTCATTGGGACTGGCATATGGGCTCATTGGCGTGTGACTCACGTTGGATTTATTTGAATTTAAACATGATTATCGACCCCGCTATCCCGTCAGGCAAACCCTTTTCTGAGAGGTAGCGCAATTGTTTCCACACCCGTGGCGGGGTAAGATCCCCCGGCTATCAAAACAGGCCCGTTGGGCGAGGTTGTAATGAAGATCTATATCATGCGTCATGGCCAGGCTGGCATGAATGCGAAAACAGATGAACAGCGTCCATTGACCGAGCAGGGTATTGAAGAGTCTATCCAGATGGCCCGCTGGCTGGCGCCTCAGCTGATTGGCCCGCTGGATCGGGTGATCCACAGCAACTATCTGCGGGCACGCCAGACCTGGCAAGCCATATGCAGTGAATTACCTGACGCAGCAGCCGTTGAAGAGAGTGGTGACATTACCCCTTACGGTGATCCCGCTTTCGTGGCCAGCTACCTCACCACTTTGGCTGAACAACATGACCAGATCCTGATGGTCAGCCATCTGCCGCTGGTGGGGTATCTGGTGCAAAGCCTCTGCCCGGCAGCAGGAGCACCCATGTTTGCCACCTCGGGGATCGCCTGTATCGAGTGGCTTGATGGCAAAGGAGCCTTGCTCTGGCTCGAAGGGCCGCATACAATAGGCTAAAAGTTAATAAAAAGTTATAGATTGAATTTTTTGGGAAGAGATGGGCGAATTTTTCGGTATTTTATAAATATTTTACGGAATTAATTCGCAGAAGCTGCTGTCATACGGATACAACTGCAAGAGGTTGCAAACGATGAGAGTGTTCAAGAAGTACCTGCCACTGATGGTGGCAAAGCATGTCAAAACCTTCTTTAAAGGTCGGATTTACATCCATGGTCGGGGGCGGTTTGATTTCCAATCCGGTTTGTTGCTGATGCCGAATCCGGCGGATATTCCCCATCGCCAGACAGTCACCGAGGTCAACGAGCTGATCTCCAGATTACACTTGGATGCCGCGTGATGGGCTTCTGAACCTGTTTCTGCACTGATATGCCCGCATTTTGCGGGCATATTTGTTTCTGGGGCTGCCGAGCATGGCGCTATCTGGTCACTGTAGGGGGGACGGGATGACTTGGTGGTATAAGCCCTCCACATACCCAGCAAGGAGAAGTATTAGCCGAACGGTAAGGGTGTTCACCGCGAGGTGAAATCTGCAGGAGGCCGAAGGCAAAATGCAGGCCAGGAAGCGGTAAGGGCATGGAGGTCGGCGAGCAACCAACGAGGCCCGTGGTGGAATGCGGGAGCCAAGCACATGAATCAAGCCTTCAAGAAAAGATGGTTTGATATATTGGGGTTGGTATCGCTGCTGGGAGTTGGATGGACAGTTCCAGAGCTACTGTGAATCGCCGTATGCGGACGTATAGACGCTCTGGCGGTGGCACTACTCCATCATAAAGCGGCGACAACCTCGCACCAGCAGCAGCGCCACCGCGACCAGTAGGCCCAGCAGCAGGATAGTCAGCCACTGTTCGGTGCTTTGCGGCAATTGGGGTGTGAAGAGGCTGATCATCAATAGAGTGCAGAGCGTGATCAACAGGCTCTGTCGGTTCATCAATATCATGGGGCCATGAGCCTGTAAATAATTCTGTGTAACTGCCCACTCCATTACAGGTGACCGTTCA
>CAMFLW010000035.1 GCA_945957575.1 uncultured Aeromonas sp. | reverse complement strand
GCCGATAGTGAGCCCCGCCAGATTGCGGGGCCAGCAGCGCGTTAGCCGCGCTCGCGGATCGTCTTGATGATGTCGGTGGTGGAGCAGCCATCCTCGAAGTTGAGAACGCGCACCTCGCCGCCATTGGCGGTCACTTCGGCGTAACCGGCGATATCTTCCGGCTTGTAGTCACCCCCCTTGACCAGCAGATCCGGCAGGATCTCGGCGATCAGGCGCTGCGGGGTATCCTCAGAGAAGGGCACTACCCAGTCCACCGCGCCCAGCGCAGCCAGTACGGCCATGCGGCGCTCGGTCGGGTTGACCGGACGACCCGGCCCTTTCAGACGGCGAACCGACTCGTCGGTGTTGACCGCCACGATCAGGCGATCCCCCAGCTTGCCCGCGTTGGCCAGATAGGAGACGTGGCCGGCGTGCAGGATGTCGAAGCAACCGTTGGTCATCACCACCTTCTCGCCACGCAGACGGGCGGCACGAACCGCCACTTTCAGCTGGGCTTCGGACATGACGCCGAAGCCTGTCTCCTGCTCGGTGTAGAGGGCATTGGCCAGCTCGACCGGACTGACGGTGGAGGTACCCAGCTTGCCGACCACGATACCGGCTGCGGTATTGGCCAGCGCACAAGCTTCGTCCAGGCTCTTGCCAGCGGCCAGCGAGGTGGCCAGGGTGGAGATGACGGTATCACCGGCACCGGTCACATCGTAAACCTCGTGGGCCTGAGCTGGCAGATGCAGCTCCGGCTGGCCTTCGCGGATCAGGGTCATGCCGTTCTCGGAACGGGTGACCAGCAGGGCATCCAGCTCGAAACGCTTGACCAGATCCAACCCCTTGGCAACCAGCTCCTCTTCGCTCTTCACCTTGCCTACCACAGCCTCGAACTCGGACATGTTGGGGGTCAGCAGAGTGGCACCGCGATACTTCTCGAAGTCGGTCCCCTTGGGGTCGACCAGCACCGGAATACCGGCGGCTCGGGCGCGCTGGATCATGCCGGGCACATCGTTGAGAGCACCCTTGCCGTAGTCGGAGAGGATCATCACGTCGCTATTCGACAGCGCCTGCTCGACCTTGTTCATCAGCAGGGTGGCATCGACGGAGTGGAAGGACTCTTCAAAGTCCAGACGCAGCAGCTGCTGGTTGCGGGACAGCACCCGCAGCTTGGTGATAGTCGGGAAGTCGGCCAGACGAACGAAGTCACAGGCCACCTTGACGCCAGCCATCTGGCCAGCCAAAGCATCGGCAGCCTCGTCCTGACCGGTCAGGCCAAGCAGCACGGCATGAGCGCCAAGGGCGGCGGAGTTGAGGGCCACGTTGGCTGCGCCACCGGGACGCTCCTCAATGTGTTCAACCTTGACCACGGGCACCGGCGCCTCGGGGGAGATCCGACCGGTAGGGCCATGCCAGTAACGGTCCAACATCACATCGCCAACAACCAGAACGCGGGCTTTTTCAAACTCGGGCAGGGTGATCTTCATCTGTATCGACTCTCAAAACCTGAAAAATCAGCGGGCGATTTTATCACACTCTTTTATCCGGTGTAGAAAAAGCCGACCGCAGTTGCCGCCGCTGTCACGCTAACCGGACGCAGGCTACCCCTCTGACCAGCACACAGCCATTCGCCCCCGCCCCCCCTTTTCGGCTAGAATCCCCCGATTGTGTTTGCAAACAAGAGATTAGCCATGGCCCATGACAACGCTCCCCGCCTGGAGCCCCGCCTGTTTCATCCCCGTTACTGGGCCAGCTGGTTCGGCCTCGGCCTGCTCTGGCTGCTGACCCTGCTGCCGTGGCGTAGCCAGATGTGGCTGGGCCGTCAGCTCGGTCGTCTCGCCGCCAGGATATTGAAGTCCCGGGTCAAGATTGCCCGTCGCAATCTGGCGCTGGCCATGCCTGAGCTGACGCTGGCTGAACGCGAGACGCTGCTCAGGAAAAATTTTGAGAGCGTGGGTTGCGCCATTTTCGAAGTGGGCATCGCCTGGTTCTGGCCAGACTGGCGGATGCGCAACCTGATGAAGGTGGAAGGGGAAGAGCATGTCATCGCGGCGATGGAAAAAGGTCAGGGCATGCTGCTGCTCTCCTGCCACTTCCTGACCCTGGAGCTCAACGCCCGCTGTTTCGGGCTGGTTCGTCCCGGAGTCGGCGTCTACCGCCCCAACACCAATCCGGTGCTGGAGTATGCCCAGTACCACGGTCGCTGCGCCTCCAACAAATATCTGGTGGACCGGAGGGATGTGAAAGGGATGATCAAGGCACTGCGCAATGGCGACGCCCTCTGGTACGCGCCGGATCACGACTACGGCTCCCACGCCAGCGTGTTCGTGCCCTACTTCGCCGTGGAGCAGGCGGCGACCATCACAGGTACCGCCACCCTGGCGCGGGTCAAGAACACCGTCACCCTGCCCTGCTACAACATCCGCACCCGCGAGGGTTACACCCTGCATATCGGGGCGCCGCTCGCCGACTATCCCAGCGGGGATGACATAGTTGATGCCGCCCGCGCCAACCGTGAAATTGAAGCCGCCGTGCGCAAGGCGCCGGAGCAGTACATGTGGCTCCATCGCCGTTTCAAGACCCGTCCATCCCCTGAGGATGTTGGTTTCTACTAAGTGTCCGTGCTCGCCTGGGGTGACATCGTCAAAAACTGAGAAACCGCCTGCTGGCGGCTTCTCGGCCTAAATCGCTCGCTCATTTCGTCTCCTGAGTACCCATGGCCTCAGCCAGCTTCAAGAGCCGATAAGGTATCGGAGAGCTGGCCACGGCTACCCCAGTATCGCCAGGGGGCCGCCAAGCCGGGTAGCTAGGGTTGTATCACTTTGCTTCCATGTGTGGCTCTCTTTGTTCCTGGTGCCGGACGGGCATCTGCATCGCGAGCTGTTTCGCTTTCGTGGAGAGCAGTTATTTGGCGCTGGTTGGCAACTGCTTGAGGGCGGCTTGTACCGCCGCCTCCAACTGCGGGTCGCGTCCGGCCACCATGTCGGCGGGGGTGAGGGGCACCTGCAGGTCCGGGATCAGCTCCTGATTCTCGTAGAAGGTGCCGTCCGGTTTGCGCAGCCCCAGGGTCGGAATGCCGTAAGAGAGCCCCGGGATCAGCCGGGAGTCGTGACTGTAGACCATGGTGCCGGTGCCGGGCACCGGCTCGCCGACGATGGGGCCAACCTTGAGAGCGCGGTAGTATTCGGGGAAGGCGGAGCCTTCCGAGTAGCTGGCGGCGTTTACCAGTACCACCGAGGGCTTGGTCCACTGACGAGTGGCGGCGTCGGTTTCACCCTTGCCCTGACGGGGCCAGCTGCTGGCCATCCCCTTGGCGCTGCCGCTGCCAGTCAGAAATTCCACCAGGGTATTGGCGAGATAGCCGCCGCTGTTGAAGCGGACATCGACGATCAGCGCGTCGCGATTGCGCTGCCTGCCGAGGGCATCCGCCACCACCGCATCGTAGACCTCGCTATTCATTGCCGGCAGATAGACGTAGCCGATCCGTCCTCCGCTCAGCCTGGCCACCAGCTCCCGCCGTTTCTCAATCCAGCGATCCTGTTGCAGCTGATACTCCTGCTCTTTATCTATGGCGGTGAGCACCACCTCGTCAGTTTGCTTTTCGCCTTCCTGCTGGAAGGTGAGGGCAAGCCGGGATCCTGCCTGATGGTTGAGGGCCCGGTCCAGCTCGGCCAGATTGGCAATCGGGACGCCGTTGATGGCGAGCAGGCGGGCGCCCGGGGCGATATCGCTCTCCTGATCCAGCGGCCCGCCAGAGAGCAAGGCGGTGAGCATCACCCCTTGTTCGCCATCCTGCCAGTAGCCCCCCAGGCTGGCGGTCTCGTCCGCCATGTGCGGGAAGGGGGCGGGGCCATTGCCCCAGGTGTGGGAGACATTGAGCTCGCCAGCCAGCTCCGCCAACAGGTTGCCAAAGTCCCGCGGGTTGCCGATGCCCGGCAGCAGGTGGCGGTAAGCGGCGACATAGCTCTCCCAGTTCACCCCGTTCATGTCGTCCAGATAGAACTCGTCCCGGGTGAGCCGGGCGATTTGATCGAAGGCAGCGGTCATGCGTTCTTGCCAGCGGCTGGTGGGTTGCAAGGCGAAGGGGGCGCTGGTGGCCTCGCCGGAGTCGAGGTGGATCCGGGTGATCTCCCCATCTCGCACCAGGGTAGCCAGGGTGCCCTGCTGGTTGAGGCTTGCCAGCGCTGGGCCGGGCTGTTCACCAAACAGTTCGCTGGTTTTGCCCTTGCGCAGATCCTGGCTGTAGCCCTTGATCTCGCTCTCGCTGTTGACCCCCATCTCCTCCACCAGATAGATCACTTGGTCGCCGATGATGCGGCTGGCGAGCAGGGTGCCGGTGGGTTGCAGCAGCAGCGCTTCTCTATGGTTGAGACGATCGCTCTCAAAGCCGTATCCCCCTTTCGGTGGTTCCAGCTCGGCAATCGCATCGGCTCTGGCGGCACGGCTGCTGTAAATGCCGAGCAGGTTGGTGACGAGGGGCTCGCCATCGGGCCCCAGTGCACCAAACCGGGTCGATTGCCAGTAGAGAATGGCGCCATCCTGACTCCAGCCCGGTTGTCCATCCTGATAGCCGTTCAGGCTGACATTGACCGGTTTGGCCTTGGGATTGGCCGTGTCGATCACCGCGATCTCCTGCTCTGACGCATCGGGGCGGAAGGTGAGCGCCAGATGGCGGGAGTCGGGAGCAAAGGCGAGCTGCACCTCGTGGCGCGAGGGGTTGAAGCTGGCAGGTACCAGCTCCCGCTGCTGGTTGCTCGCCAGATCGAGCAGATGGATGGCCTGACCATCCACCACGAAGGCGAGCTGTTTGCCGTCGGGGGATAGCACCGGACGGCTGATCCCCTTGTCGGGAATCGCCAGCAGCAGACTCTCGGTCAGGGTGCCGGGATCGCTGAACAGCAGATCCGGATCACTCTTGCGCAGGCGATAGAGGGCGGCGTGCCCATTCTGTTCGGACAGGTAGATGAGGGCGCGGCCCTGCTCGGCGAAGAGGGGGCTGGACTGCTCGCTCGGATCGCGGGTCAGCTGGCGTACCCGCTCCCGCTCGGGGTCGACGGCAAACAGGTTGCCCTCGCTCACCAGGATCAGCTCGTCCGCCTCTTCGCTGACCAGCGCTTCGTCTGCCAGGGTCAGGGCCTCGCTCGCCTCATCCGGCGCGCTCGCCACTTGCGGGGTGAGGGTCAGCTTGCGTGGCTCGCTGCTACCGGCATCGAGGCGATAGAGCTCGCCCAGCCATGACCAGACCAGATCGCCATTGCGAGAGGCGCTGAGCCCCCGTACCGGATGGCCCTGATAGTGGGTCAGCTGTTGCTCCTTGCCGCTGGCGAGATCCCGGCGCCAGACGTTGAAATCGCCGCTGCGCTCGCTCAGGTAAAATAGGCTGTCCCCCTTGTCGCTCCAGACCGGATCGGTAGCCGCCACCCGATCTTCGGTCAGCTGCTTGTGCTGCTTGCCATCAAACAGCCAGAGACGGGGCACCGCGAACGAGTGCTGATGCTTGCGAAAGGGTTGATCCGCCGCGGGCATCTGATAGGCGAGCCGCTCCCCGTGGGGACGGACCAGGGTCGCAGGCAGCGGCAGATCAGCCTGCAAGGTACCGCCGCTGATCGGCGCCCAGTAGAGCTCGCCCCATTGGTAGCCTTCCGCGACAAAATGGTCGGCAGCGGGTGCACCCAGGCGCTGGCTGCTCAGCAGCAGCCGTTTGCCATCAGCGCTGAAGGCTTGCGGCAGATCGGTGCGCGAATCGCGAGTGAGGCGCACCATCTCACCGCCGCTGGCAGGTACCACGAACACATCCTCGTTGCCGTAGAGATTGGCGGCAAAGGCGAGCTGTTTGCCATCCGGTGACCAGATTGGCCGCTGGCTCAGGTAGTCGCTGCCGGTGAGCGCCGTGGCGGGGCCACCCTCGGCACTGGCGACAAAAATGCGCCCCTGCCAGGTGAATGCAAGCTGCTTGCCATCGGGGGAGAGGGCGGGCTCGCGCAGCCAGAGTGCATCGGCGGCGACACTGGCGGGTAGCCAGAGCAGAAGTGGCGAGAACAGCAGGGTGGCGAGGCGGCACGAAGAGCGCATGGCATGATCCTGTCGAGGGGTATGAGTGTTATCTTCGCCGATCATCGCCCTGGGGACCAGCGCGATAATTTCGGGTATCTTGTTGTTTTAAATGTTAATTACTAATGCCAAATGATGGCGATAAGGGCCGGTATCGCCGCAGTTGCAAGATATGTTTTACCGGGCATATTGAGTATTGATGGCGATCCAATATCATGGCGCTCGCTCGCCGCTTGGCGGGCATCGTTCAGATGATCTGGTAACAAGAAAAGCCCGCACCAGAGGCTTGTCGAGGGATGGAATGAGAGCCGTATTACTGTGTTTGTTGGGGCTTTGGCCCGCACTGAGTTTTGCCAACCTGTCTGCCGACATGGTGATAGTCAAGAAGTCGACCTATAGCCTGACCCTGATGAAGGATGGCAAAGAGCTGAAACGCTACTGGATTGCACTGGGCCCGGCGCCCAAGGGGCACAAGCAGCAGGAAGGGGATCAGCGTACGCCGGAAGGGCGCTACACCCTCGACTACAAGAAGACCAATTCCGGCTACTACAAAGCCATCCATATCAACTATCCGAATCTGGATGACATCAAGCGAGCCAATGAGCTGGGTGTGCGTCCGGGTGGCATGATCATGATCCACGGCCAGCGCAACAGCATTGGCAACCGCAGGGTTCAGCCCTCCAACTGGACCAACGGCTGCATCGCCATGCTCAACCACGAGCTGGACGAGGTGTGGAGTGCTATCGAACCGGGCACGCCCATCATCATCGAGCCCTGATCTGCACCACGGGGGCCTTGTCGGCAGACAAGGCCCCCGTGCTGTTTGGGGTGTGATCTTTTCTTGCGGATATCTTTTTGAGACATTCGTATTGTTGTGAATGTCACTTCAAAAAAAGCCTGCAAACGGTGAGGATATGGGCTCTGTCCGTGAAGGAGTGCCCCATGTCTTTGAGCGAAACCTGTCAGCGCATCGTGCGCGATCCCCATCTCTCTCCAGCCCAGAAGAGCCACGCGCTGGCGCTGGCTGCCGAGAATGCGTTGCCCTACCCCGACCTGCCTGCCGCAGTGGCCGAGGCGATGGCGCAGGGGTTTGTTTGCGACATGTTCGAAGGGCACGCCCCCTACAAGCCGCGCTATGTGCTGCCGGACTACGAGAAGTTCTTGGCCCAGGGCTCTGCCTGGTTGGAGTTGGTTGCGCCGCAGGATTTCGACGAGGCGCTCAACGCTCTGCGCATCCTCTATCACCACGTTCCTTCCGTCACCGGTATGCCGGTCTGGCTGGGACGGCTCGATCAGCTGCTGCTCCCCTTTGTCGGCGAGCTGGATGACGAGACTCTCTACCGCAAGCTGAAAGGGTTCTGGGTTTATCTGGACCGGGTACTGCCGGACGCCTTCATGCACGTCAACATCGGGCCGGATGACAACCGCATCTGCCGCCTGATCCTGCGCATCGACAACGAGCTCAAGCAGGTGGCGCCAAACCTCACCTTCTTCCACGATCCGGAGCAGACTCCCGACGATCTGCTGCTGCTGGCGGTGAAGAATATCGCCGAGTGCAGCAAGCCGCACATCGCCAACTACCCGATCCATCGCGATACCTTCGACCAGCGTGGTTTTGGCATCGTCAGCTGCTACAACGCCCTGCCACAGGCCGGTGGTGCCAACACCCTGGTGCGCATCTCCCTCAAGCGAGTCGCCGAGCAGGCACAGGGGATCGATGACTTCCTCGGTTGCCTGTTGCCCCACTACTGCCGCCTGGCCTCTAACTTGATCGAGGTACGGGCCGCTTTCTTGCATCAGGAGTCCGGTTTCTTCGACAGCTTCCTGATCAAGGAGGGGCTGCTGGATGAGGATCGCTTCGTCCCCATGTTCGGTATCTACGGCATGGCAGAAGCGGTCAATATCCTGATGGAGAAAGAGAACCTGCCGGATCGCTACGGCCACAACGAGGAGGCGAATCAGCTTGGCTATCGCATCTCGGCCCAGCTCTCGGAATATGTCACTACGACGCCGCAAACCCATGCCTGGGGTGGTCGTGCGCTGCTGCACTCACAGGGTGGCCTCAGCATCGATGTGGCTGTTACCCCAGGGGTGCGCATTCCCTACGGGCAGGAGCCGGATCCCGCCAGCCATGTGCTGGCGCTGGCGCCACACCACACTTATTACCACTCGGGGATCAGCGAGATCCTGACGCTGGATCCCACCATCCGTCAGAATCCGCAGGCGCTGTTGCAGCTCTGCAAAGGGGCGCTCGCCATCGGTATGCGCGAGTTCACCGCCAACGTGGCCGACAGCGATCTGGTGCGGGTGACCGGCTACATGATCCGCAAGAGCGACGTGGCCCGCTTCGCAGAGGAGGGGTCGCGCTTGCAGACTACCTGTCTCGGTGCCGAGGCGAGTGAAGTGACCGCCATTCGTCAGCGGGCGCCGCGAGTGGTCGCCCACGAATCGACTATCGGCGAGTATTGAGTTCGCACCGATGGCTGATGTTTTGCCAACACGCAGCGCCCTGGTAAGCAGGGTGCTGCCCTTCTCCTGTGTTGACGGGCCAGGCAACCGGCTGGTGCTCTTCCTGCAAGGGTGCAACTTTCGTTGCCCCGGCTGTCACAATCCCCACACTATCGGGCTGTGCGATGATTGTGGCGACTGCCTTGCGGTCTGCCCGAGTGGCGCCCTCACCATGAGCGAGGGCAAGGTTCATTGGCAGGAGGCGCTCTGCACCGATTGCGACGCCTGTCTGGATGCCTGCCCCCGCAGCGCCAATCCCAAAACCGCCACCATGACGGTGGCCGAGGTGCTGGCCCTGCTGCGCCGCTACGGTCCAATGCTGAGCGGCATTACCGTCTCTGGTGGTGAGGCGACCACCCAGCTCCCCTTCGTGGTTGCGCTGTTTGCCGCCATCAAAGAGACACCGGATCTGGCTCACCTCAGTTGCCTGCTCGACAGCAACGGTTCGCTGGCCAAGAGCGGTTGGCAGCGGCTGTTGCCGGTGCTCGACGGCGCCATGCTCGATCTCAAGGGGTGGCGCGACTCGGTGCATCACACCCTGACCGGCTATGGCCGCGAGCGAGTGCTGGCATCGCTGCAACTATTGGCAAGCCACGGCAAGTTGACCGAACTGCGGCTGCTTCATGTGCCGGGCAAGAGCGATTTTCTGGATGCGAGTGGTGAGTTGGACGCGGATCTCGCCGCTTTCTTGCGACGGCTGGGGCCTGTGCCCATTCGCCTCAACGGCTTTCGCCACCACGGGGTGCGGGGGGAGGCTGCGCAATGGCCAGAGGCCAGCCAGACCGAGCTGGAGCAGCTGGCCAACCGCTTGCGCGCTGCGGGATTGGGGCCGGTCTCACTGCCTGCCTTGATGGGCTGAGTGGCTGCGTCATCCGGTGACCGTCATGGCGTGAGGAGCCGCATGGAAAGGCCGCAACTGTGATTTCTGTCTATTGGAGGGGGCGAGAACGGCGGCTAGAATAATGGCCATCTTCTTCCCCCTCAATGACAGATAATCATGAGTGAAAGCAAGGCGTTATATCGGGTTCAGTTTATTTGCCACAGCGAGCGCTACGAAGTGTATGTGCGCGAGGTGAATCAGGGTCAGCTGTTCGGCTTTATCGAGATTGCCGATTTTGTCTGGGACAACCACACGGCGCTTATCGTCGACCCAAGTCACGAGAAGCTCAAAAACGAATTTGCCGATGTGCGCCATACCCTGATCCCCATGCATCAGGTGCTGCGCATCGATCAGGTGAAAAAGCAGGGGGCGGCCCGCATCACGGATCTGGGCAGCAATGTTGCTTCCTTCCCCAGCCCCATCTCATTTACAAGACCTTAAGAAAAGACGTCAATTAAAATCTCGAGCAAGGTCATAAAGCCAGTCAGTTAAGTCTGAATTGCATTGTTTTTATTATCTTTTTTAACACTATGCTGCGGTGGCTCTGGTTTCACGCTGCGGGGTAACTTCGCTCCCTGCGTTCTGGCAATATACACTGCCCCGCCTGTTTCTCCAGCTCTGCCACCCGCTTCGGGATAGTCCCCGGCGACAGGTGCGGCATGCAGTTCAGTTCATGGATGAGATAGACCGACGCCATGTGAAAACTCAGCTGACTCGCCGCCATCTTCACCATCTGGCTGCGCAGCAGGTTGTACGCCAACGGCATGCCCCACAACTACTGACGTATCCCCGCCGCCTTCTTGCTGCGCAGGGTCAGTCGGCGTGAGTCTCATCTCCTGATAGGCGCTCGAGGCTCTTGCCCCAAGCGTTTGGCGAGTGTGTACGAAGGCGCTGGGGACGACAAAGAGGCGGTCACCGGATAGCAGGATATAGAGTTGGTTGACTCGCTAAGTCATGGGCACGTGGCGGAAGATGGCCATGCCGATGATGGCCCAGACCCGACGAACCATGGGGATAGGGTCGAAGAGTGACTCAAACTGGGCAGCATTACTGGCGTGAAGGACGTCGGGGGCCTGGTCGAAAGCCAAAAAAATCCGAAACCAATCAACAGGTTTCGGATTTTGACACATCAGAAGGCTCGGTCAATGGATCCTTAACCGATCGGCATTATGCCGCAGCACCCTTTTATGTTCAGATATTTACTCAGCTTTTCAGCCATTTGCGAATGCGGTTGGCATCGCCGATGGGGGTGCGTTTGCCCACCGAGTTGAGCAGCACGATGGCGAGCTCGCGGCTGTCCGGTTTGGCGCGCATCACCAGGCAGCGTCCCGCTTCGTCAGTGAAGCCGGTCTTGGAGAGGCGTACGTCCCAATCCGGGTTTTTCACCAGCGGGTTGGTGTTGTTGAACATCAGGCTGTAGGCGGGGGCGCTGAAGCGCATCTCCCGGTTCTCATCCTGAGTAAACTGCCGGATCAGTGGTTGGCGATAGGCGGCGGCGGCCAGCTTGCCGAGATCCTGGGCGGTGGAGACGTTGCGGGTGGAGAGGCCGGTGGAGTCGTAGAAGTGGGTATTGCGCATTCCCAACTGTCTGGCCTTGTTGTTCATGGCTCGCACGAAGGCGCTGCGACCGCCCGGATAGTGCCGCGCCAGTGCCGAGGCCATCCGGTTTTCGGAGGACATCAGCGCCAGATGCAGGGCATCGCGACGGGTCACCTTGGTGCCCATGCGGATGCGGGAGTGGGTGTGTTTGACCCGATCCAGATCGTTCTTGTCGACCGTGATGGTCTGGTTGAGATTCTGTTTGGCATCCAGCACTACCAGTGCCGTCATCAGCTTGGTGAGGGAGGCGATGGGACGCACCTTGGTGGCATTCTTCTGGTAGAGCGTCTTGCCCGTTTTTACATCCACGACCAGGGCGCTGCTTGAGCGTACTTCCAGTTTGGCTGGGTTGGGTGCCGCACTGACTGCAGGCAATCCCAGTATTCCCATCAACCCGACAACCAGCGCTGCCGCGCGAATCCGACACCACATACAACCGACTCCATTCCCATCAAAAAAAAGGCGCTAGATTCACTCATTTTTGACCGGGCTTTACAAGGGGCGATCGAGACTATTTCTGCGCTTTGCGCAAAAGCGGGATCAAAAAAGCCCTCCATGGGAGGGCTCTTCGTGGGGGCATGGTCAGCCGGCGTCAGTTCTGGGTCCGTGTAGACTTGCGCTTGCTGATCCAGCGCCAGATGAGGGCGATGACACCACCCACCAGCAGCACCACCGGCAAATAGATGATGATGTTGAAGAACTGGGTCTGGTATTCGGCTGCCAGCTTGGTGTGGCTCAGGTAGTAGCCGGTGCCGACCAGCGGGCAGATCCACATGATGGAGCTGATCAGATTGACGATGAGAAAGCGCCCCTGGGGCAGCTCGGTGGCACCCACGATATAGGGATAGGCGGTGCGCACAAAGGCGATATAGCGAGCGGTGATCAGGGTGATGATCCCGTACTTGTCCAGCAGGTGGTAGACCTTCTGCTGGTGTCGCTCTTCCACATGAGACATCAGCCGATGGTAGAGCTGGGTATGGCCGAGGAAGCGCCCCTGCATGTAGCCGAGCCAGGTGCCGACAAAGGTGGCCATGATCAGCAGCGGGATCACCCCGAAGGAGAGCACGTCCTGATAGATGAGGACGCCGGTCAGGATCAACAGGCTGTCGCCGGGCAGGAACGCGGTGGGGATAAAGCCATTTTCCAGTACCAGAAAGGTCAAAATCACACCACAGATCATGAATGCCATCTTGGGATCGGAAAGGGTGTTCAGATCGTGATTCATAAAGGCGTGAGCCAGTTGGTAAAACTGCTCCATACTTGCAAACTCCGCAGGTTAGCTGGGTTGATCGGTCAAGGGCATGGCGAGCACCTTGTCGATGCGCAGACCATCCATGTCAACAATTTCCAGTTGCCACTGTTCCAGGGTCACCAGATCGCCGGTTTGTGGAACACGACCAAGGAGCAGCATGATAAGCCCTCCGAGGGTGTGATAGTGATGTTTTTCTTCTTCCGGCAGACGAACCAGCTCCAGACAGTCCTTCAACTCCGGTAGCGGGATCAGGCCATCGAGCAGCCAGCTGCCGTCGGCGCGCTGGAAGGCCCAGTTGTCGCTGCCATCCTCCTGCTGGAAATCCCCCGCCAGCGCCTCCAGTAGATCCTGCTGGGTGACCAGCCCCTGCAGCTCGCCATATTCATCCACCACCAGCACCATCTGTTCGCTGTGAGTGCGGAAGTGGTTGAGCAGCTCGACGCCGTTAAGAGTCTCGGGCAGCAGGCTGCCCTCCTGGGTCAGGGCAGCCAGATCAATCGGCTCTCCCTTGATATAGGCGTGCAGCACCTTGCTGACATTGATGATACCCACCAATTCTGACAGGTTGCCGTCGCAGACCGGAAAATAGCTGTGGCGATACTCCACCAGCCGCTGCAGGTTGGTCTCCAGCGGCAGCGCCAGATCCAGATAGCGGATATCGCTGCGCGGCACCATCAGGGAGGAGAGGCTGCGCTCGTCGAGACGGAAGACGTTGCGCAGCATGGTGTGTTCATGATCCTCGATCACCCCGGCTTCCGATCCTTCCACCAGCATGGCGTGGATCTCCTCCTCGGTAACGTTGGCGCTGCCGTTCTGGTTGACCCGCAGCAGCCGCAGGCTGGCATTGGTGGAGGCCGACAGCAGCCAGACGAAGGGGCGGGTCAGGGTGGCGAGCCAGTGCATGGGGCGGGCCACCAGACAGGCGATGCGCTCGGCATTGAGCTGGCCAAGGCGCTTGGGCACCAGCTCCCCTACCACGATGGAGAGATAAGTAACCACTACGACCACTATGATGGTGGCGATCAGGCCACTGCTCTTGGCGGGGAGTCCCCACTCCTGCAACCAGAGGGAGAAGGGCTGGGCCAGCAGGGATTCGCCGTAGATACCGTTGAGCAGACCTATGCTGGTAATGCCGATCTGGACGGCAGAGAGAAAATGGGTCGGGTCTTCGCCCAGTTTGAGGGCAATGGCGGCGGAGCGGTTGCCTTCAGAGGCAAGCTTGCCGAGGCGAGCCTTGCGTGCGGTGACGATGGCGATTTCTGACATGGCGAAGACGCCATTAAGCAAAATCAATCCCAGCAGGATCAATATTTCCATACAGCAACAGCACTCCTTGAGTGGATAAGATCGCTGGCAGTGTAATGAATTTGGCGGCGATGCGCTTGTGAAAGCGGGTGATCCGGCTCGCTAATTTGCTTTCGCAGGGGCAGGGAGTGACGCGCGGGGATGAGAAAAGGGCGGGAGAGCCCGCCCTTGCCATGGTTGGACAAGTCCTTTGTCAGAACTGCTGGAAGTAGCGCTGGATCTGCTTGGGATCCTTGGTCTGGGTCAGGGAGAGCATCAGCAGCACCCGCGCCTTCTGCGGATTGAGGGTCTCGGCGGCGACGAAGCCGTACTTGGCGTCATCGATCTCGGCATCCAGAGTGGTGGATCCGGTCGGCACGCGGGCGGAGCGCACGACGCGGATGCCGTCCTTGCTCGCCTTGGCCAGGGTGTCGAACAGGGTGTGGTAGAGGTTGCCGTTGCCCACCCCGGCGCTGACGATGCCGTCGAACTTGGCATCCACCATCGCCTTGGCCGGCAAGTCGGTGGCGTTGGCGTAGCTGTAGACGATGCCCACTTGCGGCAGCTTGTCGAGTTTGCTCACGTCAAACGGCGTCTTGCTGGTGTGCAGGCGGGCCGGGCTGCGCTGGTAGTCGATCTTGCCGTTGTGGATGTAGCCGAGCGGGCCGAAGTTGGGGGAGGCAAAGGTCTGCACGCCGGTGGTGTTGGTCTTGGTGACGTCGCGGGCATCGAGCACGGTGTCGTTCATCGCCACCATGACGCCACGTCCCTTGGAGGCGGGGTCAGAGGCGGTGACCACGGCGTTGTAGAGGTTCATCGGGCCGTCGGCGCTCATGGCGGTGGAGGGGCGCATGGCGCCGACCAGCACCACCGGCTTGTCGCTCTTGACGGTCAGATTGAGGAAGTAGGCGGTCTCTTCCATGGTGTCGGTGCCGTGGGTGATGACGATACCATCCACGTCATCCTTGGCCAGCAGCTCGTTGACCCGCTTGGCCAGCTTGAGCCACACCTCGTCGTTCATGTCCTGGGAGCCGATCTTCACCACCTGCTCACCCTGCACGTCGGCCACGTTCTTCATCTCGGGCACGGCGGCGATCAGGGTCTCGATGGCCACCTTGCCAGCCTCGTAGTTGGACTGGGTAGCGGACTGGCCAGCTCCGGCGATGGTGCCGCCGGTCGCCAGAATGTGCACGTTGGGCAGCGCCATGGCCATGGGGGAGAGGGTCAGGCCGACGACGGCGGCGAGCAGGGTCTTGCGGATCGGTAGGGTCATGCTGCAAATCCTTATGGTTGGAATAATCGCAGCCAGTTTGCCCAGATAACCATCAATGTCTGTGATAAAACTCACCAAAAGACAGGTGAGTACAGATTTTTAACCTGCTTTATACCTCTATGGGGATGATTTAACTCGCAGAGAAACCCTTGGTTTCGATCAGGGCGATCAGCTCGGCCTTGCTCAGTTCGCTCTCGATGATCGCCTTGCTGCTGGTGAAGTCCACCTGAGCGGCGGTCACCGCCGGCTGGGCCAGCAGGGCTTTTTGCAGGCTGGCGGCGCAACCGCCGCAGGACATGCCGGTCACTGTCAGTTCAATAGTCATGATGAGTCTCCTTCGTGGGTGTAGTGCAAGCCTAAAGCTGCCGCTCGCGGCAAGGTCAAGTCACCCGTCACTTCGTTGTTACCCCATCAAGCCCAGATAGTTCATCAGGGCTGCTCCCAGGCTGGTGGTGAGAAGGGAGCCCAGCGTGGTGGTGGCGATAATGTTCGCCGCCAGGGCACTGTCACCTCCCATGGAGCGGGTCATCACATAGCTTGCGGCGGCGGTGGGGGTGGAGCTGATGAGAAACAGGATGCCGAGCGCCTGCGGGTTGAAACCCAGTGTCCAAGCACCAAGTACCAGCAGCAGCGGGACGCAGAACAGCCGGTTGACCGTGGCCCAACCGGTCAGCAGGGCCCCACCGCGCAGGGCCTTGAGGTTGAGGCTGGCGCCGGTGCAGAGCAGGGCCAGCGGCAGGGTCATGTTGGCGAAGTAGTTGCCGGTGGTGATCACCAGCTGGGGCAACTCGATGCCGAGCAGGCCGAAGGGCAGTGCGGACAGAATAGCGATGATCAGCGGATTTTTGACGATCCCCTTGAGGATCGGCTTGACCCCCTTGCTGCCCCCCAAGCTGCGGGTCAGGGTGATCACGGCGAGTATGTTGTAGAGCACGGTGACCGAGCCCACCAGCAGGGCGGCGGCGCCGATCCCCTCTGGCCCGTAAGCGTTTTGCACATAGGCCAGCCCCATGATCCCCATGTTGCCGCGAAAGCTGCCCTGCACGAAGATTCCGCGCTGACGCCGCTCCGGGATGAAGCGGGCAGCCAATGCCTCAAGGATCAAAAAACCGGTGAGGGTGCCGAGCAGGCCGTAGAGGATAAGCCAGGGACTCGGCATGGTGGAAAAATCGGTGCGCACCATGCTGAGGAACAGGAGGGCGGGCAGGGTGACCTGAAACACCAGGCGGGAGGCGGACTCGACGAAGCTGTCGGGCAACAGGCCCAGCTGCTTGAGCCAGATGCCGAGCAGCAGCACCACGCAGATGGGGCCTGTGATGGAGAGAGAGAAGTGCAGACTGGCCAGCAGATCCATGGTGGGCGTCCTCTTGGTGCGCCGCCCAAAGCGGGGCAAAAAGGGCATTCTAACGCCATGGGCTTGTATTCACAGGGGTTAATCACAACAATGTGGGCAATTCCACCGCTGAGCCCCTGTGAGCCACTTCATGGACAAAAAATTGACCATCCTCGATATCGCCCGACTCAGTGGTGTCGGCAAGTCGACTGTCTCCCGGGTGCTCAATCAGGATCCCAAGGTGAAGCAGGAGACCCGCGCGCGGGTGGAGCAGATCATCGCCGAGCATGGCTTCGTGCCGAGCAAGTCGGCGCGGGCCATGCGCAGCCAGAGCCAGCAGGTGGTGGGGATCATCGTCTCGCGGCTCGACTCCAGCTCGGAGAATCAGGCGGTGCGCGGCATGCTGGAGACCCTCTACCAGCGCGGCTACGACGCCGTACTGATGGAGAGCAAGTTCTCCCCTGCCAAGGTACTGGAGCATCTGGCGGTGCTGGAACGGCGCGGAGTGGATGGCATCATCTTGTTCGCCTTCAACGATCTCGACTATGCCGCCATGGCGCCGCTCAGGGATAAGCTGGTGCTGGTTGCCCGCGAATATCCCGGTTTCTCCTCGGTCTGCTTTGACGATGTCGGGGCGGTGCGCACCATGCTGGGCCAGCTCGCTGCCCGCGGTATCCGCGATATCGCCTATCTGGGGGTGGATACCGCCGACCTCACCACCGGCCAGCGCCGGCTCGACGCCTACCTCGGCTACTGCGCCGAGCAGGGGCTGGCGGCCCGCAGCGCTCTCGGCGATCTCAGCCTGCAGAGCGGCTACCGGTTGGCTGCCGAGCTGCTTACCCCCTCCACCCAGGCGTTGGTCTGCGCCAGCGACACCCTCGCCATCGGCGCGGCAAAATACCTGCAAGAACAAGGGCGTAGCGAGGTGCTGGTGACCGGCCTTGGCAACAACCCCATGCTCACCTTCCTCTTTCCCAACGCCCTCACTCTGGATCTCGGTTACAAGGGGGCAGGGGAGCAGGCGGCACGTCAGCTGCTCGGCCAGATCGAGCAGGAGCAGCCGCCGCTGGCGACCATTGCCCCCTGTCGCACCCTGTGACCCCCATCACTTCGAACTGAACAAAAAACGCGCTTTTTGTGACGCTGGCCACGAATTGGGAACGTTCCCATTTTGATCTGGCAAGATTGTCGGCATGCTAAATGGGAACGATACCAAAAACGCTCGAGCCCAAAGAGTGGCTCGCAAGGGCGATGCAGACCACTATTCAATGGCGTCACAGAGGGAAGACCCATGTCCAAGATCAACGCACAGCAGCTTGCCACCCTGATCGACAAGATCGGCGGCAAGGAGAACATCGCCACCGTCAGCCACTGTCTGACCCGGTTGCGCTTCGTCCTGAACGATCCGGCCAAGGCCGACAGCAAGGCCATCGAAACCATCCCGGCGGTGAAGGGAAGCTTCACCCAGGGCGGTCAGTTCCAGGTGGTCATCGGCAACGAGGTGGAGCAGTGGTACAAGGCGCTGACCGAGCAGCTCGGCGTCAGCGGTGGCAGCAAGGAGGCCGCCAAGCAGGCGGCGCGCCAGAACATGAACCCGCTGGAGCGGGGCATCTCCCATCTGGCGGAGATCTTCGTGCCGCTGCTGCCTGCCATCATCACCGGCGGTCTGATCCTGGGCTTTCGCAACGTCATCGGCGACATCAAGATGTTCGACGATGGCACTCACACCCTCACCGAGATCAGCCAGTTCTGGGCTCAGGTGCACGCCTTCCTCTGGCTGCTGGGCGAAGCGATCTTCCACTTCCTGCCGGTCGGCGTTTGCTGGTCTGCAGTGAAGAAGATGGGCGGCTCCGAGATCCTCGGTATCGTGCTCGGTATCACGCTGGTGTCGCCGCAGTTGATGAACGCCTACGGCATCGGCCAGCAGACTCCCGAGGTGTGGGACTTCGGTCTGTTCGTGATCCAGAAGGTGGGTTATCAGGCGCAGGTCATTCCGGCGCTGCTGGCGGGTGTCTTCCTAGCTTGGGTAGAGACCAACCTCAAGCGGATCATTCCGGCCTATCTCTATCTGGTGATTGTGCCGTTCGTTTCGCTGCTGCTGGCGGTGATCGTGGCCCACGCCTTTATCGGCCCGTTCGGCCGCTGGATTGGTGAGGGCGTCGGCTTCGCTGCCAAGGCCGCCATGACCGGCTCCTTCGCTCCTATCGGTGCCGCCCTGTTCGGTTTCCTCTACGCGCCGCTGGTCATCACCGGCATCCACCACACCACCAACGCGGTGGATCTGCAGCTGATGCAGAGCATGGGGGGCACCCCGATCTGGCCGCTGATCGCCCTCTCCAACATCGCTCAGGCTTCTGCGGTCGTCGGCATCATTCTGATTAGCCGCAAGGAGAACGAACGGGAGATCTCGGTACCTGCCGCCATCTCCGCCTATCTCGGGGTGACCGAACCGGCGATGTACGGTATCAACCTCAAGTACAAGTTCCCCATGCTGTGCGCCATGGTGGGCTCCAGCCTTGCCGCCCTCATCTGCGGTTTCGCCGGGGTGATGGCCAACGGCATCGGGGTAGGCGGCCTGCCGGGCATCCTCTCCATCCAGCCGCAATACTGGGCCGTTTACTCCCTCGCCATGCTGGTCGCCATCGGGGTGCCGGTGGTGCTGACCCTGCTGGTCTACAAGCGCCAGCAAGCGGCCGGCAAGCTGGCCGAAGCCAGCGCCTGAATCTGATTGTCAGGGCGACCTTGCGGGTCGCCCTCTCCCATTTCAATTTGTGACAAGAGAAAGAGCCATGAGCCAAACACCCTGGTGGCAGAGCGCCGTGATTTACCAGATCTATCCCAAGAGCTTTCAGGATTCCGGCGCCCGTGGCACCGGCGATCTCAAGGGGATCATGGCCCGCCTCGATTACCTCAAGACGCTGGGCGTCGATGCCCTCTGGCTGACCCCGGTCTACGTCTCGCCGCAGGTGGACAACGGCTACGACATCGCCGACTACTACGCCATCGACCCGGCTTACGGCACCATGGCCGATTTCGAGGCGCTGCTGGCCGCCGCCCACGCGCGCGACATCCGCATCGTGATGGATATCGTGGTCAACCACACCTCCACCGAGCACGCCTGGTTCAAGTCGGCGCTGGGGGATAAAAACAGCCCCTACCGCGACTACTACATCTGGAACGATCCGGTGGATGGCGGTGTGCCCAACAACTGGCAATCCAAGTTTGGCGGCAGCGCCTGGGAGCTGGACTCAGCCACCGGTCAGTACTACCTGCACCTGTTTGCCCGCGAGCAGGCGGATCTCAACTGGGAAAATCCGGCGGTGCGCGCCGAGGTCAAAAACATCATCCACTTCTGGGCCAATAAGGGGGTGGACGGTTTCCGCCTCGACGTCATCAACCTCATCTCCAAGGAGCAGGCGTTCCCGAATGACGAGATAGGCGATGGCCGCCGCTTCTACACCGACGGGCCGCGCATCCACGAATTCCTGCAGGATGTGAGCCGCGATGTCTTTGCCCCGGTGGGGGCCATGACGGTGGGGGAGATGTCCTCTACTTCGCTGGAGCACTGCCAGCGCTATGGCGCCCTCGATGGCTCCGAGCTCTCCATGGTGTTCAACTTCCACCATCTGAAGGTGGATTACCCCAACGGCGACAAGTGGACCAAGGCGCCGTTCGATTTCCTCGAACTCAAGCGCATCTTCAACCACTGGCAGAGCGGCATGCACGGCAAGGGGTGGTCGGCGCTGTTCTGGTGTAACCACGATCAGCCGCGCATCGTCTCCCGCTTTGGCGATGAGGGTGAGCATCGGGCCGTGGCCGCCAAGATGCTGGCCAGCACGCTGCACGGCCTGCAAGGCACCCCCTACATCTATCAGGGGGAGGAGATCGGCATGACCAACCCCGGCTATCAGCGCATCGATGACTATCAGGATGTAGAGAGCCGCAACATCTTCGCCATCAAGCAGGCGGAAGGGATGAGCGAGGGCGAGATCCTCGCCATTCTCGGTGCCAAGTCCCGCGACAACTCGCGCTCTCCCATGCAGTGGAGTGCCGCCCCCAACGCCGGTTTTACCAACGGGACGCCCTGGCTCACGCCTGCTGCCAACTATTCCGAGATCAACGCCGAGGCGGCACTGGCCGACCAGCACTCGGTGTTCTGGCACTATCGGGATCTCATCGCTCTTCGCAAGGCGCACCCCATCTTCACGCAGGGGGATTATCAGGAGCTGCTGACCGGGCACCCGCAGATCTGGGCCTATGCCCGCCGCGCCAACGGTCAGACCCTGCTGGTTGTGAGCAACTTCTACGGCGAGCCGGTGGAGTTTGCCTTGCCTGCCGAGTTGCAAAGCGGGGAGGGTCGCCTGCTGCTCGGCAACTACCCGGATAGCCCGGCCCGACCGCAATCGGGTATGCTGCGCCCTTATGAATCCCTGATCTGGCTGATGGAGTAGGTAATGGAGAAGGTGGTGCGTGGTGCCGAGTGGCAGAAGATGGTGGCGGGGGAGCCTTATGATGCGGGCGAGCCCGAGCTTAAAGCGGCGCGCGAGCGCTGCCGCAGGCTCTATCACACCTTCAACACCAGCTGGCAGGAGAAACCGGCGCGGGATGCTTTGCTGCACGACCTGCTCGGTAGGCGTGGCCAGGAGTGTGCCATCAATCCGCCGTTCTTCTGCGACTATGGCGCCAATATCTTCGTCGGCGAGAACTTCTACGCCAACGTGGGCTGCACCATCCTCGACGTCTGTGAGGTGCACATCGGCGACAATGTGCTGCTGGCGCCCGGGGTGCAGATCTACACCGCCGCTCACCCGGTGGCGGTGGCGCCGCGCATCAGGGGTGTCGAGTTCGGCAAGCCGGTACGGATCGGTCACAACGTCTGGATTGGTGGCAGCGTCGTCATCTGCCCCGGCGTCACCATCGGTGACAACAGCGTCATCGGTGCCGGTTCGGTGGTGACCAAAGATGTGCCCGCCAATGTGGTGGCGGCTGGCAACCCTTGCAAGGTGTTGCGGCCGATGACGGCACAGGAGCTTGAAGGCGTCATCCAGAGGTGAACAGGGGCCATGAATGCAATTGCCATCTGATTGATAGAAAAGCGATTGTCAGATTGTTTTGCATTCAGTGCTTATGTTCGGGGCGGCTTGGCCGATACTGTTGAGTGCAGGAGGAACCCTATGGATATATCAAGTTCTGCAAATGCGTCGTTTGGTTCTGCTCTGATGACGGCCAGTCTGGCCAAGAAACAGCAGACCCAAGAGGGCGAAGCTGCGCTGAAGCTGCTGCAAACCGCAGCGCAATCAGCGCCGGTTGCACCGACATCGGCCAGCGCTTCTTTGGGAAGCAAGATCGATATCCGCGTCTGAGCGATAAAAAAGCCCCCATCTCTCGATGGGGGCTTTCTTTTTATTGGGCTGTTACCTGTCAGGCTCAGACCGGGAAAGGGGCTGGCGCCTCGAAGGTCATCCGCTCGCCGCTGCGGGGGTGGCTGATGGTCAGGCTGGCCGCATGCAGATAAAGGTGCGGTGCCGCCGCCAGCGCATCCGGGTTGGCGTAGAGGTTATCGCCAAGGATGGGGTGACCCAGCTCCAGCATATGAACCCGCAGCTGATGGGAGCGACCGGTAATCGGGGTCAGCTTGATCAGGCTGTTGCCGTTCTCCACCTTCAGCTTCTGCCACAGGGTGAGGGCATGACGCCCCTCTTCGTGGTCAACTTTCTGTTTCGGGCGGTTGGGCCAGTCGACGCAGAGTGGCAGATCCACTTCACCCGTATCCTGTTCCGGTTCACCCCACACCCAGGCGAGGTAGTGCTTCTCGGTCTCCCGCTCGCGGAATTGCCGGCTCAGCTCCCTGTGGGAGTTGGGGTTGAGCGGGATCACCAGCACGCCGGTGGTCGCCATATCGAGGCGATGGGCGGCTGCCGCCTTGGGGTGCTGCTGCTTGACCCGATGCAGCACGCTGTCTTCATTCTCGGGGCCGCGCCCGGGGACGCTCAGCAGGCCAGTGGGCTTGTTGACCACCATGATGTCCTTGTCCTTGAACAGGATATCGAGCCAGGGTTCCAGGGGCGGTGAGTATACAAACATAGCGTCTCGCATCTTTGGTCAAAGCGGGGGCAAGCCCCCATCAGTTATGGGTTACCACGATAAAAGAGCATGGCAGCCAACTCGCGTTGGGTTTGGCCATTTCACCGTTTTATCAGTTATGGATAACCACGATAAAAAGTGCATGGCATCCAGCCTGAGTTGGGTCTGGTCGTTAGCAACCAGATGATGCCAGCACCGTTTTATCAGTTATGGGTAACCACGATAAAGCGGATGGCATCCAGCTTGAGCTGGGTCTGGTCGATCAGGTGGTGCAATTCTGCCTGCAGATTGCGCAGATATTCCAGCTCGCTGTCGCGCACGTTCGGGTTGACCGCCTTGAGCGCCTCCAGACGATCGAGATCCTGCTGCAGGGTCTGCGCCATCTGGGCGCGAGCCTTGTCGACAATCCCGGCCTTCAGCTCTTCGGCAATTGCCTGGCCCTGGCCAATCAGACCGTGGATCACCGGCTGGGATGCAGTCACCAGCTTGCTGCCAAGGTGGCGGTTGACCGGCGTCAGCTGGCGGTTGAACGCATCGAACGCCACCTTCTCGCCGAGGTTGTTGCCGTTCTTGTCCATCAGCAGGCGGATCGGCGTCGGCGGCATGAAGCGGTAGAGCTGGGGATGAGCCGCAGACTCGGCGACGAAGATCAGCTCCAGCAGGATGGAACCGACCGGCAGCGCCTTGTTCTTGAGCAGCGCCACCGAGGTGGCACCGATCTCGGAGCCGAGGATCAGGTCGATACCGCCGCGCATCATGGGGTGATCCCAGGAGAGGAACGACATATCGTCCCGCGACAGGGCGGTGGTGCGATCAAAGGTGATGGTCATGCCGTCTTGCGGCAGGCCCGGGAAGCTGGGCACCAGCATGTGATCGCCCGGCATCAGCACCAGCGCGTTCTCGCCGCGATCATCCTGATTGACGCCGATCTCGTCGAACATCTTGAGGGCGAAGGAGATCATGCCGGTGTCGTCATCTTCGGCAGCCAGCTTCTCGACCAGCTGTTTGGCCGCTTCGCCACCGCTGGAGTGGATCTCCAGCAGACGATCGCGGCCCTGTTCCAGCTTGGCCTTGAGCGGCTCGTGCAACTCGCGGGTGCGGGTCAGCAGTGCTTCGAGTGTCGCCTGAACACCGGTGTTGGCGGCCAGCAGCTCGAACAGCTCGTCACGCACCGCTTCAAATACCGGGCGGGCGGTCGGGCAGGTCTGCTCGAATGCATCGAGGCCGTCGTGATACCAGAGCTGCAGGGCGCGCTGGGAGGTGCCCTCCAGATAGGGGACGTGGATTTCGACGGTGTTCTGCTGGCCAATGCGATCGAGACGGCCGATCCGCTGCTCCAGCAGATCCGGGTTGAGGGGCAGATCGAACAGCACCAGATGGCTGGCAAACTGGAAGTTGCGACCTTCGGAGCCGATCTCGGAGCAGAGCAGCACCTGGGCGCCACCCTCCTGCTGGGCGAAATAGGCGGACGCCTTGTCCCGCTCGAGGATGGACATCCCCTCGTGGAAGACGGCGGCGCGGATCCCCTCGCGGGTGCGCACGGCCTCTTCCAGCGCGATGGCGGTGGCCGCTTCGGAGCAGATCACCAGCACCTTCTGCTGACGGGCAGAGATCAGCAGCTCCAGCAGCCAGTCAACGCGCGGATCAAACTGGGTCCAGCTGGCGCTGTCGCCTTCAAACTGCTGGAAGATCTTCTCGGGGTAGAGGTAGCGCAGGGCGCGGGTCTGCAGATCGCCACCATTGCCACCCATCATGCCCATCACCTTGATGGCGGTCTTGTACTGCTCCGGCAGCGGCATGGGGTAGACGTTGAGGTGACGCTCGGGGAAGCCCTGAATATTGGCGCGGCTGTTGCGGAACAGGACGCGACCGGTGCCGTGCTGATCCAGCAGCTTGGCGACCGCCTGTTGACGGGCGGTGGCATCGCCGAGGTCCAGACCGGTCAGTTGATCGGCCAGGATGGCTTTGGCGTTTTCGCTCAGGGTCTCGCCATCCAGCAGCTCTTGCGCGGCGCTGGCGACCTGACCATAGGCCTGCTCCTCGGCGAGGAAGGCGTCGTAGTCGTAGAAACGCTCGGGGTCGAGCAGGCGCAGACGGGCAAAGTGGCTCTGGTGGCCCAGCTGATCCGGGGTCGCGGTCAGCAGCAGCACGCCCGGCACCTGTTCGGCCAGCGCTTCCACCATTTCATAGGCACGGCTCGGCGCCTCTTCGCTCCACTCCAGATGGTGCGCTTCATCGACAACCAGCAGATCCCACTCGGCTTCCAGCACCTGCTCGAAGCGACGACGCTTCTTGCGCAGGAAATCGAGGCTGCAGATCACCAGCTGTTCGGTCTCGAAGGGGTTCTCCGCATCGGCGAACGCCTCGATGCAACGCTCCTCGTCAAACAGGGAGAAGTGCAGGTTGAAGCGGCGCAGCATCTCGACCAGCCACTGATGCTGGAGCGTTTCGGGCAGCAGGATCAGCACCCGATGGGCGCGACCGGAGAGCAACTGCTGATGAATGATCATGCCTGCTTCGATGGTCTTGCCCAGACCGACCTCATCGGCCAGCAGTACGCGTGGGGCGTAGCGGTGACCCACCTCGTGGGCGATATAGAGTTGGTGCGGGATCAGGCTGACCCGGCCACCGGCCAGACCGCGGGTCGGATTGCGACGACGCTTGTGCTGGTTGACCAGCGCCTCGTAGCGCAGGGTAAAGCGGGACATCCGATCGATCTGACCGGCGAACAGGCGATCCTGCGGCTTGTTGAACTTGATAAAGTTGTTGAGAAACACTTCCTTAAGGACAACCGGCTCATCATTGTCGGTGCGAACACCTACATATATAAGCAGGCCATCTTTCTCCTGCACTTCGTCAACCGTCATGGTCCAGTCTTCGTGACTGGCAATCTGATCGCCCACATTGAAGCTGACCCGGGTCACCGGCGCCTCTTCTTTGGCATACATGCGGTTTTCACCGGTAGCCGGGAACAACAGGGTAACCATGCGTCCTTCAACAGCAACGACAGTCCCCAAACCAAGATCCGTCTCTGTATCACTAATCCAACGCTGGCCAAGTGCAAAAGGCATTAAACTCTCCAAAGCCCAAGAGTGTGTGAATCGCAAAGGGGCGCTATGTTACCCGAAGGAGTGACCTCGATCACCAAGGATATAGAGAGATGAGATCAAATCATGATGGCCCTGATTTGTTGCAGACAAGGCACTAAAGAAGATAGCCGGAGGCGACTGTGGTGGGGTGTTTCGTGGAATAAATCATCATTTCGAACAATAAGTAAGCGGTTGCACTGAAAATACGAATTTAATGCAAAAACACCCTTGCCAACGTGATCAGGATCCCTATAATGCGCCTCCATCGACACGGCAAGCGGCAACGCAAACAACCTCGTCGGTAACCTCGAAAAGCCTTTGAAAATAAGGCTTGACTCGAGAAGGCGGTTGAGTAGA
>CAMFLW010000034.1 GCA_945957575.1 uncultured Aeromonas sp. | reverse complement strand
AGCTGATCACCGTCTCCTCCGACGTGCTCAAGCTGACCCTGGATACCCAGGGTGGTGACGTCGTGTCTGCCGAACTGCTGTCTCACAAACTGGAAGAGGGCAAGGACCAACCGTTCGTGCTGCTGACCAGCAAGCCTGAGCACCTCTATATCGCCCAGAGCGGTCTGGTGGGTCGCAACGGTCCGGACAGTCAGGCCGAAGGTCGTCCTACCTATGAAGCCGCCCAGACCAGCTATCAGCTGGCCGATGGTCAGGATCAAGTCGTCGTTCCGATGACCTGGACCGACAGCAAGGGCGTTGTCTTCACCAAGGAGTTCATCCTCAAGCGTGGCGACTATGCCGTTGGCGTTGATTACAAGATCGACAACAAATCTGCCGAGCCGGTTCAAGTGCAGTTCTATGGTCAGCTGAAGCAGACCGTAGCCACACCGAAGGATCAGGAAGGTCATGCCATGGTAGCCAGCGCTTACCGTGGTGGTGCCTTCTCCACTGAAGATACCCGCTACAAGAAGTACACCTTCGACGAGATGAAGGATGCCGACCTGAACAAGACCACCAAGGGTGGTTGGGTCGCCATGCTGCAACACTACTTCGTCTCTGCCTGGGCACCGAATGCCGACGATACCAACAGCTTCTACAGCCGCGTGATCCCTGGTAAAGGCCAGGCCATCATCGGTTACAAGGCCCCGCTGGTAGACGTGGCCGCCGGCCAACAGGCCGAAGTGACCAGCAAGCTGTGGGTCGGTCCCAAGCTGCAAGACCAGATGGCCAAGGTGGCTAACCACCTCGACCTGACCGTCGACTACGGCTGGCTGTGGTTCATCGCCCAACCGCTGCACTGGCTGCTGACCGTGTTCCACGGTTTCGTCCAGAACTGGGGTGTGGCCATCATCATGCTGACCCTGCTGGTACGCGGCATCATGTTCCCGCTGACCAAGGCCCAGTACACCTCCATGGCCAAGATGCGCATGCTGCAACCCAAGATTGCGGCCCTGCGCGAGCGCTTCGGCGATGACCGCCAGAAGATGTCTCAGGGCATGATGGAGCTGTACAAGAAGGAGAAGGTCAACCCGCTGGGTGGCTGCCTGCCGATCCTGGTTCAGATGCCGATCTTCATCGCCCTTTACTGGGCACTGATGGAGTCCGTTGAACTGCGTCACGCGCCGTTTGCCCTGTGGATCACTGACCTGTCAGTGAAGGACCCCTTCTTCGTGCTGCCAATCCTCATGGGTGCCTCCATGTGGTATCTGCAGAAGATGAGCCCGACCACCGTAACCGACCCGATGCAGCAGAAAGTGATGCAGTTCATGCCGATCATCTTCACTTTCATGTTCCTCTGGTTCCCGGCTGGCCTGACTCTCTACTGGCTGGTGAGCAACGTCATCTCCATCATCCAGCAGACCATCATCTATCGTCAGCTGGAGAAGAAAGGACTGCATTCACGCAGCTAATCTTCCCGTGATGACAAAAGAGGCGGCCTTCGGGCCGCCTTTTTTATTACAATGTCTCCCACTACGTTTTCCTATCAGCGAACAAACGAGCCAAGCAAGATGACAACAGATACGATCGTGGCCCAGGCCACCGCGCCAGGCCGTGGTGGCGTCGGCATAGTCCGGGTCTCCGGCCCCGCCGCCGAACAGGTCGCCGGGATAGTGCTCGGCAAGCTCCCGCGGGTGCGCTACGCCGAATATCTGCCGTTCAAGGATGAGCAAGGCCAGGTACTGGATCAGGGCATCGCCCTGCTGTTCAAAGCCCCCAACAGCTTCACCGGCGAGGATGTGCTGGAGCTGCAGGGCCACGGCGGCCCCGTCATCATGGACATGCTGATCCGCCGCATTCTGAAAATCGATGGAATCCGCCCTGCCCGCCCCGGCGAGTTCAGCGAGCGCGCCTTCATCAACGACAAACTGGATCTGGCCCAGGCCGAAGCTATCGCTGACCTTATTGAAGCCTCCAGCGAACAGGCCGCCCGCAGCGCCATGCACTCCCTGCAGGGGCAGTTCTCCAGCAAAATCCAGCAACTGGTGGAGAGCCTGATCCGGCTGCGCATCTACGTGGAAGCGGCCATCGACTTCCCGGACGAGGAGATCGACTTCCTCTCCGACGGCAAGGTGGCGGGCGACCTCTACAGCATCATGTCCGAGCTGGACGACGTGCGCGGGGAAGCCAAACAGGGCGCCCTGCTGCGGGAAGGGATGAAGGTGGTGATCGCCGGTCGTCCCAACGCTGGCAAATCGAGCCTGCTCAACGCCCTGGCTGGGCGCGAGTCGGCCATCGTCACCGAGATCGCTGGCACCACCCGCGACGTGCTGCGCGAACACATCCATCTCGATGGCATGCCGCTGCACATCATCGACACCGCCGGTCTGCGCGACACCCAGGACAAGGTGGAGCAGATCGGTATCGAACGCGCCTGGGCCGAGATCGAACAGGCCGATCGGGTGCTGTTTATGGTGGATGGCACCACCACAGATGCGGTTGACCCGCGGGAGATCTGGCCGGAATTTGTTGATCGGTTGCCAAAAAACATCGGCCTCACCGTCATTCGCAACAAGGCCGACCTGACCGGCGAGGATCTGGCACCGAGCCAGGAGCAGGGCCACGCCGTCTACCGCATCTCCGCCAAGACCGAGCTGGGGCTGCCTGCCCTGCGCGAGCACCTGAAAGCCTGCATGGGCTTCCAGGGCAACACCGAAGGGGGCTTTATGGCCCGCCGCCGCCATCTGGATGCGCTGGAGCGTGCTGCCGAGCGGCTGCTGGTGGCCAAGGAGCAGCTGGAAGTGTTCGTGGCCGGTGAGCTGGTGGCCGAAGAGTTGCGCCTGGCGCAGGAGTCCCTCTCCGAGATCACCGGTGAATTCAGCTCCGACGATCTGCTGGGCCGCATCTTCTCCAGCTTCTGCATCGGCAAGTAACTCTCCGCACAGCAGACAATAAAAAGCCCGGGTTCATCCCGGGCTTTTTATTGTGCGTTTTTTGTCCACAAACCTAGAGGCGACGCAGGCACCACATGAAGTAAGCGCCCCCTAACAGGGTGGAGACCAGTCCAACCGGCACTTCCTGCGGGAAGAGGACCTGCTGGCCGACCCAGTCAGCCGATACCATCAGCAGTGCGCCGGAAGCGGCGGCCCCAAGCAGGTGCCAGCGTGCCCGCACCAACCCCATCAGCTTGGCCATATGTGGCGCCAGAAGACCGACGAATGAGAGCGGCCCGACCACCAGGGTGGCACTGGCGGTGAGCACGGCCACCAGCAGCAGGATGGCGAGCTGGGCACGGTTGAGGCGAATGCCCAGCGCGGTCGCTACAGCACTTCCCATCGGCAGCAGATCGAGCCAGCGGCTCACCAGCAGGCATGCGGCCAGCATCAACAGCGCCAGCCCCACCAGCCCATAGGCCACCGGCAGGGTGACGTAATAGGTAGAACCGGACATCCAGGAGAGCAGTTGCTGCACCCGCAGGTCACCGTTGGCCAGCGCGATGGCCTGCAGCGGCTCGAACAGTGCCGTGATGGCGATACCGGAGAGCAGGATCCGCTCCGGCTGAAAGCCGTGCTTGCGATTGACCAGCACCAGCAGCAAGAGACAAGCGAAGGCCCCGATCAGGCCGCCCAGCAGCATTATGGGCAACGGCAAAGCTGGCAGCAGTAAGGCCGTCGCTATCACCCCCATAAAGGTGCCACCGCTCACCCCCAGCAGCTCCGGGCTCGCCATCGGGTTGTTGCTGACCCGCTGCAACAGGGTGCCCGCCAGCGCCAGCAGCACGCCAGCCGCCCCCGCCGCCAGAGTGCGCGGCAGTCGCCACTCCAGCTGGGCCTGCCAGCGGAGCCAACTTGGCCAACTCCAGCCCGTCATTCCCTGCCCAACCAGCAAGGAGGCGACCACGGCCAGCAGCAGCCCGACCAGCAACAGGCCGATAAGGCGAGCCGGTGCCGGATGGCGAGCCACCAGCAGGCCGACGTTTGCCTTAGGCGCACCCGACTTGATGCCCAGGCGCGGGATCAGCCAAAGCAGCAGCGGCGCGCCCAGCAGGGCGGTCATGGCGCCGGTGGGGATCAAGACTGGCCAGAAGCGGCTCAGGCTCTGCAGCAGTAAATCGGTCGCCGCCAGCAGCAGGGCGCCGAGGATCGGAGCCCACAACAGCCGCTGGCCAAGCTGGCGGATCCCGAGCAGCCGCACCATGGCGGGCGCTGCCAGCCCGATAAAGCCGATCAGCCCCACCACGCTCACCACGCAAGCGGTGACAAACACCGCCAGCCCCAGTCCGGCAAAACGCAGATGCTGCAGGGAGACCCCCAGACTACGGGCGCTGGCATCATCCAACTCCAGCACCGCCAACGGGCGTACCAGCACAACAGCCAGCGCAGCGGCTACCAGCAGGCGGGGTAACAGGTAATTCACCCCGCTCCAGCTGTTCTGCACTAGCGAGCCACTGCCCCACACCAGCAAGCCTTTCAGCTCCTCCTGAAAGAACAGCAAAAGTCCCATGCTGATGGCAGCCAGATAGAGGTTGATCACCAGCCCGGCAAAGACGATGACCACCGGATTGAGCTGGCGACGCCAGGCCAGGGCAAACACCAGTGCCATCGCAAGGCTGCCGCCAGCCATGGCGATCCACTCCCGCCCCAGCAGCAACCAGGAGGGGGCAAACAGGGTCACCATCATCAACGCCAGTTGGGCACCGGAGGCCACCCCCAAGGTGGTCGGTGACGCGAGCGGGTTGCGCAGCACCTGCTGCATCAGGGTACCCGCCAGCCCGAGCGCCGCCCCGGCCAACAGGGTGACAGCCAAGCGGGGCAGCCAGCTGAAATGCACCACTGCTTGGCTGGCGTCATTCAGATTGGGGGCGAAGAGGCTCTGCCACCAGAGCGCACCGGGCAGCTGGCGAGCCAGCTCCCAACACGCGAGCAAGAGGGTCAATCCCAGCAGGATCGAGACCGGCCGCAGCAGCGGCGATGTGAGCAGTCGCTTCATCGGCTCGCCTCCATACGCTCGGCATCTTGCAGCAATGCATCGCTGAGCAGACCGGCGAAACGACGGGCTGCAAGTACGCCGCCAAAACTCCAGACCGCAGGTAGATGCAGCACGGGCGCCTGCCGTACCAGCGGCAGATGCTGCCACAGCCCAGGCTCCTGCAGCCGTTCGCTCACCCCTACCGGGATGGGATCGACCACCACCAGCCGCGCGGTTGGCAAGGTCATAAACTGCTCGATGCTGACCACCGAGAAACCCCAGTCATTGGTCTGCTCCTGCCAGCCATTACGCAGCCCAAGCCGCGTCATCACCGCATCGAACAGGCTGTGGCGACCAAACACCCGCACATGGCGCTCATCGATAAACTGCGCCACCAGCAGAGGCGGCAGATCCGCAGGCAATCTGGCCTGCATTCTGGCGAGATCCCGATCCAGCCCAGCCAACAGCCGTTCGCCCTCGGCGGTTTTGCCCACCATGCGGGCGAGGGTCAGGGTCACCTCGTGCAGCCGCTGCCACAGATCGGTTTGCCCATCATAAAGGGCGATGGTGCTCACCGGCGCGATGCGGGAAAGAGTTGGCGCCAGCGGGGCTGCCAGCGGCGAGATGAGGATACGATCGGGTTTGAGCTCCGCCAGCAGCTCGCGGTTGGGCTGGGTGCGCAGGCCGATATCTACCACCCCGGCGGGCAGCCGTGGCTCGCCGACCCAGGCCTGATAGGGGCCAGCATCCCCCACCGCCAGCGGTGTCACCCCGAGTGCCAGCAGGGTTTCGGCTATGGTCCAATCGACGGTGGCGATACGGGGTAGCGGTGCAGAGGCGCTCGGAGATGTGTCGGCCTGCGCCGCTAGTGGCAGCAGCAGACTGATAAGGCAGGGTGCCATCTTCTTCAATAAACGGTTCAAGAGAGCCCCCCGGTCAGACGATGGCGATGGGATGAGCATGAGCCGGGTGGCGAATGACCTCCATCGGAATGCCATAGATGGCGTGCAGAGTCTCGCTGGTCATGATCCCCTCAGGTTCGCCGTGGGTGAGCAGGCGGCCGGAGTGGAGCGCCACCAGCCGATCGCAGAAGCGGGAGGCCATATTGATGTCGTGAATGACGATGATGACCCCGAGGTTTAGCTGACGGCTCAACTGCTTGACGAGCGTCAGCACCTCAACCTGATGGGCCACGTCCAGCGCGGCCAGCGGCTCGTCCAGCAGGATGAAGCGGCTCTCCTGGGCCAGCAGCATCGCCAGCCAGACCCTGCCCCGCTCGCCGCCGGAGAGGGTATCCACCAGCCGATCGGCAAAACGTTCGGTATGAGTCAGAGCGATGGCTCGCTCGACCTGACGGTGATCCTCCGCCCCCATCCGGCCCAACAGGCCGCGCCAGGGATAGCGGCCCATCTCCACCAGCTCCCGCCCGAGCAGATTCTCGGCGCTCGGCAAATGCTGGGGCAGATAGGCCACCTGACGGGCAAACTCCCGGTTGCCCCAGTCGGGCAGCGGCTTGCCATCGAACAGGATCTCGCCGTCGCTGAGGGGTTGCTGGCGTGCCAGCAGCTTGAGCAGGGTCGATTTGCCCGACCCATTGTGGCCGATGAGGCCATAGACCTGTCCCTGCTCGAAACGCAGGTCGGTGGGGTGCAGCAGCGCGCGGTCATTGACCGTGAAGCTGGCTGATTTCATCTCGAACATAAGCAATTCCTGTGCTGGCTTGCCGCCAGTCTCATCGGTGCCGGCATCAAGCCGGCACCTCGCAATCCAGGTGGTCGATCGCATCGCGGCTCACTGCGGCACGGCGCGCGCCGGTCAGCTCAGTGAGCTGGCCCTGACGCATCTCCAGCAGGCGATCGGCCAGCGGGAAGTAGTGATCGTCGTGACTGATGGCAATCACCGTCTTGCCCATCTCCTTGAGGCGCGGCAACAGCACCTGATAGAAGATGCGGCGGAACTGGGGATCCTGATCCGCGGCCCACTCGTCAAACAGCATCACCTCGCGCTGCTCGGCCAGTGCCAGCAGCAGGGCGACCCGCTTGCGCTGCCCCTGAGAGAGTTCGATACTGGCGATAAAGCCATCCTCGATGGTGAGCTTGCCGCCCATCTGCAACCGCTCCAGCCACTCGGCCACCAGCTCATCCTTGGGTTCCGGCCCAAGCAGGTGCTGGAACAGGTGATAGTCGGTGAAGATGGCGGAGAAGAGCGCCAGATAGTCGTTGCGATCGGTGATCGGCTCACCATCCAGCAGGATGCGGCCCGATACCGGCTGGTAAAGGCCGGTCAGCAGCATGGCCAGGGTCGACTTGCCGGAGCCATTGCCGCCGATAATGAAGATCTGCTCCCCCTTTTCGATGACCAGATCGATGGGACCAACGGCAAAACCGCCCTCCCCCTGATAGTGAAAGCTCACCTGCTCCAACTCGATACGCTGCCAGGGGCGGATGGCGGGCGGCAGCGGGAAGTCCGCATCCGGCTCGGCCAGATTGAGGGCGGCGATCTTGTCAAACGCCACCTGAGCGGCAAGCAGGGTCGGCAGGGCGCCAATCCCCTGCAACAGCGGGGTGCGCAGGAACAGCAAGGTCAGGGCGAAGGTGGCGGCCACATTGGTGTTGGCCCAGCCAAGGCCGTTGGCCAGAAAGAAGACCAGACCGATGGCCCCCAGCATCATGATATTCGACCAGTTCACCGCGCTCAGGTGATAGGTGTCGGCGCGAATGATCTGCTGGCGGTAGTCACGGGCATTTTGCTCATAGAGCTGGTGGTAAACGAAGTGAGCCCGCTCGCGGTTTAGCGCCAGCTCCTTGCAGCCGGCGATGATGGCCTGATAGTTCTGATAGAGCCGATCTTCGGCCTGACGCATGTGGGAGAGATGGCGATAAACACGGTTCACCAGCAACCAGCCCACCACCATGATAATCGTGACCCAGAGCGCGGTCACCCCGAGTAATGCAGGAGAGAGCCAGCCAAGATAGAGGGCAGAGCCCAGCGTGAGTACCATCCCCTGCACCAGCTCCGGCAGGCGCACGAAGGCGATGGTGATCTGGCCGATATCGCTGGAGAGTGAGGCCAGCAGCGGCCCCTGACCAATCTGGCGGATGCGGGCGACATCGGTATCCAGCAGTTGCTTGAGCAGACGGCCGCGCAACCGGTAGACAAAATGGTGACCGAGAGTAGTCAGGGCCAGCTGAGATCCGAGTGTGATCACCAGCAGCAACACTATCAGGCCGACCAGCTGACCGAGGATCGGCAGCGGATCACCTATAGATTCGATTAGAGACTGATTGATAAAAGCAATGACGCCAATCCCGCTGACGGCACTGAGCAGACTGAGCAGGGTAATGGTGATAAAAGGCCAACGATATTGGCGATAAACCAGAGACAAGAGTTCCATAAAGGACCGGTATTCCAGAGAGATCAGAACAACTGCGGGTGAAAAGAAGGGCGGGAATCCGGTTCCCGCCCGACTTCGATTACCAGCGGTAGTTGATGCTGCCCACTACGCTGCGCGGCTCGCCGTAGTAGCAGTAGTAGTCACAACTGGCCACGTAGGTTTCACCCAGCAGGTTGTTGACGTTGAGCTGGGCACGCCAGTTCTTGGCAAAGTCATACCCGATCATCGCATCCCACACGGTATGGGCTGGCACCTCGGCAGAGCCGTAGATGGGGGTATAGTCCGCATTCACGGCGCCAATACCCACGCTGGAACCGATATAACGTACACCGGTACCCAGCTCCAGCCCCGAGGCAACCCCTTGCTGCACCTTGTAGTTGCCCCAGAAGGAGGCGATGTGGCGCGGGATCAGGCTGGCACGGCGATCGCCACTGCCGGTGTCGTTGGTTTTGGCATCGGTGTAGGTATAAGCAGCGGTCAGACGCAGCGCATCGGTCACCTGCACGCTCCCTTCCAGCTCAACCCCCTGAGAGGTCACTTCACCCGCCTGGGTCTGCTGGCCGGAACCGGTAGAGACCAGCGAGTTGGTCTGGGCCAGATCGAACAGCGCCAGATTGATGTAACCGTCGAGGAAGGCAGGCGCATACTTCACGCCGGTCTCGTAGAGCTTGCCCTTGAGCGGCTTGTAGGAACTCTTGGTGTTGGGATCTATCCCCGGCAGCACCTCGAACGACTCGGCATAGGCAAAGTAGGGAGAGAGGCCGTTGTCAGCCAGATACATCAGGCTGCCCGAGAGGGATAGCTCGTGATCGTACTGGCGCTCGTCCTTGCTAGTGTTGGTGTTGTGGGTCTCCACATAGTCGAAACGGCCACCGGCAGTCAGCAACCAGCGATCGTCCCAGCGGATCTGGTGCTGGGCATAGAGGCCGCTCTGGCCCTTGGTGCTCTTCTGGTGAGTGGCGGTCGACTCGTCAAAACCGGGGAAGCCGCTGTAATCCGGGTTCATGGTATTGATAGAGCCCATACCGTAGTTGTCGGCCTCGACCCCTTCATTGACGTGACGCTGCAGATCCACCCCCAGCAGCAAGGTCTGCTCGGTGCTGTCGGTGTTCCAGTAGCCCACCATCTGGTTATCCATGGTGGCACTCTTGGTATTGCCATCGCGGTAAACCAGGCCACGACTGGCGGTTGTGCCTTCATAGGTCGGGAAGATATAGGTCTGGCGCAGCAGCAGATCGTTGTAGTTGAAGCGGACGTTCTGCTTGAACTCCCAGGTCTGGTTGAGCTGGTGGGCCAGCTCATAACCGGTGGAGATCTGGGTATTGCGGTTGCGATCGTAATCCGGCTGACTCAGGTTGGTGGAGGGATCAATCTGGCCAGCTGACGTATTCAGGGTGCCATAGACCGGGAAGAAGCCGTTGGTCGGGACCCCTTCGTCGTGCAGGAAGCTGGCCAGCAGGGTCAGGCTGGTACGATCCGAAAGATCGAAGGTGACGCTGGGCGCCAGATAAACCCGATCGTTGTAGGTGCCGGTAAGCACACCATCACGCTCTTTATAAAGAGCAACCATGCGGTAGCGGCTGTTGTCGGAGAGCGCATCAGAGACGTCCCCCCCGACCTGACGATGATCCCGGCTGCCAAGCTGCAGATCCACCTGCCCTTGCGGCGTGGCGGTCGGTCGCTTGCTGATGGCATTGATCACCCCGCCCGGAGGCGCCTCACCGTAAAGGATCGAGGCTGGCCCCTTCAGCACTTCCACACTCTCCAGACCAAACGGTTCCGGCGTCCAGACGTAGTAGCCGGTGCCAAACAGCCGGTTGCCATCCAGATAAGAGGCGGCATCGAAGCCACGTACCTTGAACCAGTCGGTGTTGTTGTCGGAACCATAGAGACCGGTCAATACGCCGGAACGGTAGCGAATCGCTTCATCCAGCTGCAACACAGCGTGCTGATCCAGCTCCTCGCGATTAACCACGGAGACGGCGCGAGGGGTCTCGGCCATCGGCACTTCCACCTTCATGGCCGTACCTGTCACCACCATGGTTTCGCTGGCTTTGGGCAGCTCAGCGGTGGTTTGTTCGGCCATCAGCGGCAGGGAGACGAGCAAACCGGAGAGCGAAAGCACGCCGAAGGCGCCCTTCTTGCCGGGTCCTGTAGTGTATTTTTGCGCAATCATATTAAAGTCTCGTTTATCAATGAGTTATGTTGTTTTAATTGTTATTTGTGGTCGTTTGTCACGACATCACCCTGTTCCATGGGCGAATAAAGCAGCGCAATCCTACTACAGGAGCCGTGATCGAATCGATTCAATAATTGCTAATCATTTGCATCTACATTGTTATCTAGCTGCATCATTGGCAGGATTTCGCGGGAGATGGGAGCCATCAGGAGAGCTATGAGCGGAGAAGAAAATGGAGAGGAATATAAAGAAGCAGAAAAAAGATCGGCAGGATGGATCCGGTGGCATTATCTGACTGGATCCATTATCCCCAAGCTTTATCCATATTTATCCACACCCTTTGGCGGTAGAATCCGGCTTTCCGTTTCTTTGTCTGAAATCAGGATCCATTCCATGGCCAAACTCAATCTCGTCGTCGGCTCCATGCTGGGCGCCGCCGAATATGTCGCAGACCACGTCGCCAACCTGCTGGAACAGGCTGGCCACCAGACCCGGATCCACAACCCGGCCAAGCTGGCAGAGGTGCTGGATGATGCGGGATCCATCCTGCTGGTGGTCACTTCCACCCATGGTGCCGGGGATGTGCCCGACAACCTGCAACCCTTCGCCAAGGATCTTGCCGAGCAGCATCCGGATCTTAATTCATTGAAATATGGCGTGATCGCCCTTGGTGACAGCAGTTATGACACCTTTTGCCAGGGTGGCAAGACGCTGGATCGGCTGCTGGCCGAGTGTGGTGCCAGCCGGATCGGCGAGCGACTCGATATAGATGTGACCCAACACGAGATCCCCGAAGATGCCGCCGAAGTGTGGATCCGCGACTGGATGACAATGATCGCCTGATCAGCGTGCGGGAGATCCTGAAAAAAAGCTTGATCTCCCCACTTATCCCCAGAGCGACTATCCACCATGTTATTAACAGATTGATCCGGGGGAGTTGTTCTACAAGGTTACCCACAACGCCCAGGGGTAATGTGTATAACTACGGTGTAAAGCTCTGCAAAACCTATAGTTATCCATGTATTAGATCCAGACCGACAGACCTCTGTGTATAAAAGTCCTGGTTATCCCCTCGTTCACCGGGCCAGGATCCAAGCTTTTCCACAAGCTAGGATCGTCCTTAAATTAATGATCTTTATGATCAAAAAGTGCTTATCAACAGAAAGGGTGGATCCTAATAAGAGATCCAGTAAAAGATCGATCTAAAGATCCTTAAGATCTAATTAGTGGATCCTCCCTTCATACTGAACGTTAAGTAGACGTTCCCCTCAGGACGCGAAACAGATAGAATGTTCCGCCCTTTAGCCCAGGCAAATAAAGATCTTCAGGCGTGCAGATCAAGGTGATCCCAATGCAATACCATGAACAATTTGATGTGATCGTCGTCGGTGGCGGTCATGCCGGAACCGAAGCAGCAACAGCGGCAGCCCGCATGGGCATGAACACCCTGTTGCTGACCCACAATATCGATACGCTGGGACACATGTCCTGTAATCCGGCGATCGGCGGGATCGGCAAGGGACACCTGGTCAGGGAAGTTGACGCTCTCGGCGGGATCATGGCGCGTGCCATCGATCTTGGCGGGATCCAGTTCCGCACCCTCAACTCCTCCAAGGGCCCGGCAGTACGAGCCACTCGTGCCCAGGCGGATCGCCTGCTCTACAAGGCCGTCGTTCGCCAGATGCTGGAGAATTACCCGAACCTGAAGATCTTCCAGCAGGCCTGTGACGATCTGATCATGGACGGGGATCGTGTTGCCGGTGTGGTGACCCAGAGCGGGATCCGCATCAGCGGCAAGACTGTGGTGCTGACGGTCGGTACCTTCCTGAATGGTTTGATCCATATCGGGATGGAGAACTACAAGGGCGGCCGTGCCGGGGATCCTCCCTCGATCGCCCTGGCCCAGCGCCTGCGTGAACTGCCGCTGCGCATCGATCGTCTCAAGACTGGCACCCCGCCGCGCATCGATGCTCGCAGCGTCGATTTCTCCGTCATGCAGGAACAGCACGGCGACGATCCGCGTCCGGTCTTCTCGTTTATCGGCAATGCCAGCCAGCATCCCCGTCAGGTGCCCTGCTACGTCACCCACACCAACGAGCGTACCCACGAGGTGATCCGCAATAACCTGGATCGCAGCCCCATGTACGCCGGGGTGATCGAGGGGATCGGCCCGCGCTACTGCCCGTCGATCGAAGACAAGATCACCCGTTTCGCCGACAAGACGGCGCACCAGATCTTCGTCGAACCGGAAGGCCTGACCACCCACGAGCTTTACCCGAACGGGATCTCCACCAGCTTGCCGTTTGACGTGCAGGTGCAGATCGTCCGTTCTGTGCGCGGCTTCGAGAACGCCCACATCACCCGCCCCGGCTATGCCATCGAATATGATTTCTTCGATCCGCGGGATCTCAAGGCCAACATGGAGAGCAAGTGCATTCCAAACCTGTTCTTCGCTGGCCAGATCAACGGCACGACCGGTTACGAAGAGGCGGCGGCGCAAGGCCTGATGGCCGGCCTGAACGCGGCCCTGCGTGCCCAGGACAAGGATCCCTGGAATCCTCGTCGGGATCAGGCCTACATGGGCGTGATGATGGACGATCTCTCCACCCTGGGGACCCGCGAGCCTTACCGCATGTTCACCAGCCGCGCCGAATACCGCCTGCTGCTGCGGGAAGACAACGCCGATATCCGCCTGACAGCCATTGGTCGCGAGCTGGGTTTGGTGGATGACGAGCGCTGGAGCAAATTCAACGCCAAGATGGAGCAGGTCGAGCTGGAGCGTCAGCGCATGCGTTCAACCTGGATCCACCCGCAACATCCGTCACTGGAAGCGGTCAACGCCCTGGTCAACACCCCGCTGACCCGCGAACAGAGTCTGGAAGAGCTGCTGCGTCGCCCCGAGGTGACCTATGATGCGCTGATGGCCATCGAAGGGGTCGGTCCTTCCGTGACCGATCCTGCCGCGGCCGAACAGGTTGAGATCCAAATCAAGTACGCCGGTTACATCGAGCGTCAGCACGATGAAGTGGAAAAGCAGCTGCGCAACGAGAACACCCTGCTGCCGCTGGATCTGGACTATCGCGAGGTGAACGGCCTATCCAACGAGGTGAAAGCCAAGTTAAACGATGCCAAGCCGCAGACCATTGGTCAGGCTTCCCGCATCTCCGGCATCACCCCGGCGGCCATCTCCATCCTGCTGGTTCACCTGAAAAAACACGGCCTGCTGCGTAAAACCGCCTGAGGAATCCCATGTTGGAAAGATTGAACGGCCTGCTCAAGCAGGCCGAAATTGTTATCACCGATATCCAAAAGAGCCAACTGGTGCAGTTGGTCGAGTTGCTGCACAAGTGGAACAAGGCTTACAATCTCACCTCGGTGCGAGATCCGGACGCCATGCTGGTCAAGCATATCCTCGATAGCCTGGTGGTAAGCCCCCACTTGCACGGTGAGCGTTTCATCGACGTGGGGACAGGTCCCGGCCTGCCGGGATTGCCGCTGGCGATCATCAATCCGGACAAGCAGTTCGTCCTGCTCGACAGTCTGGGCAAGCGGATCAACTTCATCCGTCAGGTGATCCAGGAGCTGGGGCTGACCAATGTGACGCCGGTCAAATCCCGGGTTGAAGAGTATCAACCCGAGGTGGGATTTGATGGTGTACTGAGTCGGGCATTTGCCTCGCTGGAGGACATGCTGAGCTGGTGTCACCACCTGCCGTCAGAACAGGGCAGCTTCCTCGCGCTCAAGGGACAATACCCCGCACAGGAGCTGGCCCAGTTGCCTGCCAATATCCGTCTGGTAGCCTGTCATGAGTTGCGGGTGCCGGAGCTGGAAGGCGAACGTCATCTGCTGGAATTCAAACATATCCAGCCCGAATAGGGTCGCAGTTTCATTTAGGGGATCGTGTGGGAAAAGTCATCGCCATAGCCAACCAGAAGGGTGGAGTGGGTAAAACCACCACCTGTGTGAATCTGGCCGCCTCCATGGCTGCCACCCGGCGCAAGGTGCTGGTGATCGATCTGGATCCGCAGGGCAATGCCACCATGGGCAGCGGTGTCGACAAGTATGATGTCGAACGCACCGCCTATGAGCTGCTGATCGAGGATGCCCCCATCAGCGAAGTGATCATCCCCGAAACCACCGGGGGCTATCACCTGATCGCCGCCAACGCCGATGTGACCGCGGCTGAAATCCGTCTGATGGAATTTTTCGCCCGCGAAATCCGCCTGCGCAATGCGCTGGCCTCGGTGCGGGATAAATACGACTACGTCTTCATCGACTGCCCGCCCTCTCTCAACATGCTGACCGTGAACGCCATGGCCGCTGCCGACTCCGTGCTGGTGCCCATGCAGTGCGAATATTACGCGCTGGAGGGGCTCACCGCCCTAGTCGACACCATCAGCAAGCTGGCCGCTGTGGTCAATCCGGAGCTCAAGATCGAAGGGGTGCTGCGCACCATGTTCGATCACCGCAACCGGTTAGCCAATGATGTGTCCGATCAGCTAAAACAGCACTTTGGCGACAAAGTCTACCGCACCATCATTCCCCGCAACGTTAGACTGGCTGAGGCCCCGAGTTTCGGTGCTCCGGCCATGCACTATGACAAATCATCGGTGGGCGCCAAGGCCTACCTGGCACTGGCTGGCGAGATCCTGCGCCGCCAGGAGCAGGAACGTCAGGCGACCATCGCAGACCGAGAGAGCGTATGACTCCGAAAAAACGTGGACTGGGCAAGGGGCTGGACGCTCTGCTCAGTACCAGCACGGCTGCCCGCCAGAAACAGGTGATGAGCGATCAACGTACTGAAGAGGCCATGGCCCCCACCAATCAGGGCGAGTTGCGCAAGCTGCCGGTGGAGTGGTTGCAGTCCGGCAAGTACCAGCCCCGCAAGGACATGTCCCAGGATGCACTGGAAGAGCTTGCCAACTCCATCCGCGCCCAGGGGGTGATCCAGCCCATCGTGGTACGCCCTCTCGGCGAACAATCCTTCGAAATCATCGCCGGTGAACGGCGCTGGCGCGCGTCCCAGCTGGCGCGGCTTGAGGTGGTGCCCTGCATCGTCAAGGATGTACCCGACGAGGCTGCCGTCGCCATCGCGCTGATTGAGAATATTCAGAGGGAAGACCTCAATGCCATCGAAGAGGCGGTCGCACTACAAAGACTGCTGACCGAATTCGAACTCACCCACCAGCAGGTGGCCGAGGCGGTGGGCAAGTCCCGCACCACGGTGACCAACCTGTTGCGTCTCAACCAGCTCAACGACGACGTGAAGCGTTTCGTCGAGCATGGCGACCTCGACATGGGCCATGCCCGTGCCCTGCTGGCGCTGAGCGGCCAGGCCCAGTCCGAACTGGCCAAGCTGGTTGCCCAGAAAGGGCTGACCGTGCGCGATACCGAGAAGCTGGTGCAAAAAGCGCTCGAACCGGCAAAAGCCAGGGTCGAACCGGCCCGTGATCCACAGATCGGCTACCTGGAGCGCCAACTGGCAGAAAAAATTGGCAATCAGGTGCAACTTCAGCCTGGCAAGCGGGATAGCGGGAAGTTAGTAATAAGTTACGAGAATTTGTCCGATTTGGACCGTATATTGGGCTATTTTGGCGTGTCGGAATCGTGATTTTTACGCTTTTTGTAGTAATAAAACATCCATTCCTTTTGATATGACCATAACCCTGATTTGCCGCGGAAAGCCGCAAAAATTAAGGATTTTTGTCATATTGCAATAGCTGCCCTCAAGGGTATAATTTGACCGGCTTTAAGAGCTGTTAACATGGGGTCTTCGGATCCCGATTTTTTACAGTTCTGTAATGTTCAGGGGTAGGTTGGTGAAGCAGAAAATAGCCTTGGAAGGTTTGACACTGGCCTTGGTTATGCTCGTTTGTCAGCTCATCCTGATCCTGGCGATGAGTGCCGTCTGGTTTTACCTGACTGGTGCCAGCGCCGGTTATTCCGCCCTCTACGGAGGGGGGATGTACTGGGTTCCTCAAGCCTTGTTTACTGTCTGGGTGCTGCGCCGCAAGGTGACAACCGAGAGTGTGGGCCTGGTTTTGCGGGACTTTTATGGTGGGGCAGGGATTAAGCTCATTTCTACAACAGGTCTATTCGCCCTGATGTTTGGTGCGGGAGTCGAGGTCGTTACCGTCTCGTTTTTCGCCACTTATATCCTCGCCCTCGTTGTACAGTGGATGGTTTCATTCACGCTTAACAACCACTATTAGGAAAACTCATGTCTGCAACCGGAGAAGTCCTGACTCCTCAGGGATATATCTCCCACCACCTGACCCACCTTCAAGTCGGGTCCGGGTTCTGGACGGTCAATATCGACTCAATGGTATTTTCCGTCGTGCTAGGCGCCCTGTTTATCCTGCTGTTCCGCAAAGTAGCCATTAACGCTACCAGCGGGGTGCCGGGTAAGCTGCAGTGCTTTGTGGAGATGCTGGTCGAGTTTGTGAATGGTAACGTCAAAGACATCTTTCACGGTCGCAACAAGGTCATCGCACCTTTGGGGCTGACGGTGTTTGTGTGGATCTTCCTGATGAACTTCATGGATCTGATCCCCGTTGACTTTATCCCTCACGCTGCACAATTGATGGGTATTCCCTATCTGCGTGTGGTTCCCTCTGCTGACGTTAACATCACCATGTCCATGGCTTTGGGCGTGTTCTTCTTGATCCTGTACTACAGCATCAAGGTCAAGGGTATCGGCGGGTTTGTGAAGGAGCTGACGCTTCAGCCTTTCAACCACCCGGCGGCCATCCCGGTTAACCTCATCCTGGAAACTGTTACGCTGATTTCCAAACCTGTTTCTCTGGGTCTTCGACTGTTCGGCAACATGTATGCTGGCGAACTGATCTTTATCCTGATTGCTGGTTTGTTACCCTGGTGGTCACAGTGGATCCTGTCCGTGCCTTGGGCAATTTTCCACATCCTGATCATCACTTTGCAGGCATTCATTTTCATGGTTCTGACCATCGTCTATCTGTCGATGGCGCAGGAAGACCATGGTTGATGCAACTCAAATAATCCTTTTTATACAATCAATTACATCTAAATAAATGGAGATCCTCATGGAAAACTTGAACATGGACCTGCTGTACATCGCTGCTGCAATGATGATGGGTCTGGCGGCTATCGGCGCGTCCATCGGTATCGGTATCCTGGGTGGCAAGTTCCTGGAAGGCGCTGCTCGTCAACCTGACCTGATCCCTGTTCTGCGTACCCAGTTCTTCATCGTGATGGGTCTGGTGGATGCGATCCCGATGATCGCCGTTGGTCTGGGTCTGTACGTGATGTTTGCGGTTGCTGGCTAAGTCGTTACGACTCTCCAGGCATAACCCATTAACTAACTTAAGAGGACATCGGCTGTGAATATCAATGCCACCCTCCTCGGCCAAGCAATTGCTTTTTTCTTCTTCGTAGTGTTTTGCATGAAGTACGTATGGCCGCCGCTGATGGCTGCCATCGAAGCCCGTCAGAAAGCCATTGCTGACGGTCTCTCTTCCGCGGAGCGTGCCAAGAAAGATCTGGATTTGGCCAAGGCCAACGCCACCGATCAGCTGAAAGAAGCCAAGCTCCAGGCTGCAGAAATCATTGAACAGGCTAACAAACGTAAAGCCCAGATCATTGATGAGGCTGCTGCCGGTGCCCACTCTGAGCGGGAAAAAATCCTGGCTCAGGGCCGTGCCGAGATCGAAGCTGAACGTCATCGTGCCAAAGAAGAACTGCGCAAGCAGGTTGCTGCTCTTGCCATTGCTGGTGCAGAGAAGATCCTGGCGCGTCAAATCGACCAGGCTGCCAACAGCGACATCGTCGACAAACTGGTAGCAGAACTGTAACGGGAACGGGGCTATGTCTGAACTGACTACAATCGCTCGCCCCTACGCCAAGGCTGCTTTCGAGTTTGCCGTTGAGCACAAGGCGGTTGACCAGTGGCTGGGTATGCTCGGTTTCGCTGCGCAAGTAGTGGAAAACGAGACCATGCACAACCTGGTAAACGGCTCTGTGGCCGCCGAAGAGCTGGCAACGCTGTTTGTCGGTGTCTGCGGTGAGCAACTCGACGTGCATGGCCAGAACCTGATCCGGGTGATGGCCGAGAATGGTCGCTTGGGTGTGCTGCCGGCGGTCGTTGCTGAATTTGTAGCGTTCAAAGCTGAACTGGATAAAGAGGTTCAGGCTGACGTGATTTCGGCGATCGAACTGACCGACCAGCAGAAAGCCAATATTCAGGCTTCTCTGGAACAACGTCTCGCGCGCAAAGTGAAGCTGAATTGCAGCATCGATGCGTCCTTGATGGCCGGGGTGCTCATCAAGGCCGGTGATCTGGTAATCGACGGCACAGTCCGCGGTAAGCTGGATCGCATGGCTGACGCGCTGCAATCTTGATTGGGGTATTAGAGCATGCAACTGAATTCCACTGAAATCGCCGAGCTGATCAAGCAGCGCATTGCGCAGTTTGATGTAAAGAGCGAAGCGCGTAACGAAGGTACTATCGTCTCTGTGAGCGACGGTATCATTCGTATTCACGGCCTGGCTGATGCCATGCAGGGTGAGATGATCGAGCTGCCGGGCAACCGCTACGCTCTGGCATTGAACCTGGAGCGTGACTCCGTCGGTGCGGTGATTATGGGTTCCTATGACGGTCTGTCAGAAGGAATGAAAGTAAAAGGTACTGGCCGTATTCTGGAAGTGCCTGTAGGTCGTGGTCTGTTGGGCCGGGTGTTGAACACCCTGGGTCAGCCGATCGACGGTAAAGGTCCGATCGACAACGACGGCTTCTCGCCGATCGAAGTGATCGCACCGGGCGTTATCGAGCGTAAGTCTGTTGACCAGCCGGTCCAGACCGGTCTGAAAGCCATCGATGCCATGATCCCTATCGGTCGTGGCCAGCGTGAGCTGATCATCGGTGACCGTCAGGTTGGTAAGACTGCCATCGCGATCGACACCATCATCAACCAGAAAGACTCCGGCATTAAGTGTGTCTACGTTGCGATTGGCCAGAAGGCCTCCACCATCGCCAACGTGGTGCGCAAGCTGGAAGAGCACGGCGCTCTGGCCAACACCATAGTAGTGGTTGCCTCTGCCTCCGAAGCTGCCGCCCTGCAGTACCTGGCTCCGTATGCCGGTTGCTCCATGGGTGAGTACTTCCGTGACCGCGGTGAAGACGCGCTGATCATCTATGATGACCTGTCCAAGCAGGCCGTAGCTTATCGCCAGATCTCCCTGCTGCTGCGCCGTCCGCCAGGACGTGAAGCCTACCCGGGTGACGTTTTCTATCTGCACTCCCGTCTGCTGGAGCGTGCTGCTCGCGTTAACGCCGAGTACGTAGAGAAGTTCACCAAGGGTGAAGTGAAAGGCAAGACCGGCTCTCTGACCGCGCTGCCGATCATCGAAACCCAGGCGGGTGACGTATCTGCGTTCGTTCCGACCAACGTGATCTCCATCACCGATGGTCAGATCTTCCTGACTTCACAGCTGTTCAACTCCGGTATTCGTCCGGCGGTTGACCCGGGTATCTCCGTATCCCGTGTAGGTGGTGCTGCTCAGACCAAGATCGTCAAGAAGCTGTCCGGTGGTATCCGTACCGCGCTGGCCCAGTATCGCGAACTGGCGGCATTCGCCCAGTTCTCTTCCGATCTGGACGAGGCGACTCGCAAGCAGCTGGATCACGGTGTGAAAGTGACCGAGCTGATGAAGCAGAAGCAGTACTCTCCGCTGAGCGTGGCTCACCAGTCTCTGGTGCTGTTCGCCGCCGAGAAAGGCTATCTCTCCGATGTCGAGCTGAACAAGATCGTCGACTTCGAAGCCGCTCTGCTCTCTTACGCCAATACCCAGCATGCTGAGCTGATGGCTGAAATCAATGCCAAGGCCGACTACAACGACGCGATCGTTGGCAAGCTGACTGCGTTGCTGGATGACTTCAAGGCAACCCAGACCTGGTAAGCGTGTGTGGCAGCGCGAGCTGCCACTTGATGGAGAGTAAGAGATGGCCGGCGCAAAAGAGATACGTAACAAGATCGGGAGTGTGAAAAACACTCAGAAGATCACCGGCGCTATGGAAATGGTGGCAGCAAGCAAAATGCGCCGTGCGCAGGAACGCATGTCTGCCAGCCGTCCGTACGCTGAAACCATGCGCAAGGTGATCGGCCATATCGCTCAGGGGAACTTGGAATACAAGCACCCCTACCTCATCGAACGTGAGGTCAAGCGAGTGGGTTACATCGTCGTCTCCACCGACCGTGGCCTGTGTGGTGGTCTGAACATCAACCTGTTCAAGGCTGCCCTCAATGATATGAAGCAATGGAGCGCGAAAGGTGCCAAGGTTGACCTGGCACTGATCGGTAACAAGGCCTCCAACTTCTTTGAACGGCACGGCGCCAAGGTTAAAGCTCATGTCGCAGGACTGGGCGATAGTCCGAGCGTCAATGACCTGATTGGTTCAGTCAAGGTCATGCTGAAGGCTTACGACAACGGTGAGATTGACAAGCTGTATCTGGTGTACAACAAGTTCGTCAACACCATGGTGCAGCAACCACGGGTCGATCAACTGCTGCCTTTGCCCGTAACTGAAGACAGCAAGCTCGCCAAGAAACACCACTGGGATTACCTCTATGAGCCGGATCCCAAGCAACTGCTGGATACCCTGCTGATTCGCTACGTCGAATCCCAGGTGTACCAGGGGGTAGTGGAAAACTTGGCAAGTGAACAGGCAGCCCGAATGGTTGCCATGCAAGCCGCGACTGACAACGCCGGTAACCTGATTAACGATCTGCAACTGGTATACAACAAGGCCCGTCAGGCCAGTATTACCCAGGAGCTGACAGAGATCGTATCCGGTGCTGCTGCGGTGTAAGGCAAGGGTTATCAAAGGTTTAGAGGATTTGACATGAGTAACGGTTTCATCGTCCAAATCATCGGCGCTGTGGTGGACATCGAGTTCCCGCAGAATGCCGTGCCCCAGGTGTACGATGCACTGAAGGTCGTTAGCGAAGGTCAAGGCCAGGGTCTGGTGCTGGAAGTTCAGCAACAGATCGGTGGCGGCGTCGTTCGTTGCATCACCATGGGCTCCTCCGACGGTCTGCGTCGTGGGTTGGAAGTAGTGAATAGCGGTAAATCCATCCAGGTTCCGGTCGGTACTGCGACTCTGGGTCGGATCATGAACGTACTGGGCGAGCCAATCGACGAAAAAGGTCCGATCGGTGAAGAAGAGTGCTGGTCTATCCACCGCGCTGCCCCCAGCTACGAAGATCAGTCCAACAGCAACGATCTGCTGGAGACCGGCATCAAGGTTATCGACCTGGTATGCCCGTTCGCCAAGGGTGGTAAGGTTGGTCTGTTCGGTGGTGCCGGTGTAGGCAAAACCGTAAACATGATGGAGCTGATCCGTAACATCGCGATCGAGCACAGCGGTTACTCTGTGTTCGCCGGTGTAGGTGAGCGTACCCGTGAGGGTAACGACTTCTACCACGAGATGATGGAGTCCAACGTACTGGACAAAGTATCTCTGGTTTACGGTCAGATGAACGAGCCGCCCGGAAACCGTCTGCGCGTTGCGCTGACCGGCCTGACCATGGCCGAGAAGTTCCGTGACGAAGGTCGTGACGTACTGTTCTTCGTAGATAACATCTACCGTTACACCCTGGCCGGTACTGAAGTATCCGCACTGCTGGGCCGTATGCCTTCCGCAGTAGGTTACCAGCCGACCCTGGCCGAGGAGATGGGTGTTCTGCAAGAACGTATCACCTCCACCAAGACCGGTTCCATCACCTCCGTACAGGCCGTTTACGTGCCTGCGGATGACTTGACTGACCCGTCTCCGGCGACCACCTTCGCCCACCTGGATGCGACCGTGGTACTGTCCCGTCAAATCGCGGCACTGGGTATCTACCCGGCCGTTGACCCGCTGGACTCTACCTCTCGTCAGCTGGATCCGCTGGTGGTTGGCAAAGAGCACTACGAGACCGCTCGTGGCGTTCAGACCGTACTGCAGCGCTACAAAGAGCTGAAGGACATCATCGCCATCCTGGGTATGGATGAACTGTCAGAAGAAGACAAACTGACCGTAGCCCGTGCCCGTAAGATCGAGCGTTTCCTGTCCCAGCCGTTCTTCGTAGCAGAAGTGTTTACCGGTTCTCCGGGTAAATACGTGCCGCTGAAAGAGACCATCCGTGGTTTCCAGGGCATCCTGAAAGGCGAGTATGACGATCTGCCCGAGCAGGCGTTCTACATGGTTGGCGGTATCGACGAAGTCGTCGAGAAATCCAAGAAACTGTAAGCCTCGACAGGAGGGCCCATGGCAGAGATGATCTCCTTTCACCTGGACGTGGTGAGCGCCGAAGGAAAACTGTTTTCCGGTCGCGTGCAATCCGCTCAGGTATCAGGCTCCGAAGGTGAGTTGGGTCTCCGCCACGGTCATGCTCCGTTGCTGACTGCCATCAAGCCGGGCCTGGTCCGCTTGGTGAAGCAGAACGGAACTGAAGAGGTGCTGTACATCTCCAGCGGTATGCTGGAAGTACAACCTGAATCCGTGACCGTGCTGGCGGACACCGCGATTCGTGCTGACGACTTGGATGAGGCGAAAGCCCAGGAAGCCAAGCGCGCAGCCGAAGAGCGGATCCACAGCTCCCATGGTGATATCGACTACGCCCAGGCCGCCACCGAGCTGGCCAAGGCGATGGCTCAACTGCGAGTCATCGATATCGTCAAAAAGAATTACCGCTAATAACGGTGATGTAAAAAGCGACCTTCGGGTCGCTTTTTTTTTACCCGTTGGATAGACTCCGCCGAGTATTTCTCATGTTCCAAAGGCCAATTTATGTCCCTCAACGTCGTGATCCTGGCTGCGGGTAAAGGTACCCGTATGCGTTCCGTTCTGCCCAAGGTACTGCACCCGGTAGCCAACAAACCCATGGTTTCCCATGTGATCGATACCGCTCGTCAGGTCGGTGCCGAGCAGCTGCATCTGGTCTATGGCCACGGTGCCGAGCTGCTGAAAGAGCGGATCGTGGCGGCCGATGTCAACTGGGTGCTGCAAGCTCAGCAGCTGGGAACTGGTCATGCCGTCGCCCAGGCCATCCCGTTCTGGAAGGATGAAGACGATGTGCTGGTGCTCTACGGCGATACCCCGCTGATCCAGCCCGAGACCCTGCAGCGCTTGCTCGCCGCCAAAGCGGAAAACGGGATGGCACTGCTGACCGTGGTGCTGGACAACCCCACCGGCTATGGCCGCATCGTCCGTGAAAACGGTCTGGTGGTCGGTATCGTCGAGCAGAAGGATGCCAATGCCGAGCAGCTGGCGATCCGTGAGGTAAACACCGGCGTGCTGGTGGCCAATGGGGGCCAGTTGCGTCAATGGTTGTCTCGTCTCGACAACAAAAACGCCCAGGGCGAGTTCTACCTGACCGACGTGATCGCCATGGCGCATGGTGATGGCTGCCCGATCGCAGCGGTCCATCCGGAGCGTGCCGCCGAGGTGGAAGGGGCCAACAACCGAGTGCAGCTGGCTGCCCTTGAGCGCAGCTACCAGCAGATGCAGGCCGAGAAGCTGATGATCGCCGGGGCTACCCTGATCGACCCGGCTCGCTTCGATCTGCGCGGTACTCTTGAGATCGGTGAAGAGGTGGTGATCGATGTCAACGTCATCATCGAAGGCAAGGTAACCCTCGGCAACCATGTCCGCATCGGTGCCGGTTCCGTGCTGAAAGATTGCGTCATTGGCGATCACACCGAAGTGAAGCCCTACTCCATCGTCGAAGGGGCTCAGGTGGCGGATCAGTGCTCGGTCGGCCCGTTTGCCCGTCTACGCCCGGGGGCTGTGCTCGAGCAGGATGCGCACGTTGGCAACTTCGTCGAGATGAAGAAGGCCCGCCTTGGGGTTGGTTCCAAGTGCGGTCATCTGACCTATCTGGGTGATGCCGAGATCGGAGCCGGCGTGAATATCGGTGCCGGTACCATCACCTGCAACTACGACGGGGTCAACAAATTCCAGACCATCATCGAGGATGATGTATTCGTCGGTTCCGATACCCAGCTGGTGGCGCCGGTGCGCATCGGTAAGGGGGCGACTCTGGGGGCGGGTTCTACCATCACCAAGGATGTGGCCGAGAACGAGTTGGTGATCACCCGGGTGCCCCAGCGTCACATCAAAAACTGGGCTCGTCCGGTCAAGAAGAAGTGATGCCCGATCAATAAAATAGAACCGGCGCCTGATGGCGCCGGTTTTTTTTTGGCTTATGACTGATGGTTGGTGTCACTGGTCGATGACTGGGGGGCCGCCCATGTGGTGGCGGGTGCGCTGTAGCCCATCACTTGATACCAGTCGAGCTTGCGGGTCAGCATCATGATCAGTGCCAGAGTGGCGAACAACAGCACGGCACCGAGCAGCAGGGCGATCTCTTCGGCCTGCAGCAGGCTGTAGAGGATGGCATAGACCAGCCCGAGCAGCGCAGCAAAGCCGATCCCCTGTTTCGGGCCGCCCAGCACATGGCTGAGGTAGAAGCCGTTGAGCAGCACGCTGGCCAGCGCGGCCACCAGATAGGCCCAGCCAAAGCCGAGGTGTTCGGTCAGGGCCAGCAGTACCAGATAGAAGATAGCCAGCCCCATGCCCACCAGCGCGTACTGGATCGGGTGAACCCGCAGCCCCTTGAGCAGCTCGAACATGAAGAAGCTGATAAAGGTGAGGCCGATAAACAGCAGGGCATATTTGGCCGCCCGTTCGTTGAGCTGATAGTGATCCACCGGTTGCACCAGGCTGACGCTGAAGGTGGAGAGATTGCTATCGCCCCCGTTCATCATCCGGTTGAAGCTGGTCTCCATGTCGCTGGCGAACCAGCTGGTTTGCCAGTTGGCCTCAAACCCTTGCGGGCTCAGGGTGCGACTGCTTGGCAGAAAGTCGCCGATAAAGTTGGGATGGGGCCAGTTGCCCGCCAGCAGCAGGGTGCTCTCCTTGCCCAGCGGTACTATGTCGAGGGCATTCATCCCCTGCAGATTGAGCTCCAGATGAAAAGTGCCATCTTGTTGCGGCAGGCTGTCGAGTGGGGCATGGATACCCGCGAGCGCATCACCGAGGCGGGCACCGGGGGCAAACGGAATCCGCTGTGTGCCGAGCTGCAGTTCGGGCACGCTGTTGATACCGCGAGCATCGGAGATCACCAGGCTCAGGTAGGGTTTGCCCGCCACCAGCTCGTCATCCCCGGCGAGCGGCGTGCTCTCTTGTAGTTGCTCGGCTGTCGGCAAACGGCCGGAAAGGGAGAGCCGGGTCTGATAGACCTGCGCCTGATAGATGCCCAGCTTGCGCGGGGTGACCTCCATGTTGGCCTTGATATCCAACTGCTCCGGCAGCCGGTTGCGGTAGATCTGCTCCTGACGGACGAAACGCTTGCCTTCCTGCTCGACCGTGACCGAGCGGGTATAGGGCTGTACCAGGATAGGCCCTATCAGCCGTTGCGGGCCGCTACTGCTGGCCATGATGCTGTGAATGGCCTGACTGCGGTAAGCCTGACGCTCCCGGTTCAGCTCCATGATGGATTGCACCGGCACCATCAACAGCAGGCTGAGCAATAGCAGCAGAAAGATCTTGTGGGTGAATATCTGTTTGACCATGACACGTCTCCTTG